>NZ_LFCV01000030.1 GCF_001037465.1 Xenorhabdus khoisanae
CATCAGGCTTGTGCTGTTCAGATATCAAGCTAACTAACTATATCGATAATATCGTGACTCTATTTAACAGGTTTATGATATTAACTAAATACATAAATAATGAGAATGTAAAAAAAAGAATTTCTATTATTCCCTTTCGTCATAAATGTAAACTTTAAATATCTATCTTTAATGAGCAGTCCGTAACCTAATTAACAGTTCGCGTAAATGTTTTCTGCTCAGGGATAAAAAAATCGCTTAACGCGCTGGGAAATATCCCGGAATACACTGTGCAATGGCAGTCCCATTTGGTTGACGCCTGCGATCGCTTTTGTGGCCCAAGTTGATGGCAAAGCCGATGAAACCACCCTTACCCAATCAGACATCGACTGAGGCGGCCAAATCGTTCCTGAAATATAGAAGATCGGCATAGTAATAAAGGTCAGTGTCCCACATGGAGATTAACGACCCGACCTGTCGCTTTAGAAGCAATGATGATCTCTGGCGCACAACTTTTCCCTGCAACAACAATGCCTGATCTCATCAAACCTATTTTTTTCCTATACTCTCTGTTTTTTAAAAACGATTAATCACAAAAGTTATATTGATCAATAATTGATTTTATGTTGGAATAAAAAACCTTATAAAGACAAAATCCCAGATCAATAGTCTACACGCTAACCACTCAACAGAGTTTGTTAACTATTTCGTGATATCTCAGATCAGGCAATTCCGTATTGTTATCTTACTATTTCGTCATGATTTGACGATTTCCCTCTGGGTACACGGTTTATGGTTGGTAGTAAATAGAACGTAATATTCTGAAATGGATAGGTTTACTGCTGGTTATCGCTCGATGTTTTTTATTTTTACAGGTTTACAGTTATGAAAAAAAAATTCGATAAGCCGCGGCTACAGAATCAGCAAAATAGGCTGAAACGTGTAGCATGGGTGAACATTATCACTCAATTTGTGTTTCCGGTTACTGGCGCATTTGCCCCCGCTATCGCTAGTGCCAAAACACAAGCGACTTTTCAAAATGAAAAATTAGCACGACCAACAGAGCCTTATATCCTGAAATCAGGGGAAACCGTCAATACCGTCGCCAAGCGCTACGGTTTAACCGTCACTGACCTGAAAAAAATTAATCAACTACGCACCTTCAGCAAACCTTTTATGACACTTGGTGCCGGCAGCGAAATTGATGTCCCTAAACCTCGAACCAATAAATTTCTGCCTTTCAACTATTCTTCGTTAGATCAATCTTCATTGAACAAAACTTCTGCTTCGGATGAAGAGTCACATCGTCTGGCTGAGGTTGCCTCTCAGGTTGGTCATCTATTAATCAATAACAACATTAAGAACGGAGCAATAAATCAATTAGGCAATCTGGTCACGAGTGAGGCTAATCAACAAATTAAAAATTGGTTAGCACATTACGGCACAGTTCGTGTGCAAACCAATGTGGATAGTCATGGAAGCCTGAATGGCAGCCAGTTAGATATGTTGTTGCCACTGCATGATACCCACAGCCGGCTGGATTTTACCCAGTTCGGTTTCCGCCGTATCGATAAACGCAATACTCTCAATATCGGGCTAGGAGAACGTCGTTTTTTTGATGGCTGGATGTTCGGCTACAATGCTTTCCTTGACCATGATTTCACCGGTGATAATACCCGATTTGGCCTCGGTGCCGAATATGCCCGTGATTATCTGAAATTGGGCGCAAACGGCTATCTCCGCTTAAGCAACTGGAAAGAATCACCTCTTCTGACTGACTATGATGAGCGACCAGCCAATGGATTCGATCTGAGAGTACAAGGCTATGCCCCCGCCTTACCACAACTCGGCGGTAAGTTAGTATATGAACAGTATTTCGGGAATGAAGTTAGCTTAATCAATAAAGATCACCGAAGCCAGAATCCTTCTATGTTTACGGTCGGAATTAATTATACTCCGGTTCCACTGCTGACTTTCGGCATTGAGCGCAAACAAGAGATGTCCGGTAACGGAGAAACACAGTTCAATATGGAATTGAATTATGTCATCGGCACTCCGTGGTCAGAACAGATTAATCCAGATGCCGTAGCATTCAAGCATTCTCTGCAAGGCAGTCGCTATGATTTGGTCGATCGTAATAATCAAATTGTTCTGGAATACCGCAAACGTGAAGTGATCTCTCTGGCAATGGAGAACCAGATTATCGGTCATGAGAATGAAACCAAACCTCTCCATATCAGCGTTAACAGCAAGTATGGATTTAAAGATATTCAATGGGAAGCCACGAGCCTATTTGTCAATGGCGGTAAAATCCAACATCAGGGCGGGACAAACTATCTGCTGACTCTGCCGAAATATCAACCACAGGGTAATAATATCTACACGGTAGGTGCCGTTGCTTATGATGAACAAGGCAATACGTCCAAACGAGTAGAAATGCAGGTGCAGGTACTCCCAGCAGAAATCAATGTCAATAGCTCTGCCTTTACAGCAAAAGATAAAGAGCTACTGGCGGATAATCGCGATACGACTCTTCTGACATTGACCCTGAAAGATAAAGATGGCAAGCCAGTCAAAGGGATTGCTTCCGAAATCAAATTAATCTCCAGTGGATTGAGTGGAGAAGGTCGCGATCCACAGATCGAAAAAATGCAAGAGACTCAGCCGGGCGTTTATAAATCCCATCTTACTGCGGGTGAAAAGATTGGGGTATTAAAAATTACGCCAGAAGTGAATGGGACTACCCTCAAACCTGTCGAAATCATGTTCGTACATCCAAGTACACCACTCGTCAAAAATTTAACCATCGTTGGCAAATTGGAGATGGGGCAAACCCTGAGTGCATCCTATACCTTTTACGCCAATGAAGGCGATACAACGGATAAATCCCGTTATGTATGGGGGAATAAAGACAATATTGATATTAGCAAAGGGCATACGATTACTGAGTCCGGCAAGCTCCCTAACTATACACTGACACAAGCAGATGCGGGGACAGTGAAAGCGATCGCGGTACAGGCACAAAACGCCCTTGGCCTTATCGGGAATACCCAAACTGTTGATACCAGCATGAGTACCGAACAAGGCAACCATACCCACGATGGAGGAAAAGGGGGAACTGTCAGGGGACTTGCCGATGATGTCATCATCACAACAAGTGCTGATAAGGCAAAGAAAGATGCCCCAATTACATTAAAGCTCAAAACCCTCTATCACGGGAAGCTGGTCAGAAATGTGGACGTCAGAATGAACGCTATTAAGTCTCTGAATCGCCAGAATGTTGCTGAAAAACCCACCCTATTATTCAATGGAAAAACAACTGAATATCAGGATTTCACTGATGAAAACGGTATGCTCAATATTACCGTGACCGATCCAAACGGGCTTGGTGTGAAGACGACATTCTCTGTCACTGCGGATGGTACTGCGCCGCCACAAACTAAGGATATGATCTTTACAGTTCCAACCAGCCCGGATGTTCCTGTCGCTAATTTTTGGGGGCATATGGCTGAAACCATGGTCGGTAAAAATGGCGAAGTCTTTAACCGGCCCAAGTTACAAGCAGAATTAAAAGCCTTAGGTATGGCAGGAATGACCACCTATGTTGAAAATGGTGAAATTTGGCCACGTCGTGTCTACAAAGGAGCAGAATGGTACTGTCGGAAAACACATGACACGCTGCCAACAGTAAATGAGCTGTGGGATCTGTACCTCGCCCATCCCGATAATACTATGCATGATGTATACGGCTGGCCACAAGATCGCTCCTATCGCTCTTCAAGCCCGGGGATAGACGAAAAAGGTAAAAATGCCCATTTTGCCGTGAATATCGACAAAGGGTTCGAACACGTTATTAATGAAATAGTCACCGACTACGTTATCTGCAAGGAATAATGCTATCAATCCGCCCCGATTGGGGCGGATAACCCTTTCCACACCAATTCCTTTCCTATAAATAGATTATCCTGCCAATGCCCTATTGACGGCGTTAAATTTAACCTTTGATAATGGCACATCAAATATATAGTCGTTATTAATCATACAATGAAAAGATATGTACGAATTTAACCTCGTGTTGTTATTACTCCAGCAGATGTGTATTTATCTGGTGATCGCCTGGCTGCTGAGTAAAACCCCCCTGTTTATTCCTCTACTGCAAGTTACCGTCCGTTTGCCACATAAGATGATGTGTTACGTTATCTTTTCCATCTTTTGCATTATGGGAACGTATTTTGGGTTGAATGTGAATGACTCGATTGCCAACACACGCGCGATTGGTGCTGTACTCGGCGGTTTTCTCGGTGGGCCAACCGTAGGGGCAATGGTCGGATTCACTGGCGGCTTACACCGTTATTCTCTCGGTGGAATGACTGCATTTAGTTGCATGGTATCCACCATTGTAGAAGGCGTACTTGGTGGCCTTGTCCATATTTACCTGATGAAACGGGGACAAATTAATAAGCTACTGAATCCGTGGACGGCGGCCGTTGTCACTTTCTTTGCTGAATGCACCCAAATGGGGATTATTCTGCTACTTGCTAATCCGTTCAATGAAGCATGGAATCTGGTGAAGGATATAGCAGCCCCGATGATTATCGCCAACAGTATTGGTGCAGCGATGTTTATCCGCATCTTATTGGACAGACGCGCCATTTTTGAAAAATATACCAGCGCCTTTTCTGCCCAGGCCTTGAAAATTGCTGTCTGTACAGAAGGGATTCTGCGTAAGGGATTCAATGAAGATAACAGTATGCGTGTAGCAAAAGTCATCTATCAGGAATTAGAAATTGGCGCAGTCGCTATCACTGACAGAGAAAAGTTACTGGCATTTATTGGTCTCGGTTCTGATCATCACCTGCCCGGTACGCCTATTGCTTCCGAACAGTCACGTCGCGCGATTGAAAATAATGAAGTCGTGTATGCCGATGGGAATGAAATCCCTTATTGTTGTTCCCTTAGTCCAATTTGTAAACTTGGCTCGACGCTGGTGATCCCTTTACGGGGAGAAAATCAGAAGGTGATCGGTACTATTAAACTTTACGAAGCCAAAAACCGTTTATTCAGCTCCATCAATCGTACCTTGGGTGAGGGAATTGCCAGTCTACTTTCAGCCCAGATTCTTGCCGGACAGTATGAGCGGAATAAGCAATCTTTACTGCAATCAGAAGTGAAGCTGCTTCACGCGCAAGTGAATCCTCACTTTTTATTCAATGCCCTAAATACACTACAAGCAGTTATCCGTCGAGATAGCCAACAAGCCAGCCAGCTTGTGCAGTATCTTTCGACATTCTTCCGCAAGAATTTGAAGCGGCCTGAAGAGATTGCCACGCTGGAAAATGAAATAGAACATGTGAATGCTTACTTACAAATTGAGAAAGCGCGCTTCCGTGAACGTCTTCAGATTGCCATAGAAATACCGGAATCCCTGCGCAATGCAAAACTACCTGCATTTTCCCTACAACCGATGGTAGAAAATGCCATTAAACATGGCACATCACAGTTACTTGATACAGGAAGAATTACGATTAGAGCGCACCAGGAAGCCAATTTGCTATTGGTGGAGATTGAAGATAATGCGGGACTTTATTGTCCAAAACAAATGGGAGACGGACTTGGAATGAGTCTGGTAGATAAACGTCTACAGCTCCGTTATGGTAAACCCTATGGCGTGAAAGTTGATTGCCAGCCCGAAGAATTTACCCGTGTCATTTTATGTTTACCATTGGAAAAAGAGGCGAAAAAAGCGGCGTAAATATGAATATATTGATTGTTGATGATGAACCTCTGGCTCGTGAGAATCTACGTTGTCTGTTGGAAGAGGAAACGGATATTCAAATCATCGGTGAGTGTGCCAACGCAGTGGAAGCGATTGGTGCCATTCATCGTCTGAAACCGGATGTGGTTTTCCTCGATATTCAAATGCCCCGCATTACCGGATTGGAAATGGTGGGAATGCTCGACCCTGATCATCGTCCTTATATTGTTTTTTTAACCGCGTTTGATGAATATGCGGTGCAAGCCTTTGAAGAGCATGCGTTCGATTATCTATTAAAGCCGCTGGAAAAAGAGCGTCTGAGCAAAACGTTGCAACGGCTGCGCTCTGGCTATCAAAAGCAAAATCTGGCGGATCTGCAACGCGAAGATGAGCAACTGAAATATATTCCTTGTACCGGATATAGCCGGATATGGCTGATGCCATTGGATGATGTTCTGTATGCCACTTCCCGCCTGAGTGGTGTGTATGTTATGAATGCCAATGGTCAGGAAGGTTTTACTGAGTTGACTCTGCGCACACTGGAAACCCGTACATCCCTGACCCGCTGTCATCGTCAGTATCTGGTTAATATGTCCCAATTGCGGGAAATTGTTTTTGGTGAAAATGGGCAGGCAGAATTGGTGTTAAGCAATGATGCATGTATTCCCGTCAGCCGTCGTTATCTGAAACCGCTAAAAGAAGAGCTGGGGTTAAATTAATCACTGTTTGAGGCATAATCTCGTCACCCTACAGGAAAAATAAACAAAGGAAATGATCTTGGCTGATTATAGGAGGGCTGAGTGCGGTAGAAGAGCGCATTTTGCAGGAAGTCGCTCATGCTGGTTTCAGAGGCAAACTAAGAAAAACCGTTATTCATCAAGGTGAGCGCTTACTTTCAGATATTGAAACCAAAGGCGAGTTGAATAAACGTATATCCAAAAAACCAACCTAAATTTCATATGATGTAAACGTAAAAAACCCTTTCTCCGTAAAGAGAAAGGGTCTTATTTAATACATCATTGCGATACTTTCAATGCAACAGCTAACCGCCAATCAAGTCAGGCGTTAACGTATTTGCTTATACGTTGCTAGTGCTGTTGCCACTGCTTTGACGACGACGTGGAGCACCGCCATTGAAATCATCGTTACTACGGCCACGGAAAGAGCCACGCTCACCACCGCCACGACGTTCGTTGTTAAAACGACGACCACCGTTACCGTTATTGCCAAAACCATCACGCTCACGACGTGGGCCATTGCCACCGTTGCCAGCGTTGCCAGCGTTGCCAGCGTTACCAGCGTTACCGCCATTACCATTACGGCCACCACCACGACGTTCACGGCGCTCAAATGGTTGTGCATCACCCATTAACTGCATGTTCATTGGTTTGTTCAGAATACGGGTACGCGTGAAGTGAGACAGCACCTCCCCTGGCATTCCTTTTGGCAGCTCAATCGTAGAGTGAGACGCAAACAGCTTGATATTACCGATATAACGGCTGCTGATATCACCTTCGTTCGCAATTGCACCTACAATGTGGCGAACTTCAACGCCATCATCACGGCCTACTTCAATGCGATACAGTTCCATGTCACCCACATCGCGACGCTCACGACGAGGACGATCACCTCTGTCACCACGGTCGCCACGATCACCACGGTCACCTCTGTCACCACGGTCGCCAAAAGCATTACCGTTACGGCGACGGTCATCACGATCGTTGAATTCACGGCGAGGACGACGTACTGGATCTGGTGGCAGAATCAGTGGGCGCTCGCCTTGTGCCATTTTCAGCAGGGCTGCGGCCAGTGTTTCCATGTCCAGCTCTTCACCAGTACCCAGTTTAGACAACAGAGCACGGTATTGATCCAGATCGCTGCTTTCCAGTTGCTGCTGAACATTAGCCGCGAATTTCTCCAGACGACGCTGGCTCAGAAGTTCTGCATTTGGCAGTTCAACTTCTGGGATCGTCAGTTTCATAGTGCGTTCAACGTTACGCAGCAGGCGGCGTTCACGGTTTTCAACAAACAACAGGGCACGACCCGCACGACCTGCACGACCAGTACGGCCGATACGGTGTACATAAGACTCTGCGTCCATTGGGATGTCGTAGTTCACAACCAAACTAATGCGCTCAACGTCCAAACCACGAGCTGCAACGTCAGTTGCAATCAGAATGTCCAAACGGCCATCTTTCAAGCGCTCAAGTGTCTGTTCACGCAAAGCCTGGTTCATATCACCATTCAGTGCCGCTGAGTTGTAGCCGTTACGCTCCAGAGTTTCTGCCACTTCCAGCGTTGCATTCTTGGTACGCACGAAAATAATCGCAGCATCAAAATCTTCTGCTTCGAGGAAACGTACCAGCGCTTCATTTTTACGCACTCCGTACACAGACCAGTAGCTCTGGCTGATGTCAGGACGGTTCGTAACACTGCTTTGAATACGAACTTCCTGTGGGTCATTCATGAAACGACGGGTAATGCGGCGAATCGCTTCAGGCATGGTTGCTGAGAACAGTGCAGTCTGATGTTCAGCAGGGATCTGGCTCATGATGTTTTCAACATCTTCGATAAAGCCCATACGCAACATTTCGTCGGCTTCATCCAATACCAGACCTTTCAGGTTGGACAGATCCAATGTTCCACGTTTCAGATGGTCCAGCAGACGGCCTGGTGTTCCCACAACAACTTGTGGTCCCTGACGCAGAGCACGTAATTGGACGTCATAGCGCTGCCCACCATAAAGTGCAACAACATTCACGTTACGCATGTGCTTGGAGAAATCTGAACATGCTTCGGCAACCTGTACCGCCAGTTCACGGGTTGGTGCTAACACAAGGATCTGTGGAGCTTTAAGTTCAGCATCAATGTTATGCAGTAAAGGTAAGCTGAATGCCGCAGTCTTACCACTACCAGTCTGTGCCATACCCAGCACGTCACTACCGTTCAGCAGGTGTGGAATACATTGTTGTTGAATAGGAGAAGGCTTCTCATAGCCCAAGTCTTCCAGTGCAGAAAGAATAGGTGCTGATAATCCTAAATCAGCAAAAGAGATTTCAGTCTCAGTGGTCATGTAATGGTGCCTCATTAATCGTGGCGGCCAGTCTACATAACACAGTGAAAAGAATTTCTGTCATTTTCATTTAAAATGTGAACTGGCTCAAATTATGTTATTAAACGAACAAACAAGCCCCCACCTCGCAAGATGTGGACTTAAAAATCTGTCGTGAAAATGTTCGTCAGCTATTGTTGGTTCGATTCCGATAAATCATCTTGTCTTTGGCCTAGTAGCGCCAATTCCAACAATGCGTAGCGGTGCTCAACAAAGTTATGAACATTGTTAGCTACCGTCAGCTTGAATAACGCAGCTGCGCTATCCTCATCCCCCAGACTTAGGTAATGTTTACCTAAATAGAAGTCAGTTTCACTGAGATGCTCAGCGAGCGAAGTGTTATCCGCTGAATTCTGTTGTAAACGCTCCATCAATATTTTCTCACTGATTTTGCCTAAATAGAATTCAACGATATTCCAGCCCCATAGCCCCCGGTTCGCTTTGTCAAAATGGTGCGACAAATTAGTCATTGCAACCTTAGGATCGATTTTCACTTCCACAAGGTACAACCACAACGAACGGAAGGGATCATTTGGATCGTCTTGATAAAACGCCTGCAGATCATCCTGCGCCAATCGATAACGGCCACCGTAATACAGTGCAATGCCGCGATTCATTCGCGCGTAATTGTAAGTTGGATCAAGCTCTAAAACAGAATCAAACGCTTCATAGGCAGAATCAAAATTACCTGCCTGCGTAAAATAAATTCCTAGATAATTAAAAATCTCAGGAATATCAGGACGGAGAGACAAAGCCACTGAAAAATCATTCTGCGCCAGTGCCCTCAGCCCGAGGCTATCATACAGCACACCTCTTTCATATAAAAGCTGTGCATACTCATCTTCCGTAAGTGACCGACTCGCAAGTATTTGCTCCATGCGAGCCAGAATAACCTCTTGTTGCAATGTCGGTTGTAATGGAATAGCAATAACTTCATTTTTACGCCATCCAGTGCTGCCACATCCCACAAGGAGAAAAATAGCCGCAACATACCACCAGCGCAGAAAAGAATTCATTTCCCACTCCCGAAGTCAGACATTAATCAGAATGCCCAGTTACTCCACCCACATTGTATATTTCAGGCATCCTGCCCAAAACTGACTTTTCCCTTCAACTTCGAACTATAGCGTTATTGACTGCAATTCAAAATAAATTAGGGATAAACGGCGCCCTTTTTACAGGACGCCGCGCTTTACGTCAAATTTATTCTACAGATGACTCCGGTGCCTGTGACACTTCATCGGTAGTAACTACGGCTTCTTTCATGCTCAGGCGGATACGACCCTGACGATCAATTTCCAATACCTTAACCGGAACTTCCTGACCTAATTGCAGATAATCAGTGACTTTCTCTACACGTTTGTCTGCGATTTGAGAAATGTGTACCAGCCCTTCTTTACCACCGCCGATAGCAACAAATGCTCCGAAATCAACAATACGGGTTACTTTACCGGTATAGATACGGCCCACTTCAACTTCAGCAGTGATTTCTTCGATACGACTAATAGCGTGACGCGCTTTATCACCATCAGTTGCCGCAATCTTCACCGTACCATCATCTTCAATTTCAATGGTGGTGCCGGTTTCTTCTGTCAATGCACGGATCACAGAACCGCCTTTACCAATCACGTCTTTGATCTTGTCTGGATTGATCTTGATGGTATGAATACGTGGTGCAAATTCAGAGATATCGTTGCGTGGGCTTTCGATTGCCTGCTCCATCACGTTAAGGATGTGCAAACGAGCACCTTTGGCCTGATTCAGGGCAACCTGCATGATTTCACGGTTGATGCCTTCAATTTTGATGTCCATCTGCAATGCGCTGATACCATCGCGGCTACCCGCAACTTTAAAGTCCATGTCGCCCAGATGATCTTCGTCACCCAGAATGTCAGACAGAACAATAAAGTTTTCCCCTTCTTTCACCAGACCCATTGCGATACCAGCAACGGCGGCCTTAATTGGCACACCAGCATCCATCAGCGCCAGTGACGCACCACAAACGGAAGCCATCGAAGAGGAACCGTTGGATTCAGTGATTTCAGACACAACGCGAACTGTATACGGGAATTCGGCAGGGCTTGGCATGACAGCCAATACACCACGTTTCGCCAGACGTCCGTGACCAATCTCACGACGTTTTGGTGAACCAACCATGCCGGTTTCACCCACAGAGTATGGAGGGAAGTTATAGTGGAACAGGAAGCGGTCTGTATACTCACCCATCAGCTCATCGATAACTTGCGCATCACGCTCTGTACCCAGAGTTGCCGCAACCAGCGCCTGTGTTTCACCACGGGTGAACAGAGACGAACCATGAGTACGTGGCAATACACCAGTGCGAACATCCAGAGCACGAACCATGTCTTTTTCACGACCATCAATACGAGGTTCACCACGCAGAACACGGCCACGAACAACATTTTTCTCCAGACCGGACAGCACATCAAGCACTTCGCTTTCATCCAGCTCAACGCCTTTTTCCGCTGATTCTGCCAAGACGATCGCAGAAACTTCTTCTTTGATGCTATCAACCTGAGCGTAACGTTCCTGCTTCTCAATAATACGGTAAGCATCGCCCAGACGGGTTTCAGCCAGTTCAGCAACACGGTCATGCAGAGGCTGGTTGATAGGCTCCGGAGCCCAATCCCATTTTTCTTTGCCTGCTTCAGCAACCAGTGCATTGATATTCTCAATAGCGATCTGTTGCTGCTCGTGACCAAACACAACCGCACCCAACATTTGCTCTTCAGTCAGCAGATCCGCTTCGGATTCTACCATCAATACCGCACCTTCAGTACCTGCAACCACCAGATCCAGACGGCTGTTTTTCAGTTCATCTCTGGTTGGGTTCAGTACGTACTGATCGTTGATGTAACCAACGCGAGCAGCACCGATTGGGCCATTGAATGGAATACCAGACAGCGCCAGTGCAGCAGATGCACCGATCATGGCAACGATATCAGGGTTAACCTGAGGGTTAACAGAAACTACTGTCGCGATGATTTGAACTTCGTTCAGGAAACCTTCTGGGAACAGAGGGCGTAAAGGACGGTCAATCAGACGGGCTACGAGGGTTTCACCTTCTCCCGGACGACCTTCACGACGGAAGAAACTTCCCGGAATACGGCCTGCGGCGTAAGTACGCTCTTGATAGTTAACAGTCAGGGGGAAGAAATCCTGGCCTGTTTTTACTTTTTTCTGACCAACAACGGTAACGAATACCGCCGTGTCATCCATATTTACCATAACGGCTGCTGTCGCCTGACGAGCCATCATGCCGGTTTCGATGGTCACAGTGTGCTGACCATACTGGAATTTACGAACAATCGGATTCAGCAAAATAATTTTCCTTTGTTAGTGTTGCCGACTTTTAAGATTCAGCAACAATGGATTTTCTCTTCTTGCTACACCCTCACGACTAATGACAGTGCTTACTCCCTTAAGGACTCTCATTAGCCGCGCGAGTCACTGTAGCGGAAGAGATTCAAATTTCAGAAACGGTATAACGTCTCTCAATTCCGTTTCCTAGAAGAAAAGGGGCCCGATTAGGCCCCTTTCCATCGAAACTCATCGATTAGCGACGCAGTCCCAGACGCTCAATCAGAGCGGTATAGCGTGCCACATCTTTACCCTTCAGGTAGTTCAGTTGCTTACGACGCTGTGCAACCTTTCTCAGCAGACCACGACGGCTGTGGTGATCTTTTTTGTGCTCTGAAAAGTGGCCTTGCAGTTGGTTGATGTCAGCTGTCAGCAGTGCGATCTGAACTTCGCTGGAACCACTGTCGTTAGCGCCACGGCCAAACTCAGCAATAATCTGCGCTTTTGCAGTAGTACTTAGAGACATAGTATAACTCCAAATATGTAGTTTAAAATGACAAGTGCCGATCTCTAATTCAGCAACTCATATATAGACGCGGTATTCTACGCTGCAAATAGGTGAAGCGCAAGACAGCACAATCGGTGCCCTTCATTGCATCTACACAATTTGTCTGCTTTGAATTCCTTATCAGTTACTATCATTATTCGATTTCAGTTTCAACAACCAGACGGCGGGGAGCTACCAGCCCATCATCGTCAATCACCGCAATACCGATGAATTTATTTTCATCTCCTTCGGTGACCCGCACCCATTCACCCGAAGCCAAGTTGTGACTGCTTCGAACTGGCTGCCCTTGTTTAAAATAAGACGCAACCACAGATGCCAAGTGAATCACAGGGAAATGAGCAACAGCGGTATCCATTGGCAATAGCAATGGATCAAGCAGTGTTCCCGCTTCAATTTCCTGATCTTCAGCCTGTTGTTTTAATTCATATAACTGTTCCAGCGTTACCATCCTTTGATTGGGATAATCGGCAACCTGTAAACGGCGCAAATAAATAACATGAGCGCCACAGCCCAAAAGTTCACCCAAATCATCAATGATGGTACGGATGTAAGTCCCCTTGGAACAGTGTATTTCCAATTCCAGTTCATTCCCTTCCCAGCGAATGAATTGCAATTCATAAACAGTGATAGGACGCGCTTCCCGCTCAATTTCAATACCCTGACGAGCATATTCGTACAGGGGTTTTCCTTGATGTTTCAATGCAGAGTACATGGAAGGGACCTGCATGGTATCACCACGGAATGTATCCAATGCATCATCAAGCTGGGATTGGGTTATTTGAACTTCACGTTCACGAATGATGGTTCCATGTGAATCTGAAGTATCTGTACGTTGCCCCAAACGGGCTATCACCCGATAGCGTTTGTCAGAATCCAGCAGAAATTGGGAAAATTTAGTCGCTTCACCAAGGCAAATCGGCAACATGCCTGTCGCCAGTGGGTCCAGCGCACCAGTATGGCCCGCCTTGCTGGCATTGAAGATCCGCCTTACTTTCTGTAACGCATCATTGGAGGAGATATCCTGCGGCTTATCCAGCAACAGTACACCGTGTATCGCACGGCCTCTACGACGGCGACCCATCACTTTTCCTCGTTGTGATCCGTAGATGTACGGCGCTGCTCATCATTTTTCACGACGTTGCTGACCAAGTTTGACATACGCATCCCTTCCACCAGAGAAGAGTCATAAGAAAACGTCAGTTCAGGAATGACACGCAGACGCATCGCTTTACCCAGCAGGGAACGAATAAAACCAGAGGCTTCATTCAATGCTTTGATACCTTCTTTAACCATTTCTGAATCATGTCCTTCCACCAGGACATTCAAAAAGGTCACAAATACTTTGGCATAGGCCAGATCGCGGGAAACCTCAACACCAGAGACTGTCGCCATGCCGATACGCGGATCTTTAACTTCACGCTGTAAAATGATGGCAATCTCTTTTTGCATTTCTTGTGCAACGCGCTGAGTACGACTGAATTCTCTTGCCATTGTTATATCTCCTGACATTTTGGGGGGCATTAAGCCCCCCAAGAATGGAATAAATCTATTGGATAGATAATGGTATTAATCGATGGAGCGTTTAATTTCAATCACTTCAAAGACTTCAATCATATCGCCAACGCGAACATCATTGTAGTTCTTCACACCGATACCACATTCCATACCATTACGGACTTCGTTAACATCATCCTTGAAGCGACGCAAGGATTCCAGCTCGCCTTCGTAAATGACCACGTTATCACGCAGAACACGGATTGGGTTATTACGCTTGATGGAACCTTCTGTCACCATACAACCAGCGACAGCACCAAATTTCGGTGACTTAAATACGTCACGGACTTCGGCCAGTCCCATGATTTGCTGTTTGTATTCTGGTGCCAGCATACCGCTCATAGCCTGTTTGATTTCATCAATCAGGTTATAGATAACGGAGTAGTAACGCAGATCCAGACTTTCGTTTTCGATGACACGACGTGCAGATGCATCAGCACGAACGTTGAAGCCCAGAATAATAGCGCTGGATGCTGCTGCCAACGTTGCATCAGTTTCGGTGATACCACCTACGCCTGAACCGATGATTTTCACTTTTACTTCATCAGTAGACAGTTTCAGCAATGAATCACAAATTGCTTCACATGTACCTTGAACGTCAGTTTTCAGAACGATGTTCAGTTCAGATACTTTACCTTCTTCCATGTTAGCAAAAATGTTTTCCAGCTTAGCTTTGTGCTGACGAGCCAGCTTCACTTCACGGAATTTACCCTGACGGTACAGAGCCACTTCACGCGCTTTCTTCTCGTCACGAACAACTGTCGCTTCATCACCCGCAGATGGAACATTGGACAGACCCAAGATTTCCACTGGGATAGACGGGCCAGCAGAAGTCACTTCACGACCAAGTTCGTTACGCATCGCACGGATACGGCCATATTCGAAGCCACACAGAACGATGTCGCCTTTATTCAGAGTACCAGTCTGAACCAGAATGGTCGCAACTGGGCCACGGCCTTTATCCAAGAAGGATTCAATGACCACACCATTTGCCATGCCAGTGCGTACAGCGTTCAGTTCAAGAACTTCAGACTGAAGCAGGATTGCTTCCAGTAATTCATCAATACCAATACCTGCTTTAGCAGACACATTGATGAACTGGTTTTCACCGCCCCACTCTTCTGAAATGATGCCGTATTGTGACAATTCATTCTTCACACGATCTGGATCAGCTTCTGGTTTATCGATCTTGTTCACCGCAACGACAACAGGTACGTTTGCTGCCTTAGCATGCTGGATAGCTTCGACAGTCTGAGGCATTACGCCGTCATCCGCAGCCACAACCAGAACAACGATATCCGTTGCTTTCGCACCACGTGCACGCATGGAAGTAAACGCAGCATGGCCTGGGGTATCCAAGAAGGTGATCATGCCTTTTTCAGTTTTCACATGATATGCACCAATATGCTGAGTAATGCCGCCCGCTTCACCGGAAGCCACTTTAGTGGAACGGATATAATCCAGCAGGGAGGTTTTACCGTGGTCAACGTGACCCATGATGGTTACAACTGGTGCGCGAGATTCTGCCAGCGTTTCACCCGTATCACGATCACTCATCAGCGCTTCTTCCAGTTCGTTTTCACGACGCAGGATAACTTTGTGCCCCATTTCTTCGGCAACCATTTGTGCTGTTTCTTGATCGATGACTTGGTTGATAGTCACCACTGCTCCCATGTTCATCATAGTTTTGATGACTTGGGCGCCTTTGACTGCCATTTTGTTAGCCAGTTCAGCGACGGTAATGGTTTCACCAATCACAACATCACGGTTAACCGCTACAACAGGTTTAGTGAAGCTCTGCTGTAAAGTGCTCGGCTTGCGATGTTTGCCTTTGGTACGGCCTGCGCGCGCTTCTTCACGATCAGCTTTAGATTCAGAATGCTTGTTATTCTTCTTCTGACGGGTAGCTTTGCCACCACGGGTGCGGGAACGACGATCGCCTTCAACTTTGGCATCATTTTCATCTTCCGCATCGCGGGCATGACGGGAAGTCGTTACATGGTAGTCAGTACTTTCATTGGTATCAGAATTATCAGACCATTTGTCTTTGTTTTCTTCTGCCATTTTACGCGCTTCTTCTGCAACACGTTTCGCTTCCTCTTCCACCTTACGGCGCATTTCTTCTTCAGCTTTACGTTTTAAATTTGCAGCTTCAGCTTCGCGACGCGCTTTTTCATTTTGTTGCGCGGCAGACCCAGTCTGAACTGATTTTTGTTTGGTTTCGGTATGTTGCTTAGTCACTTTTTCTTTTTCCGCCGCCTCACGCTGAGAGGGTTTTGCCTCTTCACGTTTGGCTTTTTCTTCTGCTTCACGTCGAGCGCTCTCTTCTGCTTCACGTTTGGCTATTTCTTCAGCTTCACGTTTAGCTTGCTCTGCCGCGAGTTTTTTCGCTTCAGCTTCAAGCCGCGCCTTCTCTTCTACCTCGCGCCGAGCCTGCTCTTCCGCTTCACGCTGCGACTGTTCTTCCGCTTTAGCTTGTTCAACAGCGTCGCGGTTTACATATGTGCGTTTTTTGCGGACTTCAATCGCTACCGATTTACTTTTGCCACCGGTGCCAGGAACGTTTAGTGTACTGCGCGTTTTACGCTGTAGTGTTAATTTACCTGGCTGGCCGCCAGAACCACCTTGTTCGCGGTTCAAGTGAGCCAGCAAAGCTTCTTTTTCTTTCTGGGAAACAGAGTCAGTTGCGGTTTTCTGAATGCCAGCATCAGTGAACTGCTGGATTAGACGTTCTACCGATGTCTGGATCTCTTCTGCCAGTAATTTTACGGTTACCTCTGTCATTCTGTTCCTTCCTGCTACAGTTTATTTATGCATCATCGCCAAACCAACAGATATTTCGGGCTGCCATAATGAGTTCTCCTGCTTTCTCATCATTCAGTCCTTCGATATCAGATAAGTCGTCGATACCCTGCTCGGCAAGATCTTCCAGAGTACAGATGCCACGGGCAGCCAGGTCAAACGCCAAAGTACGCTCCATGCCGGGCAGATTCAATAAATCTTCGGCAGGCTGCTGATCACTAAGACTCTCTTTCTGAGCCAGTTCCAGCGTTGTCAAGGCCGCTTTTGCGCGCTCACGAAGAACTTCAACAGTTTCTTCATCAAGACCCTCTACTGCCAGAAGTTCATTGATTGGCACGTAAGCCAGTTCTTCCAGTGTAGAGAAACCTTCCTCGACCAATACGGTGGCGAAATCTTCATCAATGTCGAGATGCTTAGTAAATGTATCAATAGAAGCATGAGCTTCTGCCTGATGTTTTGCTTGCAGCTCTTCCGCAGTCATGACATTCAGTTCCCACTTGTCATCACCACGATGTTTTTTCAACAGCTGTGCTGCCAGACGAACGTTTTGACCATTACGGCCAATCGCCTGAGCAAGATTACTGTTTTCTACGGCAACATCCATCGTGCAGTTGTCTTCGTCGACCACAATAGATGCAACATCCGCCGGAGCCATTGCATTAATGACAAACTGTGCAGGGTTATCGTCCCACAACACGATGTCAATTCTTTCACCGCCCAGCTCGCTGGAAACAGCTTGTACCCTTGCACCACGCATACCTACGCAAGCGCCAACCGGATCAATACGCTTGTCGTTGGTTTTCACTGCAATCTTCGCACGGGAACCAGGATCACGGGCAGCCGCTTTGATCTCAATGATCTCTTCACCAATTTCAGGCACTTCGATGCGGAACAGTTCAACCAGCATCTCAGGACGAGAGCGGGTAATGAAAAGCTGTGCACCACGAGCTTCAGGACGAACATCATACAGGACGCCGCGCACGCGGTCACCTGGACGGAAGTTTTCCCGTGGTAACATGTCTTCACGTAAAATGACCGCTTCAGCATTATTACCTAAATCCAAGGTAATATTTTCGCGGTTCACTTTTTTGACCTGACCGGTCACGATTTCGCCCTGTTGTTCACGGAATTGGTCAACAACCATAGCGCGTTCGGCTTCACGTACTTTCTGTACGATAACCTGTTTTGCCGTCTGGGTCGTAATACGGTCAAAAGTTACTGATTCAATTTGATCTTCAATATAACCACCCAATTCAATCTCTGGGCTATCATATTTTGCTGCTTCCAACGTAATTTCACGTGTTGGCTGTGTGACTTCTTCTACAGCCAACCAACGACGGAAAGTATCAAAATCACCGGATTTACGATCGATGCAAACACGAACGTCAATTTCCTGCTCATACTTTTTCTTGGTGGCTGTCGCCAGTGCAATCTCTAATGCTTCGAAGATTTTTTCACGAGGGAGAGATTTTTCATTAGAAACCGCTTCCACAACAGCCAGAATTTCTTTATTCATCCTAGTTGCCTCATCCGAACTTTAAAAGTGGGGTACCAGGTTCGCTTTCTGGATGTTGCTCAGTGCGAACACTTCGTCTTTTCCATCCACCGTAACCGTTATCATTTCACCATCAACAGCCTTGATGATACCTTGCCATTTGCGACGGTTCTGCATTGCCATGCGCAACAATAAACTGGCTTCTTCACCCATAAAACGCTGGTAGTGTTCAGCCTTAAACAGTGGACGCTCAAGCCCTGGTGAAGATATTTCCAGGTTATAAAGCACTGAAATCGGATCTTCAACATCAAGCACTGCACTGACCTGGTGGCTAACATCAGCACAATTATCAACAGTGATACCCTCTTCACTATCGATATAGACCCGCAGCGTTGACACGCGCGCGCGAATAAACTCCAGGCCAACTAATTCAAAACCCAAAGCTTCAACTGGTGCTGAAATCATCTCTGTTAATTTTTGCTCTAATGTGGACAAGCCCACCCCCAAGACATAAAAAAAGGGCTATATTAGCCCAGTAGTTCTGCTGTCAAATAACAAAAAACCCCGATACTCGGGGCTTTATGTAACTGGACCCTGTTTACTGCCAGTGGTCTCAACCAACTTCTCTCTATATCTTTCAAAGCAACCTTGCAAATTAGGATCGATATCTTAACGGCTGCTGGGTGACGACTCTGGAAAAGATACAGGTTGTTAAGAAGTGGTTGCGGGAGCCGGATTTGAACCGACGACCTTCGGGTTATGAGCCCGACGAGCTACCATGCTGCTCCATCCCGCGTTCGAAAACGTGGCAAATCTTACGCTGATAATACTAAAAACGCAAGTTTCTAGATTAATGGTGCCGAGGACGGGACTTGAACCCGTACGCCCGTTGTTTAGGCACTACCACCTCAAGGTAGCGTGTATACCAATTTCACCACCTCGGCACTGATTTTTTAGGACTGTTATTTTTAATGGTTAGTTACATTAACTATTTAAAACCAACAACCCTATTTCAATTCTGTTACTGAAAGTTACTGCGGGATATCACTATTTGGTTTTGCTGGCGCTACTGGAACTTCTGCTTGTTTTTCAACATTTACAGGTTCAGCAAGGTTATCCCATTTACTGCTTGCCCCAGTTTTATTGCTAGTCATGTTACCAAGAATCAGACTGATAACAATAAACAACGTTGCTAAGATAGCCGTCATGCGGGTCATAAAGTTGCCAGAACCCGATGAGCCAAATAATGTGTTAGATGCACCCGCACCGAAAGAAGCACCCATATCAGCACCTTTACCCTGCTGTAGCAGAACCAGAGCAATTAGCCCGATACCAACCAGCAAGAATATACCTAAAAGAGCTTCATACATATGTTGTACCCGTTTCCTCGTGGGGTTTACCACACAGCTTATTAGCAGCAACGCAATTTCATAGCGACGCCACACTGCATCACCCGCTCACAAAATTAGAAAAATTAACTTATTGAGCGGGTTTGAATACTAACCAAAGCGTTTAAGACAAGCAAGGTTAATTTTAAATACTGGCTCTGATCGAAGAAAAAATCAACAAATCAACCCATTTTTTTCACGGCATCCGCAATACGATGCGCTAATGCTGTGACCTGTTCTTCATCTTCGCCTTCCACCATCACGCGGATTAACGGCTCTGTTCCTGATTTACGCAGCAGAACACGACCCTGACCATTCAATTCAGTCTCAACTGATTTCACAGCTTCAAGCACAGGTTCTGATTGCAGAGGATCGGTGTTCCCCGTAAAACGAACATTAACCAAAATTTGAGGCAGAAGCTTCATACCACTGCACAAGTCATGCAGACTCATGTTATTGCGTACCATTGCGCTCAGCACTTGCAACCCGGCGACAATACCATCACCTGTTGTGGTTTTATCCAGCAAAATAACATGGCCTGAATTTTCTGCACCCAAACGCCAGCTTTTTTCCTGTAATTTTTCCAATACATAGCGATCACCGACTTTCGCGCGTTCAAATGGGATGCCAAGCTGTTTCAGTGCCAACTCCAGCCCCATATTACTCATTAACGTGCCTACAGCACCACCCCGCAACTGGCCTTGTCTCAATGCTTCACGTGCGATGATGTAAAGAATCTGGTCGCCATCAACTTTATGGCCCAAATGATCGACCATAATGATGCGATCACCATCGCCGTCAAATGCCAGACCAACGTCAGCCTGTTCTTCCAACACGCACTTTTGCAGTAAGCGAACATCTGTCGCGCCACACTCTTCGTTGATATTGATGCCATTCGGTTCACAACCGATGGTAATAACATCCGCTCCCAACTCTCTGAGCACATTTGGCGCAATGTGATAAGTCGCGCCGTTTGCACAATCCAGCACGATTTTTAGTCCATTCAGACTCTGTTCGCTAGGGAATGTACCCTTACAAAATTCAATATAGCGACCCGCCGCATCAACAATCCGATTTGCTCGTCCCAGCTCGGCAGATTCCACACACGTCAGTGGTTTCTCCATTTCAGCTTCAATCGCTTCTTCTACATCATCAGGCAGCTTAGTCCCGTCAATGGAAAAGAATTTAATGCCGTTATCATAGTAAGGATTGTGGGAAGCAGAAATGACAATTCCAGCTTCTGCACGGAAAGTACGTGTCAGATATGCCACGGCAGGTGTCGGCATAGGGCCAGTAAAAGATGCCGATAAACCCGCTGCGGCCAACCCTGCTTCCAGCGCTGACTCCAGCATATAGCCTGATATTCGGGTATCTTTACCAATGATAATTTTGCGAGAACCATGACGGGCCAAGACTTTTCCCGCAGCCCAACCAAGTTTCAAGACAAAGTCAGGGGTAATTGGGGTATTGCCCACTTTGCCACGGATACCGTCAGTACCAAAATATTTACGGCTACTCATAAAGTTATTTTCCTTTGCTGAACGTATTCTTTGCTCACAGCGTGTTTTTTGCTGACATCGTGTTTTTTACTGACGTCATGTTCTGCGCAGACAGTGTTGCCTGAACGATTTGCATTGCCTGAACGGTTTCTTTTACATCATGCACACGAATAATTTGGGCACCTTGCATGGCTGCAATCACAGCACAAGCAACGCTTCCTGTCACACGCTCCTGCGGTGGTACATGAAGTAATTGACCAATCATGGACTTACGTGACATTCCCGCCAGAATCGGCAAACCAAAATGATGGAATTCCTGCAAATGAGCCAATAACTGATAATTATGCGATAAGTTCTTACCAAAACCGAAGCCAGGATCAAGAATCAGGTTATTTTTTGCGATTCCCGCCGCAATACAAAGCTCAATTTGACTGTTCAGGAATGTTTTTACTTCCGATAAGACATCTTCATAATGAGGTTCAGATTGCATCGTGCGAGGTTGCCCCTGCATATGCATCAAGCAGACGGGCAATCCAGTTTGTGCCGCCGCATCAAGTGCCCCCGGCTCCTGCAACGCCCGAATATCGTTAATGATATGGGCTCCGGCTTTAGCTGATGCCTTCATGACGACAGCTTTTGAAGTGTCTACAGAAATCCAGACATCAAAACGCTGAGCCAGTGCCTCAATCACCGGAACAACGCGATCCAACTCTTCCTGCTCACCCACCTCATCTGCGCCAGGGCGTGTCGATTCTCCTCCCACATCAATAATGGTTGCACCATCCTCAATCATTTTAGCGGCATGTCTCAGTGCCGTATCAAAAGTATTATGGGTTCCGCCATCAGAGAAAGAATCAGGAGTCACGTTCAGAATTCCCATCACTTGTGGGCAAGAAAGATCGAGGACACTGCCTCTGGCTGTCAGTTTCATCGCTAGGGGGCCTTAATGTCAAAACCCCAGGCGGAACCTGGGGTTTAATTTAAGAAGTACAGTCCGTCAAATCCAAGGGCAACAATTTGTCATTACCCTTGGTTTGATAAGATTGCTAACCTCGTTATGCAGTCGGATTGTCATCCGCAGGTTTCGCAGTTTGTTGCGGAGATGATGGAGTATGGTTGTTATTACCACCATTATTTCCACCTTCCCAACCTGCCGGCGGACGTACTGCTGTTCGATTCATCAAGTCATCAATCTGAGGGGCATCAATGGTTTCATACTTCATCAATGCATCTTTCATTGAGTGAAGAACATCCAAATTATCCATCAGAATCTGACGTGCACGTATATAGTTACGATCGACGATAGCTTTCACTTCCTGATCAATTAAACGCGCAGTGTCTTCAGACATATGTTTCGCTTTAGCAACTGAACGACCGAGGAAAACTTCACCTTCTTCTTCCGCATACAGCAATGGCCCCAGTTTTTCTGAGAAACCCCATTGTGTCACCATGTTACGCGCAATGGATGTTGCCACTTTAATATCATTGGATGCGCCAGTAGAAACGCTGTCTACACCATAGATAATTTCTTCGGCTAAACGCCCGCCGTATAGGGTTGAAATCTGGCTTTCCAATTTCTGGCGGCTGGCGCTGATTTGATCGCCTTCTGGTAAGAAGAACGTCACACCTAACGCACGACCACGAGGGATAATCGTAACTTTATGAACAGGATCGTGCTCTGGCACTAAACGGCCAATGATGGCATGGCCTGCTTCATGATATGCCGTCGCTTCTTTCTGTTCTTCCGTCATTACCATTGAACGGCGTTCCGCGCCCATCATGATCTTGTCTTTGGCTTTTTCGAACTCAACCATAGAAACAACGCGCTTGTTACCACGAGCAGCAAACAAAGCGGCTTCGTTCACAAGGTTGGCCAAATCCGCACCAGAGAAACCCGGTGTGCCACGAGCAATGATAGATGCGTCAATATCAGTATCCAAAGGGATACGACGCATATGAACTTTCAGAATTTGCTCACGGCCACGTACATCTGGCAGGCCAACGACGACCTGACGGTCAAAACGCCCCGGACGTAACAATGCAGGATCAAGTACATCCGGACGGTTGGTTGCTGCGATAACGATAATACCTTCGTTACCTTCAAAGCCATCCATTTCAACCAGCATCTGGTTAAGTGTCTGTTCACGTTCATCGTGTCCGCCACCTAAACCAGCACCACGCTGACGTCCTACTGCATCAATTTCGTCGATAAAGATGATGCAAGGTGCAGCTTTCTTCGCTTGTTCAAACATATCACGAACACGGGAAGCCCCCACACCAACGAACATTTCAACGAAGTCAGAACCGGAGATGGTAAAGAAAGGCACTTTCGCCTCACCCGCGATAGCTTTAGCCAACAGCGTCTTACCCGTACCCGGCGGGCCAACCATCAAGATACCTTTCGGGATCTTACCACCCAGTTTTTGGAAACGACCAGGTTCACGCAGGTATTCAACCAATTCACCTACTTCTTCTTTTGCTTCGTCACAACCAGCAACATCGGCAAATGTGGTTTTGATTTGGTCTTCGGTCAACATACGGGCTTTGCTTTTACCAAAAGACATCGCCCCTTTACCGCCACCACCTTGCATCTGGCGCATAAAGAAGATCCAGACGCCAATCAGCAGTAGCATTGGGAACCATGAAATAAAGAGGGTTGCTAACAGGCCTTGTTGTTCTGGTGGTTCGCCAACAACTTTTACCTGTTTATTGAGTAGGGTATCCAGCAGCTTTTCATCCGGAATTGGCATATAAGTGCTGTATTTTCCACCGTTGTCTTTCTTAGTGAAATCAATGTCACGACCCGAAATACGTACTTCGCTTACTTGATTCTGCGATATTTCATTGATGAAACTAGAGTAATCAACCCTACGACCACTGGAATCGCTGGGACCAAAACTCTGGAACAATAACATCAAGACAACTGCGATGACTAACCAGAGAATCAGGTTTTTCGCCATGTCACTCAAGGGATTAACCTCATATTACAACTGTGTTAACAAATAGTAGTCAGGGTACTACACTTTCCGCCCTGTCGCTACAATGTATACTTCACGTGATCGTGCCCGCGAAGCTTCTGGTTTACGAATTTTTATCTTCGTAAAAAGGGAGCGTATTTCCCTCAGGTATTCATCAAAGCCCTCTCCCTGAAACACTTTGACAATAAAACTGCCCCCAGGGGCCAGCACATCACGACACATATCCAACGCTAACTCAATCAGATACATGGATCGGGGAATATCGACCGCGGGGGTTCCACTCATATTGGGAGCCATATCCGACATGACGACCTGGACTTTATTATCACCAACTCTTTCAAGCAATGTTTTCAATACAAGTTCATCACGAAAATCTCCTTGAAGGAAATCGACTCCAACTATCGGATCCATCGGCAAAAGATCACAGGCAATCACTCGCCCGTTATTGCCAATCTGGCTGACTACGTATTGAGACCACCCACCCGGAGCAGCACCTAAATCAACAACGGTCATGCCCGGTTTAAAGATTTTGTCGCTTTGCTGTATCTCATCAAGTTTAAACCAAGCGCGAGAGCGAAGCCCTTTTTTCTGTGCCTGCAGAACATATTTATCACTAAAATGTTCCTGTAACCAGCGACTTGAGCTTGCTGAGCGTTTTTTATTGGCCATTGTTCTTTCCAACTATACTAAAAAAAGCCTTACTTTTTTGCGCTCTCTTATCAAACCACACCATACTATTTATGGTGATAGATATGAGATGGCGGTAGAATATGTCGTTTTCAATCCCAACTAAGTAAAAAAACGATGACTCTTAACAAAAAACAAGTTCAACACCTGAAAAGTCTCGCTCATTCATTAAAGCCTGTCGTTATGATCGGCAACAATGGGCTGACCGAAGGCGTATTAGCTGAAATCGAACAAACTCTTTCGCATCACGAGCTTATCAAAGTCAAAGTTGCAGGCGAAGACCGCGAAATAAAAACTTTGATCGCTGAAGCGATTGTTCGTGAAACTGGTGCACATAATGTGCAAATTATAGGAAAAATTCTAGTTCTCTACCGTCCATCAAAAGAACGCAAGATTAGTCTACCTAAATAATCACGGCATATTTATACAAAAATGCCATAGTTAGCTATTTCTTTATCATGATAAAAAAGGCCAAGTCTGGCCTTTTTTATTCCATGTAAACGTAATAGCCGATTACCATGGTATTTATTAGATGTAATCCACATTCAAAACTTCGTATTCCACCTGGCCGCCTGGCGTAGTGATTACAACAACATCATCCACTTCTTTGCCAATCAAGCCACGGGCAATAGGTGAATTCACAGAAAGAAGATTTTCTTTGATATTCGCCTCGTCATCACCCACGATACGGTAAGTTTGCTCTTCATCTGAATCCACATTCAGTACCGTTACCGTTGCCCCAAAGATCACCCGACCATTGTTAGTCATCTTCGTGACATCAATCACCTGAGCATTAGAAAGTTTGGCCTCAATTTCCTGAATACGGCCTTCGCAGAAACCCTGCTGCTCACGAGCGGCATGATATTCCGCATTTTCTTTCAAATCACCATGCTCACGCGCATCAGCGATTGCAGTAATAATTTGAGGGCGACGTACAGTTTTCAAATGTTCTAATTCTTCGCGCAATTTATCCGCGCCACGTACCGTCATCGGAATTTGTTTCATTTATCAAACCTCTAAATCAATCCTAAGCCCAAACACATCTTCCTGATTTTTGTAATAACAGCACAATGAGCACACCCTATCAGGCGGGCCTCCAGACAATAAAAGGAGTGTAAACCCAGCATAATCTGAAGTTCACATGCATATTTTAACTACTAACCTATCATTCTAACGTAGAGTTGATGATGGATCATCGTTTACTTTTCCTTAAATTGCACCTTAGTATTATTAATACAAATATTATTGGAATACATCCACCTTCATATGCGAAATCTATGGCTCTTTTAAAAATTACCAGCAGAATAGCTTGTATGCTCAGCTTGAGTCTGAGTGTTTTCAGTGCAAATGCCTCTTCAATTGAGGAAAACACTCAGTATTTGCCGATGGGAACTCATGTCTCATTTATTGCCCAAAAAGTTAGCTCAAAAACGCCATTAGTTGATTATCACGGGCAACAAATGGCATTACCGGCAAGCACACAAAAAATTGTGACGGCGTTGGCAGCCTTGCTACAGCTTAGTAAGGATTACCGTTTTATAACCACACTGGAAAGTGATGCCAGTATCTCGAATGGAATATTAGAAGGTAATCTGACAGCCCGTTTTGTAGGTGACCCGATGCTAACGCGCTCGCAACTGCGCAACATGGTCGAAACATTAAAAAAATCAGGTATCAAACAGATTAATGGCGACCTCATCATAGATGTTTCCATTTTTGCCAGCCACGATAAAGCGCCCGGCTGGGTATGGAATGATATGACCCAATGTTTCAGTTCCCCCCCATCCGCTGCAATTGTGGATAAAAACTGTTTTTCAGTTTCACTTTACAGTTCAGAACAACCCGGCGAACTGGCATTTGTCCATATCCCCTCTTTTTACCCTGTTAAGGTTTTCAGTGAAGTAAAAACATTAGCCAAAGGCTCGCCAGAAGCAAAATACTGTGAACTGGATGTCACATCAGGTGACCTAAATCGATATACTCTCACTGGCTGCCTGACGCAACGTGATGAGCCGCTCCCACTGGCCTTCGCCGTTCAAAATGGTGCAAGCTATGCGGGAGCGATTCTGAAAAATGAACTGAGCATTGCAGATATTGAGTTGAACGGTGCTATACGACGCCAATCGATTCCTCAACGGCCAGAAAAAATTCTCGCCCTGAATCAATCAATACCATTGCACAGCATGCTTTCAATCATGTTGAAAAAGTCAGACAACATGATTGCTGATACCCTCTTCCGAACCCTTGGCCATCGCTATTTTAACGTTCCAGGAACATGGCGTTCTGGCTCTGACGCAGTTCGTCAGATTTTGAAACAAAAAGCTGGCATTGATTTAGGCAATACTGTCATGGTGGATGGTTCCGGCCTTTCTCGCCATAATTTAATTAAGCCTACAACCATGATGGAGATCTTACAATTTATTGCCCAACACGATAATGAATTAGATTTCATCTCCATGCTTCCTAAAGCTGGGTATGATGGTACTCTGGCTTATCGTCCCGGTCTGCATGAAGCAGGGCTGGATGGTAAGGTATTTGCCAAAACAGGTTCATTGCAAGGGGTTTATAATCTGGCAGGATTCATGACCGCCGCCAGTGGGCAGAAAATCGCTTTCGTCCAATTTATTTCTGCTTACTCCGTTTCTCCCGACAATCAACGAACTCGCCGTGTTCCATTAGCGCGTTTCGAAAATCATTTATATAAATCGTTATACCTGAGCCATTGACCAACGAAAAAGGGCGCTATTTTTGCGCCCTTTTGTCATGTTCGAACATCAGATATGAAGACTAGTGTTTATAGATAAACTCAATGCCTTCGTCGTCTTCTTCGTCCCAGTCATCATCCAAATCATCATCAGATGATGATTGCTGTAACTGTTCCTTGTGGTAATCGTCCCACATGAATTCAACTTTTTCAGGTTGGGATTCTTCCGACGCTTCTAAGCTACGAGGCTGGGTCTTCATGAATTCCATAATATCCCAACAAAGCTCTTTCACACCCTGACGGTTCACGGCTGAGATCATGTAATAATCACCTTCCCAACCAAGCTCATCAGCAATGGCTTTAGCCCGCTGTTTAGCGTCTTCTGGATCCGTCAGATCAACTTTGTTGAATACCAACCAGCGCGGTTTTTCTGCCAGTTTTTCACTGTACTTATGCAGCTCTTTGATGATGATACGCGCATTGTCAATCGGATCAGACTCATCGATCGGACAGAGATCAATCAAGTGCAGCAATACGCGGCAACGTTCCAGATGCTTCAGGAAGCGAATACCTAAACCGGCACCTTCTGATGCACCTTCAATCAAACCCGGAATATCTGCTACCACAAAGCTTTGCTCGCTATCCATGCGCACAACGCCAAGGCTTGGAACCAGTGTTGTAAATGGATAATCGGCTACTTTGGGTTTAGCTGCCGAAACAGCACGAATAAAGGTGGATTTACCTGCATTTGGCATCCCCAGCATGCCCACATCAGCCAACAGCATCAGCTCCAGCATCAGTTCACGGCTTTCACCCGGAGTTCCCATTGTTCTTTGACGAGGAGCACGGTTTACAGAAGATTTAAAGCGGGTATTGCCAAGACCATGGAAACCGCCTTTTGCAACCATAAAACTCTGTTCATGGTGCAGCATGTCTCCAAGCACTTCGCCTGTGGCAATGTCACGCACGCGGGTTCCGACTGGAACCTTGATGGTAATATCCTGACCGCGTTTACCAGTACAATCGCGGCTTTGTCCATTTTGACCACGTTCAGCACGGAAGGATTTTTCAAAACGGTAGTCAATCAGCGTATTGAGGTTTTCATCTGCCAGCAGATAAACGTCACCGCCGTCACCACCATCACCGCCGTCCGGCCCACCTTTTGGAATATATTTCTCACGACGGAAGCTGACGCAACCATTGCCACCATCTCCCGCTACAACCAGTATTCTGGCTTCATCTACAAATTTCATCATTTTTCTCCGTAGGATAGCCACTGTAAAGCTGGATGGCAGCTAGTACCCAGAGATGGCGTAATCCAGAATATAAAAAGCCCCGCAACGCATTGCGGGGCTTCCGATTCGATTAAGATTCAAAAAACTTATTCAGCTTCGATGCTGATAAATTTACGGTTTTTTGGACCTTTAACTTCGAATTTAATTTTCCCGTCAGCTAATGCGAACAGGGTGTGGTCACGGCCACAACCTACGTTGTTGCCTGCGTGGAATTTAGTACCACGTTGACGAACGATGATGCTGCCTGCCAAAACAGACTCACCACCAAAACGTTTTACACCCAGACGTTTGCTTTCAGAATCGCGACCGTTACGAGTCGAGCCGCCAGCCTTTTTGTGTGCCATTAATCTGCTCTCCTAAAATCTTAAGCGATGCCAGTGATTTTAACATCGGTGAACCACTGACGGTGGCCCTGTTGCTTACGGCTGTGTTTACGACGACGAAACTTAACGATTTTAATTTTCTCGCCACGACCGTGAGTAACAACTTCAGCTTTAATTTTAACGCCTTCAACTACTGGAGCGCCGATTTTGATGTCTTCACCATTCACGACCATCAGCACCTGGTCAAACTCAACAGTTTCACCTGTTGCGATGTCCAGCTTTTCCAAGCGAATTGTTTGGCCTTCGCTTACTCGGTGTTGTTTACCACCACTTTGGAAAACTGCGTACATATAAACTCCGCTTTCCGCGCACCCCCTAAAATTCTTTCCAGAGCGCGCTATAAAATATTCACAATAGGGCGCGAATTCTACGCAAAAACCGTTTGGAAGACAAGTGCAGAATTAGAACAGATGAGAAAAAAACGGAGTTTTTCAATTGTCATTTATTTGAACGGTTTTTCAAGTACAATCGATGTATCTTGATATCTATTGATATGCTAATTAATGAGCACAGCTCTGAATCAGAGTCCAAAGCCAAAACATGAATTTAGAATCGATAATAAAACTTACCGCTGATGACATGGCAGCGGTTAATGAAACCATTCTTAACCAATTAAGCTCTGACGTTACGTTGATCAACCAACTTGGTTACTACATTATCAGCGGTGGTGGCAAACGCATTCGACCGATGATCGCAGTGCTGGCGGGCAAGGCGCTCCATTGCGAAGATGAGAAGCACATCAAAGTCGCCGCTTTAATTGAGTTTATCCATACCGCAACCTTGTTGCATGATGATGTCGTTGATGAATCTGACATGCGACGCGGCAAAGCAACAGCCAACGCCATTTACGGCAATGCAGCCAGTGTCCTTGTGGGAGATTTCATCTATACGCGCTCATTTCAGATGATGACCGATCTTGATTCGATGCGCGTATTGAAACTGATGTCTGATGCCACAAATGTGATTGCTGAGGGTGAAGTTATGCAGTTGATGAACTGCAACGACCCAGATATTTCCGAAGATGATTATATGCGCGTTATCTACAGTAAAACGGCTCGCCTGTTTGAAGTTGCTGCGCATTCAGCAGCCATTCTTGCCAATGCAACTCCAGAGCAAGAAATCGCCTTGCGTGATTATGGCCGTTATCTTGGCACTGCGTTTCAACTCATTGATGATCTTCTGGATTACGATTCTGATAACAACACGCTCGGTAAGAACACAGGGGACGACCTGAACGAAGGCAAACCAACATTGCCGCTTTTGCACGCCATGAACCATGGAACGCCAGAACAATCGGCACTGATACGCAGCGCCATTGAACAAGGCAATGGCCGCCATTTGCTGGATACTGTACTGGCAACAATGAAACAGTGTGGTTCACTCAAATACACCCGCCAACGGGCGGAGGAAGAAGCGGATAAGGCAATTTCAGCGTTGCAAATACTGGAAGACACTCCATACAAGGCGGCCCTGATGGGTTTAGCCCATGTCGCAGTACAACGACTTTCCTGAGCTTAAATCAACCAGTATCCCAGCTTGTTCAATCTGGGATACTGTCTTTATTATCAATATCTTGAATGATTGCGTATTGGACGAGGCTCGCTAGCCCTTTTCTCAAAATAAATTTAACTATTCTTTCCCTTTCCGACTTGGTCAGCTGGTAATAAGCTTCTACCCAAATCATAAACGGGTCCTGTCGTTTGTTTCGGTAATACTCGACCGAATTCTCACTGACAGTCAGTACATTCAGAACTTCTTCTGGCAAGCTGTTGACATTATATTCAAGCGCCTTTCCCTGCACCCCACGCTTACGGCGTTGTTCCCAACCCTCGCGTCTTGCCATCAGGTTGACTCCTTGGGGAGACGATGGCAGCCCTGCGAGGCTGATGAGTTCCTTTGCAGAATACCATTCTTTTTTCATCTCTTTCTCCTCGCTTTGTACCGGAGCAGTGAAGAGAAAGCCAAATTTTAAACATTTGGCTTTTCAAAAGCTGCCTCAAGTAGCTGTGATTTTTTCTAAAAAACTTCTTATGCCATCTCGTAATATCACTTCGGTAATTACCTCCTTTTCTTCCTCGGTGAGTAAATTAAATGCACTCACCCAAATGGATAAAGGATCTTGCTTCTGAACCTGATATTCCGCTGGTGTTTCATGAAGTTCCAAAGCCTCCAAGGTTGATTCAGGGAAACAAGAATAATGGTATTCAATCGCCCTTCCTTGAACACCTGTTCGTTTTTGCCTCAACCATTCTTCACGTTTTGCTCTGGCATTAACTCCTTGTGGTGATCTAGGTAACTCGCCTACACCGGTCAACTCCATTGCCGTATACCACTCTTTTTTCATAATGTTTCTCTATTTTTGTAACCAAGTTCAAAAAAGAAGTTATTAAGAAAAAATTAGAAATATTTTTAGAAAAAATAATGTTATTTTATTTTCTTAATAACAGATTCGTGTTCGTTATTAATTTCACACTAACGCTTTAGTTATACCACTAATGTGGCTTCAAATTTAATAGGAAAGGATTAAAAAAATGATTTCTATGAAATCTGATTGGCATCCTGCTGATATTATTGCTGCTTTACGTAAACGTGGAACGACACTGGCAGCTGTTTCTCGTGAAGCTGGTCTGAGCTCATCAACTTTGGCGAATACACTTTCTCGCCCATGGCCCAAGGGAGAATGGATAATAGCGAATTATTTAGAATTACATCCGTCTGAAATATGGCCAAGCCGCTATTTCAATCCACATACGGGAGAACTATTAGAAAGAAAAGTCAGAGATAAAAAGAATAATTAGCTATCAATTTAATTATCCAAAGAAAAACCGCTAGTTATTTTCGAACTAGCGGTTTTAGTTATCTAATACATTTAACTTAATTCGTATATTAATAAATTACGAATTAAATAAATTAACTATTAATAAATTGTTCGCCTAACTCAATATCTTTATTCAAAACATCCAGCATGTTATCTAATGACTTCTGTTCGAAAGCACTCAACTTGCCAATATCTAAATGTTCTTCGATACCATTTTTACCCAAGCGGACAGGCTGAGCAAAGAAACGAGCATATTGGCCGTCACCTTCGACATAGCTGCATTCGATAACATTGCTTTCGCCTTGCAGACCACGGATCAGAGAAAGCCCTAAACGTGCCGCGGCCTGTCCCATAGACAGAGTTGCAGATCCGCCACCTGCTTTCGCCTCAACCACTTCAGTACCTGCGTTCTGGATACGTTTGGTCAATGCTTCAATTTCTTCATCAGTGAAGCTAACACCTGGAATCTGAGACAGCAGTGGCAGAATAGTTACGCCTGAGTGCCCACCAATAACCGGAACTTCCAGTTCTTCTGCTTTTTTGCCTTTCAGTTCAGCAACAAAAGTATTGGAGCGGATGACATCCAGTGTTGTCACACCGAACAGGCGATTTTTATCATAAACACCTTCTTTTTTCAGAACCTCAGCCGCGATCGCCACAGTGGTATTAACCGGGTTAGTGATAATTCCGATTAATGCTTTTGGCGCAGTTTTAGCAATCTGTTGAACCAGATTACGAACGATCCCAGCATTGATATTAAACAGATCGGAACGATCCATACCAGGCTTACGTGCCACACCCGCAGAAATCAATACCACATCTGCGCCTACCAAAGCAGGGGTTGCATCTTCACCAGAAAAACCAGTGACTTTGACTTCCGTTGGGATATGGCTCAGATCGGCTGCCACACCTGGGGTCACCGGAGCAATGTCATACAAGGAAAGTTCTGAACCTGAAGGAAGCTGGGTCTTGAGTAGAAGGGCAAGTGCCTGACCAATACCACCGGCTGCACCGAGAACTGCAACTTTCATCCTGATACTCCTTAAATAAGTGCTGTAAAAAAACTTAAACCTGTTTGGTCAAGAGAGTGCTTTCATTTTTCCATCACTACACATCACTACACATCACTACAGTGACAAAATGATGGCAAAGCAAACCCTCAATCCCATTCATCACTACGTTCTAAAAACAATCTGTTAACAGCCAGATTATCTACCTAATGGCCTTATGATGGAACACCAAAGTTGCTTTATTCTAGACAAAAGGCTTATCTGTTAATGAGATAACGGACACTATTTTGAGAATTATTCCAGTAATATGATTAATAGTCTGCTTGATCTTCTTACACTTCCCTTCCACATGAAAAATACAATTTAATTAACAATACATTTACTAAGCTTAATAGGTGGGGAAAATCAATAAAAATGAAATCATTAATAGCCAGACAGCTAATAAGATTATAGAGAGGGAATATTCAATTATGCTCTATATTTGGGTTTTTTCGTCTCTTTCTTGAATAAAAATTCACTCTTTTGCATAATGTCTGCCTTATAACGGATTCAACGATGGTGAAATATGCGTGTTCCTTCGAAACAGGAAGATTTGGTAAAAGCTTTCAAGGCATTATTGAAAGAGGAAAAATTCAGCTCTCAAGGTGAAATTGTTGCAGCACTTCAGGACGAAGGGTTTGAAAATATCAACCAATCTAAAGTTTCCAGAATGCTGACAAAATTCGGAGCTGTCAGAACCCGTAATGTAAAAATGGAAATGGTCTACTGTTTGCCGGCAGAACTGGGCGTTCCCACAGCCACCAGCCCATTAAAAAATCTGGTATTAGATGTCGATTATAACCATAGCATTGTCGTCATACGTACTAGCCCGGGGGCAGCACAGTTAATTGCACGCCTGCTAGATTCATTGGGTAAAGCAGAAGGTATTCTTGGCAGTATTGCGGGAGATGACACTATTTTCTCCACACCAGCACAAAACTTCACGACAAAACAGCTCTATGAAGCCCTTCTCAACCTGTTTGACCAAGAGCTCTAATCTGGTACTGTCACATACTTATAAAACCAGCGAATATCAGCGCAGACTAAAAGAGGATCGTCCGACAGGTGCGATCCTCTTACGTCAATGAACTGCCCGATTAGGCCGCGTTTGCTTTCTTCGCTAATTCAGCCAGCAATTTCTCATGGATGCCATCGAATCCACCGTTGCTCATAATCAGGATGTGATCGCCCGGCTGCGCCGTTTCAACAATCATCCTAACCAGAACATCAATGTCAGCGCTCCAACGAGCGGGTTGAATACACTGTTCAGCAATTTCAACCACCTGCCACGGAATATTGACGGGTTGATAAAGAAAGACTTCATCGGCACGTCCCATGGAAGGGGCGATATCATTTTTACTCATCCCCATTTTCATGGTATTCGACCGAGGTTCCAATACGGCAAGGATCCGTGCCATTCCGCCTACTTTACTTCGCAGTGCTTCCAGTGTGGCTAAAATAGCCGTTGGATGATGCGCAAAATCATCATAAACCGAGATCTGATTGACTTCTCCACACAGTTCAAGGCGGCGACGGGCATTGATAAATTCTCCCAGTGCCTGACAGGCATCCACAGGCTGAACTCCAACATGATGGGCGGCTGCAATCGCAATCAATCCATTATGCATATTGTGCTCACCAACCAATGACCAGTTCACTTCACCAACCCATTCGCCATGATGGAATACTTGGTAATGGCTGCTGTCCTGACTGACTTTTTTCGCCTGCCAGTTTCCGGTTTCACCAAGCTGCTCTAACTCACTCCAATACCCCATTGAGAGTACCTGTTTCAGGTTAATGTCATTATCGGGGGCAATGATCTTACCCGTGCTCGGAACAACTCTGACAAGATGATGGAATTGTTTTTGAATGGCAGCCAGATTTTCGAAAATATCAGCATGATCAAATTCAAGGTTGTTCATGATCAACGTGCGAGGGCTGTAATGTACGAATTTTGAACGTTTATCAAAGAAGGCGCTGTCGTATTCATCTGCTTCAATCACGAAAAATGGGCTTTCACCGATTTGTGCTGAAACATCAAAATTACCCGGTACGCCACCGATCAAAAACCCCGGCTTATAACCACACGCTTCCAGAATCCATGCCAGCATACCCGCCGTTGTTGTTTTGCCGTGGGTTCCAGCGACAGCCAATACCCAACGTTCCGGCAATACATAATCATGCAGCCATTGCGGACCAGAGGTATAAGGAATGCCACGATCCAACACTGCTTCCACACAGGGATTGCCGCGTGTCATCGCATTACCAATGATCACTATATCTGGCACAGGATCGAGCTGCGCAGGATCGTATCCTTGAATCAGCTCAATACCCTGTTTTTCCAGCAAAGTGCTCATTGGTGGATATACATTTGCATCGGATCCAGTGACTTCATGGCCCAGTGAACGAGCAAGGATAGCCAACCCTCCCATGAAAGTACCGCAGATGCCAAGAATATGAATACGCATTTATTTCTACCCAATATCATGAACTGTATCACTATTCTAACCATCTAAGCTGAGATTAGAAATGCAATAGCCTATGAATCATTTGATTCTTTAGCTAAACTGCCCGCGCATGAGTGCGACACAAAAGTGAAGCACGCTTCCTAAAACCACAATCAAATTCAAGGCCTTTGTCATGAAAACATTAGGCGAATTCATCGTCGAAAAACAGCAAGACTTTCCTCATGCTACAGGTGAACTGACAGCACTGCTGTCTGCTATCAAGTTAGGTGCCAAAATCATTCACAGGGATATCAACAAAGCAGGTCTGGTGGATATTTTAGGTACTAGTGGCGTATCCAACGTTCAGGGTGAAGTTCAGATGAAACTGGACCTGTACGCCAACGAAAAACTCAAGGCAGCACTCAAAGCACGCGGCGAAGTTGCAGGTATTGCTTCCGAAGAAGAAGACGAGATCGTTATTTTTGATGGCGACCGCGCAGAAAACGCGAAGTATGTTGTTTTGATGGATCCACTGGATGGTTCTTCGAATATTGATGTAAACGTTTCCGTCGGGACTATTTTCTCAATTTACCATCGAATTACCCCGATTGGGCAACCTGTCACTGAAGAGGATTTTCTGCAACCGGGAAATCATCAAGTTGCAGCGGGTTATGTGGTTTATGGTTCATCCACAATGTTGGTTTACACCACAGGTTGTGGCGTTCACACTTTTACTTACGATCCTTCTCTTGGCGTTTTCTGCCTAACCCACGAAAAAGTCCAATTTCCAGAAAAAGGCAATATGTACTCTATCAATGAAGGAAACTACATCAAATTCCCGATGGGAGTGAAAAAGTACATCAAATATTGCCAAGAACAGGATGAAGCAACTCAACGCCCTTACACTACCCGTTATATCGGCTCTCTGGTCGCGGATTTCCATCGTAATCTGCTGAAAGGCGGAATCTATATTTATCCAAGCACGGCAAGCCATCCAACAGGAAAACTACGTTTACTGTACGAATGCAATCCGATCGCATTTTTGGCAGAACAGGCAGGTGGCAAAGCGAGTGATGGCGCGAACCGCATTCTGGATATCGTGCCAAATAAACTGCACCAGCGTGTCCCTTTCTTTGTCGGTACAAAGTCAATGGTAGAGAAAGCTGAAAGTTTCATGGCTGAGTTTCCTGATGAATAAGTAGTTTTATTCATTCATGAATTTAAGGGGTGGTTTTCCACCTCTTTAAATATTCTAGTCCCTTCCAAGCCACAAACTCATTTATCAAACTCAGAGCCTGTTCTCAGCAAGCGTTAATATTCCCTTCTCCTTAAAAAATACAAAAAGTCATTATTTTTTGTTATCAATTGATAACTATTTCTCATTACGCAATATAACAAAATATTTCCTAATGTATGTAAAGAAAGAGAATATTTCCTTTTTATTAAACAGATAGTTATAAACAGATAGTTATAAACAGATAGTTAATTCCAATAAAATTCAACTTTCCCACATCAAAGACACAATACTTAAAGTGCTGGCGACAGCCCATATTTTATGAGGAACTCATATATGGACTCGTATATTAATCGTAAAGTTATTCGACTTTCTGTTCTTCTATATTCTCTTTCTTTACCTTTTATTCCGGCAAGTGCATTTTCGACAGATAAAGAAAATCATGATACTAAAACAGAAAGAAAATTCTCAGAGAAAACCCAAAAAGAAAATAGATCTCATAATGGGAATAAAGCCAATAATCATGACGAAAATGCCGATGTAGGGGCTATCACCCGAAATATTCAACACGTTGGTCAGTTGCTATCCTCTTCCCCCTCTGAACTCACAGAACAGGCTAAATCCTACGCGTTGGGGAAAATAAATAATTCGATATCAACCGAAACCCAAAAATGGTTGTCCCAATTTGGGACGGCCAAAATTAATTTTTCCCTTGATAGAAAAGGAAAACTGGATAACGGCTCCTTGGATCTGCTGCTACCGTTCTACGACAATAAAGCGGACTGGCTGCTGTTCTCCCAATTAGGTTACCGCAATAAGGATAACCGCCATACGGTAAATTTAGGGTTTGGTGGGCGCTATTTCACCCCGACTCATTGGATGTATGGATTAAATTCCTTTTATGATCATGAAATCACGGGGAGCAATCAACGATTAGGTTTAGGCGCAGAGGCTTGGACAGATTACCTTAAACTCTCAGCGAATACTTACTGGCGCTTGAGCCAATGGCACCAATCGCCGAAAGAGCAAAGCTACGAAGAGCGACCTGCCAACGGGTTTGATCTCAATAGTGAATTTTTCCTTCCCGCTTACCCTAACCTTGGTGGCAAGTTAAGTTACGAGCAATACTTCGGTGATAACGTCGCCCTGTTCAATCGTGATACCAAACAGAAAAATCCCAGCCTCACCCGGTTTGGTCTGAATTACACACCCATTCCGCTGATTACTATGGGAGTCGATTATAAGCTGGGTACTAAAGGAAACAGCGAGACGCTTTTCTTGGCGAATCTGAATTATCGCTTTGGAATCCCCTTTGATATGCAGATTTCACCTCATAACGTTGCTTCCCTGCGCACATTGACAGGCAGCCGTTATGATTTGGTGCAAAGAAATAACAATATCGTTCTGGACTACAGAAAAAAATCAGAATTATCCATTAACGTACCCAGTGACTTAAGCGGATACAGTACTCAGCCGGTTCGGGTAAACGCGAAAATCACTGCCAACAAACCCTTAAAGCCGACTATCTGGACAGCTAACAAAGAATTCAGGGAAAATGGGGGAGTTATCGCATACTCTGATAGTGATTACGCTGACGTAACCCTGCCGAAATATAATACTCAAGGAGGGAACAGCTATATCCTATCTGCCACCGTCGAAACAAAAGACGGCAGCAGTGTCAAAAAAGCCCAAACAAACCTGACCGTTGAGCCATTTGTCATTAAAGACCAAAGCATCAGACCCATTGGAGACGGCCCTGCGATTGCCGATGGGAAACCCGCCTATAATCTGGCTGCAACGATCACTTACGGCAATACAAATAATGCACCTCTCAAGGACGTGACTATTCCAAATGTAAAATGGACCCTCGATCCCCCTACTGCAAATGCACAACTGAAATGGGATACATCAGGTGCACTCAATCAACAAGGTCAGCTCATCGCGACTCTGGCAAGTACCGCAACCCTCGATAAAAATATCAAGGTTTATCTGGAAATAGCGGGTATGCCAAAAGTGGAGATAAAAGGTGACAAATCCATCACTTTTATCGATGTTGCCTCCAAATACAGTATCTCAGATCCGAAGGTTGAACCTGAAGGCCCACTTTCAATTCTTGATGAAAATAATATTTATACCTTCAAAGCCACTATCTTGGATGAGAACAAGAATCCCCTGAAAAATCAAAAGATAGAAGCCACATGGCATTCAGGAATAACAGGTCACAATAATGATAAAGTTGTTTTCAAGTCCAGCACGACCACAAATGATCAAAACCAACTGATTGCAACGCTTAAAAGCACCGAAGAGCTGAAAGATGTCATTGTGAAGCTCAGCATTAATGGAGACAAAGAATATACATTTAAACCCGTTAGCTTTGTCGATGATTCCAAAAGTATTGGTATCAAAAGTATAAATCTGGAGGGTAACCCGCCTTACATAGCATTAGGGAATAATAAGCCACAGACTATTAATCTAGTCATACATAATGAGCGCGGAACCCCCTATTATCAGCAACCCATTCCAAACCTTAAATGGTTCACAGAGCCTGAAGGTCTGGAACAAAAAGGGTTATCTATTAAGCCACAGGAAACCTCTGGGCAATATGTCACAGATCCGCAAGGTCAAATCGCAGTGCATATCACAAGTACTCAAGCTATGAAAGACGTGAGGATTGGATTCTCAGTCAATGGTGGAAAAACGAGAAACTACTCTGAATCGTTCGATTTCGTGGCACCAACATCTCAAGACTTAGGTGCGACATTAACAGGAGATATAACAACCAAATATTACGATTCATTGCCAGGCATTACTGACAGAAACGGATATGCCCTTAAGGTAAAAATCATTGATAAAGACAAAAAAGAACCCATTAAAAATCAAAGCATTGAAGACATGATCTGGGCTACAAAATGGAAAGGATCAGAAAACCACCTGCCAGAAGACTTTGTGGTCATTAACATACCCGGCCAAGCTGTCTGGACTACAGACTCCAACGGTTATGTGACGGCTTATTTAACAAGAGCAGAGAAGAAGGGAGAGCCTGAAATGTACAGTCCATATGGTATTAAAGATATCATGGGCACTGTTAAATTAAGTTCTGGCGAAACGCTCGTGTCTGCTCCTGTCAATTTCGATCCTCAATCTCAGGAAGCAAAGTTACGAACATACACATTCGAAGCATCATCACATAAACCTACAGATCCGTACAAGGATGTTAGCGAGCAAGAAAAACCGTTTACCTGGACTAACATGCTGTATTTTTATCTGGTAAGAAATGATGGTAAGTCACTCAATATCGGTGAATTTCCAGGGGGTAAATTTGACATTAAAACATCCACATCAGATACCGGGATTGAATTTGATAATGATAATGGCATGATACACACCCCTACATTACTTTCCATGCGCACTTTCAACCCTGGGCCGGTAACAGTTACTGTTCGTTTAACAGAATCCGATACAGGCAAGCTGTCAGACCATTATTATAAATTCAATCCCCACAGATATTTCTTCTTCCCTGAAATTACGGTTTCTGCGAGTGTTCCTCATAACGAACTCAATAAATCTTGTGAAAACCTTGAGGGTTTTCGTAAGTCAACAACAGTAACAATGGATGATATTGGAATTGGAGATGTAGGTGGAGGCAATTCATACTCTCGTGAATTCCCTGTAGAAAAGTTTCCAAAATTTGGACTCTTCTATTCAAATAACACTACGCCTTACATAAGGATCAAAGAATCAGACGCTGATAACGCACCTTACTTGGTATACAACTATAAGACCGGGAAAATAGAAGAAAAAAGCGCACTCAAAGAGGATGCCGAAATAAATCTGGTGTGTAAATTAAAGTAAGTTGCTTAATCCGTCATTAATATCAACGCACAGCCCCAATGATTATTGAGGCTGTGCTTTTTTATAACGTGATTTTCAATTGTTATCTTATAGAGCGTTCCCTGCCTTACGTTAATGCAATAACAAACATAACACGGCCTGTAATCTTGTTTATCCGTCGCGATCTCAGCCGAAAAACCAGAGGACTTTAAGCCTGTTTTGTCTATAATACCCCACACTCCATTTTGGTTTTAAATTGAAGGAAACCTTTTATGAGCCTGAACAACGTACCGGCGGGTAAAGAACTACCAGAAGATATCTATGTCATCATTGAGATCCCAGCTAACGCAGATCCTATTAAATATGAAGTAGACAAAGAATCTGGCGCTCTGTTTGTAGACCGTTTCATGTCAACAGCTATGTTCTACCCATGCAACTACGGCTACATCAACAATACTCTGTCCCTTGACGGTGACCCTGTTGATGTACTGGTTCCAACACCTTATCCATTGCAGCCGGGCTCTGTCATCCGCTGCCGCCCAGTCGGTGTTCTGAAAATGACCGATGAATCTGGTGAAGATGCAAAACTGGTTGCTGTTCCTCATACCAAATTGAGTAAAGAATACGATCACATCAAAGATGTGAACGATCTGCCAGAACTGTTACGTGCGCAAATCACCCACTTCTTTGAACATTACAAAGATTTGGAAAAAGGTAAGTGGGTAAAAGTAGATGGCTGGGACAATGTCGAAGCCGCTAAAGCTGAAATTATGTCTTCTTTCGAACGCGCTGCCAAAAAATAACCTTAACGGTTAACAGCGAGTTTTGATTGTAAAAAACCTCTGCCCCTTCATGGACGCAGAGGTTTTTTTTGACGCTCACTTTTATTAAAAAATAATATAAGCAGTGGATCGCTGTTCTTTATTCTTCTCCGTAGCGTTTCAACCAGTCACCACTTGTTATCCGACTCAATCCCTCTACAGGCAATTTATAAAGATAAATCCATGCTCTACCATAAGGTGTTTCAATCAGTTCCCTTTGATACTCCTGAGAGTTCTTTTTCAACTCATCCAGCTCTGTCAGTATAGATGGCGTAATGCGGTATACTTCGCATTCGATTGTTCCTTCACCACGGATAACAGCGGGATAATGCCCAAGGTCATAAATCTCATAACCTTCTAACTTGTGTTCTCCTAACAGTTGGGCATCTGTCATCCAGTGATGGTTACCTTGTTTGCGCCTCAGGCTGCCATAAACAATAACTCGCATTTTTAAAACTCAAACTCATAGAGCAGATCTAAAGCTTGATCAATACCAGATACCGCGTCCAGATACAATCTTGGCATAACACGATAGCGCAACGTCAGTGTTGCCAAAGAGTCAAAAATACCCACCCCATACTTCACTTGTAAGTCTTTGGTAATCCTGCCACTAACGACAACCTGAGATTTATCACCAACGCCTTGAGTATCCAAAGCCAAATCAGAGACACCAAAAGTTTCACCAATCTTGCCAACTAACTGACCACTCTGCGCAACGCCCAAACCAATCAGCATTGCCGTCATCTGCGAGTTGTCAGAATCCCCTTTTTCCAAGCCCTCTCCACGCAAAAGGAAGGATAAAGCTTCTTGTTGTGATTTTGCGGGATCAGAGAAAATTTCCACTTTAGGCTTATCCGCCAGACCGGTCACCCTCACTCCGGCAATAACGCCATTCGCCGTCGATTCCGGGTTGCGGATCGCTTCAATATTCAATAATGGCTGATCTGGTGGGCCAGAGAACATAATCGTTCCTCTGCGTACCTGCAAATCTTGTCCATAAGCATGGAAGCGCCCTTCCGGAATATCAATCTGACCATTCAGCCCTAGCCCCTGTTTATCCTGAAGGACTTTTAAAGCCCCCTTAAGCTGTGCTTCCAGACCAAATGCACTCAAACGCACATCATTACCAATATGAACATTCAAGTTACTTTGAATCAGAATAGACGATTTTTTCTTCCCTATCGGCTGGAGATTTTTATCCAGCATCACTTCATCAGAAGAAACACCTACCGCTGATTCCGGCAGTTCCTGAACCGTAATGCGTGCCCATGGAATATCAACATTGCCATCAAGTTTCAGTAGATTTGGTGTCGCTTCCAGCACCAGATTCGGGCTGACATCGACCTTAACCATCGGAGGAACAACCACACGTAATTTGTCGGCATTAGCTGCGATTCTGGCATACCATGCATCTAAACTGCGCCAATCCGCATGACCATTCAGGTTTAGTTGCCCCTTAGGCGTTTTAATCATCCCATTCAAATCAGAGCGGACACCATCAAAATGAACGGCTAACTGGCCTTGAGAGATATCGAATGGCAGCCAATGACTACTCATTTGCAGGTTATCGGCTTTGAGTAGACCGAATAACAACGGGTTCTTGGCATTCCCTCCAAGACGCAAATTCGCATTCACCCCTCCTTCCGCTTTTTCACCTTTGCCCAAGATAGGTTTAATCAACTTCAAGGAGAGATCTTGAATATCTACGTTACCCGATAATTTGCGCCGGCCTTCCAAATCAGCCACCTGAACATTACCGTTCAACTGTCCATTGCCAACCAGTTTGACTAACCAGCCTAAATTTGCCTTGCCATTTTTCAGACCAGCATTCAATGTCAGCGTTTCAAAATCGATCGGTAACGTAATACCTTCTACAACCTGCCGAACCTGAACACCATTCCCTTGCAAGTCGATTTTTGCTTGTGGTAACCCTTGACCTGCTACCCATTTGACATCGGCATCACCACTGAATACCCCCTTAAGCTGAGTGCTTTTATCAAGGAATGGCCGGAGCATCGCTAAGTCAAAGCGTTCAAGCGCAACTTGTGCATAACCGTTTTTCCCGGCTTCAATCGGTTTTGAAAAACACACTTGAGCATTGGGATTGAGCCAACAGTGAGCTCCGACAATGGCTCTCTGTTGTAGATTAAAGTAATCAATTGTAATCGCTTTGCTTAAGCGCCACTCACCAACAGCCGTATCAAAATGGGTATGATTGATATTGCCTTTCCAACGTTCCTGCTGGCGATCAAAACTTCCATTAAGTGCCAACTCGCCTGATACTGGAGAACCCTCCACTTTTACTTGTAAATCATGCTGCTTTTCTGTGCCCTTGGCATTGAGTATCAGGCTATTGATGGCTAAATCTGCCTGTTTCAAATGGCGAACAACAACCGATAACTGTCCTTGAATCTGTTCCGCCGAGCGTATATCCCCCTTGATCACGGCGCTATCCACTCGCAGAGAATCCTGCCACCGCACCCCACGCGCATTTAAATCCGCGATGATTTGAGGGGCTTTCATATTACCGCGCAGTTTGACATTACCAGTGATAAAACCACCCAGTCCCGGCAGTAACCCATCCAATTGCGGCGCGTTAATATCACCATCCAGTTTCCAGGCCTCATCGGTAAGCCGCCCCTGCGCATTTAACGTATTACGCCCAAACGCAAGATCAAACTGAGGAATGTCCCACTGCCCTGCTGCATTACCTGATGCTGTACCATAAACTTTGACTGCGTTCTGCTTTACATGACCGTGAAGGGCAATTTCCGGTATCTGAAGTTGCCAGCTTCCACCATACAAACTGCCACGTACTGCCATTTTACCATCCATTCTGGCCGGCCATTCCGGCCACTGTTTGGCCGTATTAATGCCATCCAGAACCAGCTTGGCATTCCAACTTACCGCCTTACTCCAATCAACAACCCCCGTGACTTCAGCTTTACCCTGTAATGCAGCCAGACGCAAACGTGTTAACCGGAGAGATTCTTCATTACCTTTTGCATCCAGCATTAATAATGCCGGAGGAATATCACTCCCCTTAATATCAGAACGAAGCGAAAGATCGTAACGGCTGGCTTGACCATTAAAGCGCAGTTTTACGCCATCAAGCTGATATTCCGCTTTTTCTTTCAATGGCCATTTCAGTTGGCTGCTTTCCAGTGTCAAGCGTAAAGGCAAGCCTGCCTTTGCCAATTCAGCCTGCGCATCCAGATTGGCAGAAACAGGCCCGGAAAGGTGTAACGCGAGATCAAGCTGCTGTAAAAAAGCCCCCTTCAGCGTTAGGTCGATTTTTTGCCCTTTCAACTCATTCAGGTTATTTAAATTATCTACTTTCCCTTTAACCATCAGGTTGATTGGCCACTGCTCAGAAAGTTTTGCCGTGCCCTGTATCGCAAGTGAACCTTCTGGCACCGACACATTCAAGGTTTTTACATCGATTTGCTGTCCCTGATTGCTGGCCTGTAGCCTCAAGTCATTAATCGTGATGTCGGTATCTCCGGTCAGACGAAGCTGGCGGCCATGAATACCATCTACAGTGATATCAAGGGGAATCGGAATATTGGGTAATGTCGTTAAGAGCGGCTTGGCAAACAACGCCTTCAAGGTTTCACTCAAGGGCTTCTCAGATTCGATCTGCTGTTTAGTCTTTGGCGTTGTTTTCTGTACTGTATCAGTGGGTTCAGACGGTGATTTTGGCAATGCCACCAACAGATTAGTGATTTCCGTTGGCTTTAATGACAACTGTTTTTCCCGCCACTGAGCGCCAGATTTAAATTCATCCAATGCAATAGCGATATCATCCACTGTGACATGGATATTTTTCAAAGAAAGCAAATCCAGTGAAATAGGATAAGGCGTTGTCAATTCGGTCAAGGGTTCCGATGCCGGGGATGGCTCCGATGGCGGAAGTTCAGCCGTATTGACCGAAACAACAACACCTTCTGTCGTCAGGGCATTGACACATACATGGCTGTGTCTCAAACAGGAAAGCCGCAACGAAAGATGCAGATTGTCAGCACTGACATCAACGCCCGGCATCTGATATTTCACGCCTTTTAGCGTTAGGTCGCGCCAACCTCCGCTGACACTGGCAATATCCAATCCGGGCACCCAACGTGCGGCACTGTTAATCACAAAGTGCAAACCGGTTTGCGTGCCAACCAATCCTACAACCGTCATCAATAACAGGCCAACAATCAGCAGGAAAATAATACTGACCCTCTTTACCCACTTCATAGTTCAGCCCCTAGACCGATATAAAATTCAACATTGTGATTATTTGGATCTCCGATTGGCGTTGCCAAATCAAATTTTATCGGCCCAACAGGTGAAGCCCAGCGCACACCCATCCCCGCGCCTGTTTTGAAATTACTCCTTCTAATGTCATCCACAGCCTCACCTGAATCTACAAACAAAGCACTCCACCAATTACCATAAATATTGTATTGATACTCCAACGAACCAACGGCCAGTTTTGATGCCCCGACTAATTTACCCTTTTTGTCTGTCGGTGAAATTTTCTGGTATTTATAGCCACGAATGCTGCGATCACCACCGGCAAAGAAACGAAGATCCGGCGGCACTTTTTCGAATTGACTGGTTTCTATCCAGCCCAGATCGGCCCGTACCACAAGACGATGATTTTCCGGATAAGATCTGATCCAAACGTGATGTGCCTGTAACACGAGGAAGTCCACATCAGACCGCCAAGTCTTATCAGAAATATCTATCGAATAACGCTGACTATCGCCCCAAAAAGGCATAGTTCCACCACGCTGACGAAGGCGGCTGACATTTATCCCCGGATAAAGCAGCATGGTGGTATTTGTCACATTGGCTTGGGTAAAGTGGCTGAGACTCCAGCGAATATTGACACCATACTGCCAGCCAGTAGAGCGATCCCAGTTACGGGCAAGGTTCAACGTTGCTGTGTCCGCAATCGTGTCGTTGATATCTTTACGTTTATAGCCCGTTTGCAGTTCAAAATATTCTTCGAGTGGATTGGCTTTCAGCGGCATCTTATAAGATGCGTCAATGATTTGTTCCCGGGCAGAAAGGTTAAGACTGGTGCTAAAACTATGCCCACGGGAATTAAGCCAGGGTTTTTTCCATTTTGTTTGTACACGGGGACCAACATCAGTGGCATAACCACCACCCAATTCAACATAGTTGGCAGAACGAGGGACTAACGAAGCATCCAGTGGCAATATCTTATCCTGACTCTCGCGCCCTACTTTAAAATCAGGTACAACAACCGCAGAATTAAACCAACCCGTATCCACCAAACGACGGTTGAATTCCGCCAACTGTTCCGATGTGTAATATTCATCTTTTTTGAAAGGAATCAGGTTATTCAGGTAAGTTTCACGAATTTGCGAACCATGGAATATTACAGGGCCAAAGTGATAACGTTGCCCGCTATCGAAATCAAAATCCCAAATCGATTCATGCAGTTCTTTTGATACCCCTAATTCACTCTTCTTCATCACGGCATCAAAATAACCTTTTTTGACCGCAAGATTAGTCAATGCACCTTTAAAACTTTCATATTCCCAATGATTAAGAATGGTCCCTTTTTTGGGCGTATTTTTTTTGATGAGGGCGGCATAATCTTTATCTGTTTTTGCACCACCTTCTAAATCAACATTCACTTCAGCCACTCGCACAGGTTCACCAAGGGTTACCTTTGCAGTCAGAACAGGGCGGGCTGGCGGAGTATTCTCTTGATAGGTAAATTCAACGGTGGGATTATAATAGCCCAGTGGACGAAGCCCTTGTCGTATAGCTTTCTCCACACGTGCGCGAAAACGACCATCAGGAGACACTTCATCAGTACTGATATTTGAAAGTTGCACTCTGGCATTTTTTTCCAATTCGCCAGAAAGTCCTTCTACTTTTAACCGTAAATTTGCACTGTAAGCCGATGGAGTGACGATAGATACAAAAAGCGCGCATATGAGGGGGTATCGTGACACTCGAACTCCTAATATTTATCTATCTACAGGGTAAGATCCAACAATATAAAAATGCTGTAATAAGTTAATTCTGGTAAAGTTTTAAAGATATACAAGCAACACATAACCATAAAACCCGTGAATAATAGGAGGAATCTTGCCAAATTCAGTCAATGAAAGCCAACATGTTTCTTCACAAGATGCTTTATCTGGTAGGGCCACCCCATTAACTGTATCACCCTACCATGTCATCACACAGCATGCGATAGACAACATTCCAGAAAATATGGAAATCGCCTATGTAGGTATGGGATGTTTCTGGGGCGTTGAACGTCTTTTCTGGCAACAGGAAGGCATTTATACCACCTCTGTAGGTTACAGTGGCGGTACAACACCAAATCCGACTTATGAAGAAGTTTGCACAGGCTTAACCGGGCATGCCGAAGTGGTCAGGATCGTGTTTGATCCAACCCAAATAACCTATGCACAGTTATTAACGCTGTTCTGGGAAAATCACGATCCCTCCCAGGGTATGCGTCAGCACGGTGATATCGGCACACAGTACCGTTCTGCCCTTTACACCGTTTCAGCACAACAACATGAGCAAGCGATTGCCAGCCGCGACCAATTCCAGCAAATAATGGCTCAAAATGGCGACCAACGTACTATCACGACAGAAATCCGTGAAGCCGGGCCATTCTATTTTGCCGAAGATTATCACCAGCAATATCTCTACAAAAATCCTGAAGGGTATTGTGGATTAGGTGGTATTGGAATCTGCTTCCCTCCAACGCACAGAAATTAACCGATTTAGTTAGCCCAATGTTATAATTATTGGGCTAGACCCAAAGCCTGATGGAATTAGGCTATTATTTACTTTACGGCATATCGCCGTAATTTTTTCTTTATAGGTTTTTTCATCTCCCTCCAGTGCTATTCAAATAACACCTACCCTGTCGCTGGGGACAAGATACGGACACTTTATGTTAAACAGTTTATTAGTAATAGTTTTGCTCTGTACTATTAGTGCGTTTTTTTCGTTATCAGAAATTTCGCTGGCTGCTTCAAGAAGAATCAAATTAAAACTCATGGCTGATGAGGGAAATCTCAACGCTGCCCATGTTCTTAAACTACAAGAAACTCCCGGCATGTTCTTTACTGTCGTTCAAATTGGCCTGAATGCCGTCGCAATCCTTGCGGGGGTTGTTGGAGAGTCCGCTTTTTCTCCCGCTCTGAAGACCCTGTTTATAAAGTTCATGCGCCCGGAATGGGCAGACCAGCTAGGTTTTCTCTGCTCTTTTGCCATCGTTACGAGTATCTTTATCCTGCTTGCAGATTTAACCCCTAAACGCATTGGTATGACTCAGCCCGAAGCCATTGCCGTGAAAATTGTCAACCCAATGCGTTTCTGCCTGACTATTCTTAGCCCGCTGGTCTGGTTGTTCAATGGCCTCGCTGACTGTATCTTCAAAATCTTTAAGATCCCAATGGAGCGTAATGAAGACATCACCTCCGATGATATTTATGCTGTCTTTGAAGCAGGTGCAGTTGCAGGTGTACTACGTAAACAAGAGCATGAGCTGATTGAAAATGTTTTTGAACTGGAATCACGCACCGTACCTTCTGCCATGACCTCCCGTGAAAGTGTGGTGTATTTTGATAAAAGTGAAGATGAAAACAGCATTAAAGAAAAGATCTCCACCCATCCCCATTCAAAATTTCTTGTTTGTGATGGCGACATTGATCATGTCATTGGTTATGTAGATTCAAAGGATCTACTCAATCGCGTCCTGAGCGGCCAAAGCCTCAATCTGAAAGAGGGCGTTCAAACCCGCAGTGCCCTGATGATCCCGGATACTCTCTCACTTTCTGATACATTGGAAAGTTTTAAAGCCGCGGGTGAAGACTTCGCAATCATTCTCAATGAATATGCTTTGGTAATGGGGGTCATCACCCTCAATGACGTTATGACCACATTAATGGGAGATTTAATCGGTCAGGGACAAGAAGAACAAATCGTTGTTCGCGATGAAAATTCATGGCTGATTGAGGGTGGCACACCAATTGAAGATGTCATGCGAGTTCTGGATATCGATAACTTTCCAGATTCCAGTAATTATGAAACCATCGCTGGCTTTATGATGTTCCGCTTACGCAAAATTCCTAAACGCACAGATTTTGTGAAACTTGGCGGTTATAAGTTTGAAGTGGTGGATATTGATAACTATAAGATCGATCAATTGCTCGTGACAAAAGTTGTTGATTCCCTTGTTCAACCCAACCAACCTGGTGCTGAACAGCCACATGAAGCGTAAAAATAAATAGCGAAGATCAAAAAACGGCCGCAAGGCCGTTTATTATACTAATAATGTGCGATTAATAATGGCACATATCTATCAGTAAATGAGCATTTGTAGAAAAATTATCCCATTTCGGTCTGTAAGCGCAATACTTGCTGATTAACTTCACTCATTACATTGAAATGACGTTTATCTTTTATCTTCGGTGGTAAAATTTTCCCGTAGTTAAATTCAAAAGCACCCATCTCTTTAATGTATAAACGCCCACGAAATAGGGTTTTTACGTAGAGAGCAATTTTCAGTGGGTTATAGTGGTGAAAGATTTTCATCTCTGTTTTTTTCCTCCCATGCTTCTTACGATATCATTCTATTGCATCAAACAATTTACATCACACAAGCAGTGAATCAAAAGACACATCACTGTCATGCAGAATGTATAGACTACGTTTATAGAAATTTGTTCCCCTCAAGTGCAAAGATTTAATCACTGCTTCAGCATAACATCATGAAACGTAATAGAATTATTCAACAAAAATGTATTATTAAGCTTATACATTATTCTAAATGTTACCAAAATGTTTACTTTATTGAGGACAGACCAGTTAACAAGCGCTATGCTGAGTATGATGTTCCCTGATAACATGCTACACCATGTCAAATAAGGTATAAATATGATAAAAAACATCACGTTATATGCATTATTGAGTTTAATGCCAATATTTGCATTTGCCCATAACATCACGTTGGGACAACACGTTCCTGCGGTTAATGTGACAGATAAAGGTGAACTGTTGCTTAACGATGGCAAATTCAGCTACCAAAATTGGAGTACTACCGAGCTTCCGGGAAAAGTGAGAACTATCCAGCATATTGCCGGTCGTAGTTCCGCAAAAGAGATGAATGATCCCCTTATCCAAGCATTGAAAAATGCGGATTTACCCAAGGATCAATATCAAACAACCAGCATCGTAAATACTGATGATGCTATTTTTGGCACCAGCGTTTTTGTCCGTAATAGCCTTGAAGACAGCAAAAAGCAGTTCCCGTGGTCACAATTTATTGTCGATAGCGATGGGTTGTCTAAAACAGCCTGGGGATTGGAACCGAAAAGTTCAGCAATCATTGTGCTGGATAAAAACGGTAACGTGAAATTCGTCAAAGATGGCAAACTAAATAACGAAGAGATCACACACGTTATCAGCATCATCAAAGACGAACTGAAAAAATAACCTGAACCGCAATCAGATTTTTAATTGTGGTAATTTTAATGGTCGTACAGTGATAATGGCTCTGACATTGTGAGCCATTATCATCTCAACATTAAAAAATACTGACTCTGAACCCTGGATTTAGGAAAGATTCACGCGGTGCATAATTCAATGTTTTTCCTTCCCAGTCCGTTACATGTGCACCTGCGGCAATTGCAACAGCATGACCCGCACCAGTATCCCAAATATTGGTTGGCCCAAAACGGGGATAAAGTTGGGCTTTTCCCTCAGCAACCATACAGAATTTAAGCGAAGATCCTACAGAAAGGGTATCGTGAGTCCCTAATTGGGCAAGATAATCTTTCAATTCCTCATCATCCCGATGAGAACGGCTGACGACTACAATTGGTCGCGTCGCAGAAATAACTTTAATGGGAAGGGTTTGACCATTGGCTTCCTTCCACGCCTGACGACCTTGCCCTGAATACAAAACATTCTGCACAGGAACATAAACGACACCCATTACAGGCACACCATCTTCAATTAATGCAATATTGACGGTAAATTCACCGTTCCGACGAATAAACTCTTTCGTCCCATCCAGTGGATCAACCAACCAATAGCGCTGCCAGTTCTTCCGTTCTTCCCACGAAGGAGGATCTTCCTCTGATAACAATGGGATATCAGGCGCAATGCGCGATAATCCTGCTTTAATAATTTTATGAGCGGCAATATCTGCAACAGTAACAGGTGAGTCATCCGCTTTATGTTCCACTTGCAACGGTTGCTCAGCCTGATAAACCTCCATGATCGCCGCGCCTGCTTCCCGTGCCAATTGGCAGATCTGTTGTAGCATCATACACCTCTGCATTCATTGTTCAGCTATCCCCTTACGCTTTCGAATTGAAAACTATCTGGGCATACCCCTTGAAGCTACATTTTTAGCGCATTTTTTACTGGAATAGCGAATACTTTATTGCTCAATGATTCCCAAATTCCCCAATGCTCCTAAAATGTACACAAAAAAATAGCCGGATAACCGGCTATTTTTTTGATCCAATAGAAAGTTACAGGATTTCCAATAATTCTACTTCGAAGATCAATGTGCTGTAAGGAGGAATAGACGCGCCTGCGCCACGCTCACCATAAGCCAGATTGTGAGGAATATAGAGTTCCCATTTAGAACCTACTGGCATCAGGGTCAAAGCTTCAATCCAACCCGGGATCACGCCGCTGACAGGAAATTCTGCCGGTGTGCCACGTTGTACTGAACTATCAAATACCGTGCCATCAATAAGACGGCCAGTGTAGTGAACACGAACACGGTCAGTGCGGGCCGGAATAGAACCTTCGCCTTGTGTCAGGACAGAAAACTGCAAACCAGATTCAGTACTGCTTACACCTTCACGCTGAACATTTTCTGTCAGGAATTTTTTGCCTTCTTCTGCCATCGCCTGCTGATGTTCACGACGAACGCTATCAGCACGTTCATGTATCTCACGCAGTGCACGATGCAGCTCTTCTACAGGGATCGCAGGAGAACGGCTTTCCAGCGCATCACACAGCCCTGCTAACAGCGCTTCGGGTTCCAGCCCCTGTAAACCAGATTCCTGTAATTGTTGCCCAACCTGCAAGCCAATACCGTAACTTGCTCGCGCTTCAATAGACTCAAAAGAAGGTGTTGTCATGAAAATACCTGTTATTAAATGAGTGAAGGTTCAAGCATAACAGCACTGCCTGAATGGGTAAACGCGTGAGGAGGTTTTACTCTTGTAAAACACAAATATATTATTATACTTTAGTATAACTTTAATAAAAGGAGGGCCAGACATGACTGCTGTTGTCATCCGCCAATCTGGTGGAGCTAATATAGTTAGCATCCCAAAAGCCATTGTGAAAACACTTAATTTGCATACTGGTTCAAAATTAGACCTATCCATTCAGGATAACAAAATTGTGCTTACACCCATCAAAGAAGAGTTGACGCTGGAATCATTGTTGGCTGGAAGCCCTAAAGAATGTTTCACGGTAACAGACGAGGATAAAGAGTGGCTCAACGCTAAACCTGTTGGTAAGGAAATACTCTGATGTACATACCAGACAAAGGAGATATTGTCTCAATAGACTTCGATCCGAGCGCAGGAAAGGAAATCATGAAACGCCGCCCTGCATTCGTGATCTCTCGCAAGATGTTTAATGAGCATACCGGATTTGCTGTTGTAGCCCCAATCACCAGTACAGTGAGAGGAATGAAGCTAGAAGTTCCCTTACCCGAAGAATTATCTACCCAAGGTACAATTCTCATTCATCAGGTTAAATCCTTAGATTTTTTGGATCGTCAGGTCAAATTTATTGAGAAAGCACCTCAAGACATTATCGACACAGTGACCGAGATAACTAAGGCCATCATTTCATAGGTAAGTATTGGGTAAGGGCTCAAGCCAGAGAGTTGCCACACTGTTCGTTGGCTTTCAGAGTCAAAATAATATCTTGGTTTAAATAATAAAAAACGCTGGCATTGCCAGCGTTTTTTGTCACATGTTCTTCAGCTAATCAGGGATTAAGCTTCTGAAACGATGTTAACGTTCAACTGTGCGAATACATCGCTGTGTACCTGGAAGTGAACTTCGTGCTCACCAACAGTACGCAGAACGCCGTTAGACAGGCGAACTTCGCTCTTAGATACTTCAACGCCAGCAGCAATAACTGCATCAGCGATGTCACGAGTACCGATAGAACCGAACAGTTTACCTTCGTCACCCGCTTTAGAAGCGATGGTGACAGAACCCAGTGCAGTGATTTTCTCTGCACGAGCTTCTGCTGCTGTCAGAACGTCAGCCAGTTTAGCTTCCAGTTCAGCACGGCGAGCTTCGAAGAATTCGATGTTTTTCTTAGTCGCAGGAACAGCTTTGCCCTGTGGTACTAAGAAGTTACGGGCATAACCCGCTTTAACGTTAACTTGGTCACCCAGGCTACCCAGGTTTGCTACTTTATCAAGCAGAATAACTTGCATTACCTTATCCTCTCAAAGTCGTTAATGGACTGAGCCTATTACTGATGACGATCAGTGTAAGGCAACAGAGACAGGTAGCGCGCACGCTTGATAGCACGAGCGAGCTGGCGCTGGTATTTTGCACGAGTGCCAGTAATACGGCTTGGTACAATTTTACCGCTTTCGGTAATGTAGTTTTTCAGCGTAACAATGTCTTTATAATCGATCTCTTGTACGCCTTCCGCTGTGAAACGGCAGAACTTGCGACGACGGAAATAACGTGCCATTTGGCTAGTCTCCAGAATCTATCAATTCAATCTGCTCGGCATGAAGAACCAATTTGCTAAGACCATTACGCCCATGATGGGAATTAATGAATCCTGAAACAGTGATTCTACTGCCGACCGTTATACTGTGAGTATATTCCTGTAACAATTGTCCGCTGGCAATGACGGGCATTCTGCACCATGACTGCCTGCTGAATCCGGCTTCCTGTTGTTGTGAACGATGTTCAAGCACAAACTGACAATGTGGAATGCCGGATGGACTGACTCTTCGTATCGGTGTCTTGCACACTGTGCCAGAGAGCACCAAACGATTCGTTGTCACGGTGATTACTCTTCAGAATCCCCAGCTTCATCAACATCATCAACCAGGTCTTCTTCCAAGACCAGATCACGGCTACGACGTTCGTCTTTAGCCTTAACCATTGGTGATGCTTCAGTTACTGCGTGCTTAACGCGCATAACCATGCTGCGGATAACGGCATCGTTGAAGCGGAAGTTAGTTTCCAGCTCATCAATCGCTTCTTGTGGCGCTTCAACGTTCATCAGAACGTAGTGAGCCTTGTGCAGTTTGTTGATTGGGTAAGCCAGTTGACGACGGCCCCAGTCTTCCAGACGGTGAATCTGACCTTGCGCGTTAGTGATAGTCGCACTGTAACGCTCGATCATGCCCGGAACCTGTTCGCTTTGATCAGGATGGACCATAAAAACAATTTCGTAATGACGCATTAGCATTGCTCCTTACGGATTATTCAGCCTCCTGTCAGGGTCAGCCGTGGCCCATGGAGGCAAGGAACGTGTTTAGTACGGCTGAAAAATCGACGCGTCACTATACCCGTACAAGACAAAAAACTCAAGATACCGGTAAAGAAAACGCGTTTATTCTTCTTTCAGACGCTTTCGAATGAAAGAACTTGAATTATTGAGTGTTTCTCTGGCGCACGATTTCAAACAGGCATACCCCTGTAGCAACCGATACATTCAAGGAAGAAACTGAACCCGCCATAGGAATACTGATCAGCTCATCGCAGTGTTCGCGGGTCAGTCGGCGCATACCCTCACCTTCCGCGCCCATGACCAAGGCCATAGGGCCAGTCAGTTTGCTCTCATATAACGCATGAGTCGCTTCTCCCGCAGTGCCAACGACCCAGATATTGTGTTCTTGCAGTAAGCGCAGGGTACGGGCAAGGTTGGTAACGCGAATCAGTGGAACGCTTTCCGCCGCGCCACAGGCAACTTTTTTCGCTGTCGCATTCAGTTGTGCTGAACGATCGCGCGGAACGATAACCGCATCAACCCCCGCAGCATCCGCAGTACGCAGGCAAGCTCCAAGATTATGTGGATCGGTGACGCCATCCAATACCAGCAGGAATGGACGATCCAACCCTGATAATAAATCAGGCAGATCACTTTCCTGATACTGACGCCCCGGTTTAACCCGTGCAATGATTCCTTGGTGTACCGCGCCTTCTGTCTGGGCATCCAGCCATTGGCGATTGGCAAGTTGCACAGCAATGCCGATGCTTTCCAGTTCCTGCAACAATGGGGTTAAACGGCGATCTTCACGCCCTTTCAATACATAAACTTCCATGAAGCGTTGTGGATCGCTCTCCAACAAAGCTTTAACGGCATGAATACCGTAGATAATTTCACTCATGACTGGCTAATACCTAACTCACTGATTAACTGTTTTTACCGGCTGTTTTATGGGCTATTAACCCGCTCTTTTTTTCGCGCGTTTCGCTTTCAGTTTTGCCGTAATTCTTTTGGTCTTGTCAGACTGTTTTTTCTTTTTGCTTTGCTTGGTATTACTTTGATCTTCATTACCTTGAGTAGCATTACTTTGATGAGTATTGCCTTGCTTAGCATTGCTTTTCTTGGACGATTTAGGCTTTTCCGCACTTTTCTTTTTACTGAAAGCGCCATCTGACTCAACATTGGCTGATTTTTTATAATCACGGCCTTTTCTGTCATTTTTACGTTCTGGCCTGCCTTTTTTCGCTTTATCGCGCGCTGTTTTACCTTGGTTTCGTGCCTTACGCGTTGTTGAAAGCAAAGTAAAATCAATATTACGTTCATCCATGTGAACCGCTTCTACGCGGATTTCAACCTCGTCACCAAGGCGATAAGTCTGCCCAGAAGATTCACCAATCAAACGCTGACCAACATTATCATATCGATAATAATCGTTATCCAGCGTCGAAACATGCACCAAACCATCAATGAACAGATCATGCAAACGAACAAAGAAGCCAAAGCCTGTCACGCTGGTAATCAATCCGGTGAAAACATTGCCTACCTGATCCTGCATGAAATCACATTTCAGCCAATCTGCTACATCCCTTGTTGCTTCGTCGGCACGGCGTTCCGTCATGGAGCAATGATTACCCAGTTGCAGCATGTGATCCATATCATTATGCCAACCGCCTGTCGGTGTCGAGCTATGTTCAGCGATACTATGTTTAACAACACCATGTTTAACAACACCATGTTCAACAACACCATTCTCTTGCGATAATAAGTACTTGATCGCTCGGTGTAACGCCAAATCAGGATAGCGGCGAATCGGTGAAGTAAAGTGAGAATAAGCACGCAGCGACAAGCCAAAGTGACCACGGTTTTCAGGCTCATAGATCGCTTGTTTCATTGAACGCAGCAGCATGGTCTGCAACAGCTCATGATCCGGCCGATCCGCGACGTCCTTCATCAACTGTGCATAGTCTTTCGGTTCTGGTTTCATCCCACCCAATAGACTCAGCCCCAATTCGTTGAAGACTGAACGCAGGTTCAGAATACTCTCTTCTCTTGGTCGGTCATGAATACGATATAACGCAGGCTCCTGATATTTCTCAACAAAGCGAGCCGCAGCGATATTTGCCAGAATCATGCACTCTTCAATAAGTTTATGCGCATCGTTGCGTACAACTGGCTCGATCCGCTCAATACGACGTTCCGCATTAAAAATAAACTTGGCTTCTTCAGATTCAAACGAAATGGCACCACGCTGTTCACGTGCCTGTTCTAATGCCTGATAAAGTTCATGCAGATGCTCAATATGATTCACCAGTGGTTTATAGTGATCACGCACCTCCTGATCGCCCTGCAAGATTTTCCAGACTTTCGTATAAGTCAAACGAGCATGTGAATTCATCACTGCTTCGTAAAACTTATAGGAAGATAGTTTGCCTTGGGCAGAAACCGTCATTTCGCACACCATACACAGGCGATCGACTTCTGGATTGAGGGAACACAATCCATTCGACAGCACTTCCGGCAACATCGGTACAACCTGAGAAGGGAAGTAGACCGAATTACCCCGGCTACGTGCTTCTGTATCCAACGGTGTCTGCGGGCGAACGTAGTAACTGACATCGGCAATCGCAACCCATAAACGCCAGCCACCACCGCGTTTTCTTTCGCAATACACGGCATCATCAAAGTCACGGGCATCTTCGCCATCGATCGTCACCAACGGTAATTCACGTAAATCAACACGACCTTGTTTGGCAGATTCCGGAACGTTTTCATCCAGATCGGCCACCTGTGTTTCTACCATTGGTGACCAGCTATGGGGGATTTCATGGGTACGAAGCGCAATTTCGACCGCCATGTTCGTTCCCATCGTTTCGCCCAGCACTTCAACAATTTTACCTATGGCCTTGGTTCGGCGGGTCGGGCGATTCGTCAATTCAACCACCACAACGCTCCCCATTCTTGCCCCGCAAATTTCCTCTTTGGGGATCAAGATATCGAAACACAAGCGGCTATCATCAGGAACGACAAAGCCCATGCCAGCATCCATGAAGTATCGCCCAACGATTTGGCTGCTCTTTGGCTCCAATACCCGCACGATGCGCACTTCAATGCGGCCTTTTCTGTCTGATTGCAAAGGCTGCGCCAGTATAACATCACCATGGATTGCTATTTTCATCTGCTCAGAAGGCAGATAAAAATCTTCTTTGTGGCCTTCCACACGCAGGAAGCCATATCCATCACGATGCCCAATCACCGTACCTTTCAATAAATCCAGCCTTTCTGGCAACGCGTAACATTGACGGCGGGTAAAAACCAACTGCCCATCGCGTTCCATTGCCCGCAAACGGCGGCGCAATGCTTCTTGTGCTTCTGCACTGGTTAACTCAAGTTCTTGTGCTAATTCCTGACGGCTTACCGGAATGGTGTGTTTAGAAATGATATCCAAGATGTATTCACGGCTTGGGATAGGAGATTCGTATTTTTCAGCCTCTCGTTCCTGAAAAGGATCTTTTGACATCGTCATTCCTCTGTTGTCATCAGCAAGCTGTTTATCCCCCTGCTTCACTTAATCAGAAGCAATTGATAAAGGGGACGATTGTCTTCAACCATATCGGCCAAAGTATGTTTATCCAACTCTTCCAAAAAATTTTCTACCGCTTGATTCAAGACTGATTTTAAGCGACATGCAGGCGTTATTTGACAGGCACTACAGTTAACCAATGAAAGTGGTTCCAATGAACGAACCACATCACCAATTCTGATCTCGCTGGCAGGTTTACCCAGACTTATGCCACCATTTTTTCCCCTGACAGCATTCACCAATCCTAAGTGACTCAGTTGATTGATGATCTTTACCATATGATTACGTGATAAACCATAAACTTCAGTTACCTCTGTAATGCTCGTCATTTGACCTTCCGGTAAAGAAGCCATGTAAATCAAGGCACGTAGTCCATAATCAGTAAAACTGGTTAACTGCACACTCACCTCTGAGAGACTGAATATAACGGGGGTTTATTTGGAACCAAAAAATGTCTGTTTGTTGGTTTTCGTTAGTTGTTCATTATTATGTGGGTATTTTAAAAATTAAGCAAAACGGGCGATTCGCTTCTTTATTTTTTTATCTGTAAATTCCTTTATCTATGAATTTCTTTAGCTATAAAAAGTAAAAACCGGGCATTAAGCCCGGTTATTTGCCCAAAAGATTAAGCTATCAATTAAGCATCAAATGGGTCACGCAGGATCATCGTTTCTGCACGATCTGGGCCTGTAGAAATAATATCAACAGGAACGCCGGTCAGCTCTTCTACACGCTTGATGTAGTTTAATGCTGCTTGTGGCAACTGGCTGTGATCTTTCACACCGAAAGTGCTTTCATCCCAACCTGGCAGAGTTTCATAAACTGCTTCCAGACCTTCCCAGTTTTCTGCTGCCAGAGGAGTAGTATCAATGACAGAGCCATCTGCCTTACGGTAACCAACACAGATTTTGACTTCTTTCAAGCCATCCAGCACGTCCAGTTTGGTCATGCAGAAGCCAGACAGGGAATTGATTTGGATCGCACGACGGATAGCAACGATATCCAACCAGCCAGTACGACGGCTACGGCCTGTAGTCGCACCAAATTCCTGACCTTTCTGACGCAGGTATTCACCGGTTTCATCAAATAATTCAGTTGGGAATGGGCCTGCACCAACACGGGTGGAGTAAGCCTTGATGATACCCAGTACATAGTCAACGTAACGTGGGCCCAGACCGGAACCAGTCGCAACACCACCCGCAGTCGTATTGGAAGAAGTCACATAAGGATAGGTACCGTGGTCGATATCCAGCAGCGTACCCTGTGCGCCTTCAAACATGACCAATTCACCTTTCTGAGTTGCTTTATAAAGCAGGTCAGAAACGTCAACTACCATGCCAGTCAGGATGTCAGCAACAGCCAGAATATCATCCAGCGTTTTCTGGTAATCAACCGCTGGTTCGTTGTAATAGTTAACCAGTTGGAAATTGTGGTATTCAATGATTTCTTTCAGCTTGGCTGCGAAATTTTCTTTATCGAACAGATCACCGACACGCAGGCCACGACGTGCGACTTTGTCTTCATATGCAGGGCCGATACCACGACCTGTTGTACCAATCGCCTTGGCGCCACGCGCTTTCTCGCGGGCATTATCCAATGCAACATGGTAAGGCAGGATCAGCGGACAAGCTTCAGAAATAAGCAGGCGCTCACGTACAGGAATCCCACGTGATTCAAGCTCTTTCATTTCTTTCATCAAAGCATCTGGTGCTAAAACGACCCCATTTGCGATAATGCTAATGACGTTTTCACGTAAGATCCCAGATGGGATTAAGTGGAGAACGGTTTTTTCACCGTTGATGACTAGTGTATGGCCGGCATTGTGGCCCCCCTGATAACGAACTACGTATTTAGCTCGTTCAGTCAGCAAGTCGACGATTTTACCCTTGCCCTCGTCACCCCATTGGGTGCCCAATACGACAACGTTCTTACCCATTTCAAAAATTCACTCGGTTGCTTAAAAATGGATTCTAACATCTCATTTAGCACCTTTCAGTATTTTTTGTTACTTCTGTTATTTCGTTTCGTCATATAAATGGGCTGCTAAGTAAACATTGGTAATGAAAATAACATGCAAAAAAGCCACTATATGTTTTTTTACAGTGGCTTAGGAAGCGGCCAGACACACGCTGGCCGCTTTAGGTTTATTTTGCCAATTAAAGTAGATTGGAGGCTATTTGCCCGTCAAAACCACTTAATCATTCGCACGATTGTGTTGCTTAGTCGGCTCTTTCATATAACGGAAGAAATCGTTATCCGGGCTGAGCACCATGATGTTGCCATCATTTTTGAAGCTATTTTCATAAGCACGCAGGCTACGGATGAATGCGTAGAATTCCGGATCTTTGCTGAATGAGTCAGCAAACAATTTGGTTGCTTCCGCATCACCTTCACCGCGTAAAACCAATGCCTCACTTTTTGCTGCGGCCTTGATTTCAGTCGCTGTCTTATCAGCGGCTGCACGGATTTTCTCAGCTTCTTCCAGACCTTGTGAACGATGGCGACGGGCTACCGCTTCACGTTCTGCACGCATACGCTGATAAATTGCGTCTGAGACTTCATCTGGCAAGTTAATTTGCTTGATACGAACGTCCACAACTTCAATCCCCAATGCTGCCATACTGTTCGGGTTCAGGATTGGTTGTTTACCTTTCGTTTCTTTCTCCACTCGGGCCGCTGCCGAAGCAATCTCGTTATCAGCAGTATCAGCATCACTTGTTCCCAAGTTCAGCGCATCACGCACATCTGTCGTCAAACGACCACGAGAATCTGTCACGATGCCACGGACATCCAAACGACCAATCTCAGAACGCAGACGGTCACTGAATTTACGTTTCAACAGCAGTTCAGCCTGAGAAATTTCTCCATTACCTGTTGCCAGATAATATCTGCTGAAATCGTTAATGCGCCACTTCAGATAAGAGTCAACAATCAGGTCTTTATTTTCACTTGTCAGGAAACGGTCAGCTTTGATATCCATAGTCTGGATACGAGCATCAAGCGTTTTAACAGTTTCAATAAATGGAATTTTGAAGTGCGGACCAGGCTGATAAACCACAGGTTTATTTTCAGCGTCACGCATAACTTTGCCAAAACGCAGCACGATGCCACGCTGACCTTCATATACGATAAATATCGACGAATACAGCCCAACCAATATGATGGCAATAGCAAAGACGAACGACTTACGCATGATTATGGTCTCCCTTGTCTTAGCGTCTCACCACGCAGGTTGTTTGAATCACCATAGCCTGAATTGCCATAGCCAGAATCGGTTGAACGCCCTTGTGTAGATGTAGGATGTGTCGTATTACGCTGTTCTGGGGCGACTTTAGCGTCCTGATGACGTGTCGGCATTTCAGACTGGTTACGTAAAACTTGATCTAATGGTAATACCAGCATGTTGTTGCTCTTTTCGTTTGCAATAACTTTGCGGGTCTGACTCAGAATACGTTCCATTGTTTCAATGTAAAGACGCTCACGGGTAATTTCCGGTGCAGCTTTATACTCAGGCAGAATTTTGGCAAAACTTGCCACTTCACCCTGTGCATTCAATACCACACTCACTTTATAGGCTTTAGCATCTTCAATGATACGTTGAGCATAACCCTTGGCTATTGGCAGAACTGAGTTTTTATAAGCGTCTGCTTCACGGATGGTTTTCTGCTCTTCTTCGCGGGCGGCGATAACATCATCAAATGCCGCTTTCACCTCTTCTGGTGGACGCGCAGTTTGGAAGTTAACGTCCAGCAACGTGATCCCCATGTTGTACGGACGAATAGTTTCCTCCAGTACTTTCTGAGTATCGTTACGCACAATCGTACGGTCTGCTGTCAGAATTTTTTCCATTGAGTATTTGCCAACCACGCCACGCACAGCGCTGTCTGTCGCTTGACGCAGGCTGTTATCAGGATTGGTGACATTGAAAAGATAAGCTTCAGGGTTAGTGACACGGTACTGAACGTTCATCTCAGCACGCACAACGTTTTCATCTGATGTCAGCATGACACCCGTTGTTGCCAGTTCACGAACAGATTCGACGTTAACGGCACGTACTCGATCGATAAACGTCATTTTCCAGTTCAAGCCAGGCTGAACAACGTGGTTAAATTTACCCAACCGAGTAACTACACCACGCTCTGTTTCTTTAATCGTATAGAAACCACTTACAACCCAGACAACAACTGCAACAGCGACGGCAAGACCAATAAGACGCCCGCCAAATTTAGAGTTCTGTTCAGAACCATTTCCACCTTTGTTTCCACCGAGACCACCGAGCTTTTCACTCAGTTTACGGAACAGATCGTCGAGATCAGTTGCTCCACGGTTTCGACCACCTTTATTGTTGCCGCCGGAGTTGCCGCCATTATTATTGCTGCTTCCCCACGGGTCGCGGTCCTGTCCGTTATTACCGGGCTGATTCCACGCCATGTTTTAGCTCCACTTTTTAGTTTTTACTGGTTTTTCAGAGGTGACTGCTCTCCACCCTGATGGGTGAGGCTTCCCACTTCACAGGCCGTTGCCTGTTCCTGACAGGTCTGACAGCGGCCTCCATGGGCAGAAACAACAAATTTCGTTGTTTTTGTAAGCAACCAATATTATTTGGTGATACTTTTGACAGTGCAATTCAGTCACTGCAATTTTGGCACAGTCATTTCATCACCGCCATTCCATCTCCGCTACGCCATGACCATAAGCACCTTGAAATGGCGGGTAAAATGATACCTTGTTTGTTGCTCTGCGCCAATCAATCAGACAACATAGTCGGGTAAATTTGGTTCTTGTTTGCACAGGCGGCGCCAATCCACCATTGGCATTCTGATTTCAATACCCATTTGACCATTTTCTTCCACCCATTCACGCTCAATAGCCTGAAGCTGGTAGAAACGGCTGCGCAGACGCCCCGCTTCCAGCGGAAGATGCAATTCATAGTGTGCGATTTCACCTGAAAGGCGTTCAGTCAAGGCTTGTAATAGAAGCGGAATGCCTTCACCAGTCTGCGCTGATAACCATACCCTGACAGGGTAGTTTTCCTCATCGCGGTCGATGCGTGGAACAAAATCTTCCAACATATCGATTTTATTCATGACCAATAGAGAAGGAATTTCATGGGATTCAATCTCTTCAAGGACACTATCAACAGCGATGATGTTTTCATCAAGACGACTATCAGCTGCATCGACAACATGCAGCAGCAATTTTGCCTGCCGGGTCTCCTGCAAAGTCGCCTTAAATGCTGCAACCAGATCATGGGGCAAATGACGGATAAAACCAACTGTATCCGCCAAAACCACGGCACCGACATCATCCACGTCTATTCGGCGCAGGGTCGGATCTAAGGTGGCAAAAAGCTGATCAGCCGCATAAACTTCAGCAGAAGTTATCCTGTTGAATAAGCTCGATTTCCCTGCATTGGTATAACCAACAAGAGAAACGGTAGGAATATCTGCCTTATTGCGTGCCTGACGCCCCTGTTCACGCTGTTTTTCAACCTTGCTGAGACGCCCCAGAATCTGTTTGATTTTGTCACGCAACATACGACGGTCACTTTCCAGCTGAGTTTCTCCGGGACCACGCAGCCCGATCCCCCCTTTCTGGCGTTCAAGGTGGGTCCAGCCCCGTACCAGTCGGGTAGATAAGTGACGCAATTGCGCCAGTTCAACCTGCAACTTGCCTTCGTGCGTTCTTGCCCGCTGAGCAAAAATATCCAGGATCACGCCCGTGCGATCAACAACGCGGCACTGACACAAGCGCTCAAGATTACGTTCCTGGGCCGGGCTGAGAGTATGGTTAAATAAAACCACATCTGCGCCACTGTTTTTGACAGCTTCGGCAATTTCCTCTGCCTTACCCTCTCCGACAAAATATTTCGGATGAGGTGCCTTCCGGCTTCCCGTTACAATCTGCACAGGAGAAACACCTGCGGAAGTTACCAATGATTCAAACTCACTGAGATTTTCCGTATCTTTTTCCTGTGAGAAGAAAACATGCACCAGAACAGCTAATTCTCCGCCTTCATAACGATCAAACAACGGTGCAACCCCTCAGGCTAAGTAAAATCCATAGGAAAAAACATAGGTAAAGTCTCCCTACCTATGTTTTTATTTACGTCATGCACAGCCACTGGTTTACTCAGTGGCATCAGTTTCCTGTTGTGCTGCCGGGGTAGCGCCAGCATGATAATTTCCAACGCCAGTTGTCACATTCTGGTTGCTACCATGATGAGACACAGGGCGGGAAGGCACAACAGTTGAGATGGCATGTTTATAAACCATCTGACTGACAGTGTTTTTCAGTAAAATGACAAATTGGTCAAAAGATTCAATCTGACCCTGTAATTTGATACCGTTGACCAAATAAATAGAAACCGGGACCCTTTCACGCCGTAAAGCATTCAGGAATGGATCTTGCAAAGATTGCCCCTTAGCCATTCTATATTTTCCTTATTTTGTTGTTTTTAACTAAGAACCGATTGGTTCGAAAAAGTAACTACTCAAAAATGATACTTTGTACCGATCAATTGTACACAATCAATGAATTTATGTACTAATAACCTGCATGACTGCGTTTAGTGATTGTTTAGGTTGATCGCTATCCAACCAAGTCACATTGTCCCAACTCCTGAGCCACGTGATCTGACGTTTCGCCAATTGGCGCGTCGCACAGATACCACGATAGATCATCTCATCATGAGATATTTCGCCTGCGAGGTAGGACCACATCTGACGATAACCAACACAACGAATGGAGGGTAAATCTGTATGCAAATCGCTACGAGCATAAAGCGCTTTCACTTCATCTTCAAACCCTGATTTGATCATTTGTTCAAAACGGGCTGCAATACGCTGATGCAAAATTTCACGGCTTGCAGGCGCGATCGCAAATTGATGAACGCGATACGGCAATATTTCTCCAGACGTTTCTGTCAATTCAGTTAGAGTTTTACCCGAAATCCGAAAAACTTCCAGTGCACGAGTAAGACGTTGTGGATCATTAGGATGGATCCTTACAGCCGCAACCGGATCAATTTCCTGTAACTGCCGATGCAATGCATCCCATCCAATCTCCGCTGCCTGCTGTTCAATCTGCGCCCGAACTTCAGGATTTGCAGAGGGCAAAGGCGATAATCCTTCCAGCAATGCTTTGAAATATAGCATGGTTCCACCAACCAGGAGTGGAATTCTCCCCGCCGCCGTGATCTCTGCCATTTCTTTTAGAGCATCACGGCGAAAATCGGCAGCGGAATAGGTTTCGACAGGATCGAGAATATCAATCAGGCGATGAGGTGCCTGTGCCTGCTCTTCTGCGGAAGGCTTGGCTGTCCCAATATCCATTCCACGGTAAATCAACGCGGAATCAACACTGATTAATTCAACCGGAAGATGCTGACGCAAGGCGATCGATAACGCCGTTTTTCCTGAAGCCGTTGGCCCCATGATAAAAATGGCTGTCGGCAGATGTTGAGTTTTTAAATCACTCATGATTAAGGCGTGCCACCACTGCTTGTAAATCAATTAACTGTAATAACCCTTCCGGTGGTGATACCACCAGTTGAGGGCAAAGACGCTCGACATCAGCCAAAAGTTGGACGGCTTGTGCGACGTTCCACGTTTCATGCTCACTACCCAAATGACGGGAGAGCCAAATTGCCACCTGTTCAGTAGAAGCGGCTGACAATCCGCCAAGGTAACCCAACAGCTCCGGCAGAAGTTTTGGCAGGTTCTGTTGACGCAAAGGCAACGATACCGCATGAATGGTCACTTTTCCATGTGCGACTGTCGATTCAATACCAAAAGTCTTCAGTAGCTCACTATTCTGCTTCAACGTGCTCATTTCTGTCTGATTGAGAGCAAGTTTCAGCGGGATCAACAAAGGCTGAGATTTAAGCCCCTGTTTTCCCGGCGTCAGTTCTCCCGGCGTCAGTTGCGCCTGCTTCAACCAGCGCTCAGCGACTGGGAGCGAAAGCAAGCCTATCCCTAATGGCGATTCAATCAAGGCATGGCAATCGGCATAAATGCTCAATACTTTTCCGAATGTGTATTTTTCAATGCCATACGTATTGCCAATACTAACCGCGTTATTTTTTCCCTGCCCCGGTTGAATTGGGCTGACCGGAACAGACATTGAGCCGGAACTTGACGAATCAGGCGATGAAGTGGCTCTTTGCGGGAACAAAGGGTGCTTTTCTTCCGGTGAAAACTGCATCAGCTTCCGGTACAGTTCACCCTGTTTTTTCTGATAGCTTTCTCCATGATGCGATGGCTGTGTTTCACGGCCTGAATACTGTCGTTCCCCATGTTCCTGCTTCTTGTCGTTATTACCATTCCCATCAGTATCATGACGTCGGGAAGATTCAGGATCTGCTGGCACGTTGCTTTTCCGAAGAAAATGGTTTTCTCCCGCAGAAGGGCGATTTTCTGGCACCCAATTTGCTGCCGTCTCCTGACAGCCAAGCTCTAACTCTGCGCCCTTACTACGCTGTTTCAATACCGCAGACACACCCTGATAAATAAAATCATGCACCAACCGCGCTTGATGGAAACGAACCTCATGTTTGGCAGGATGCACATTGACATCCACCTGATGCGGATCAATCTCCAAATACAGAACATAAGCAGGTTGTTGCTCCCCCTGAATCAAATCTTGATAGGCTTGGCGAATCGCATGATTAATCAGCCGATCCCGCATCATACGTCCATTGACATAGCAATATTGAATATCGCTTCCGGCCGTAGCGCTCATTGGGTCAGCCACCCAACCTTTAATGGACAGGGAATCATGTTGCCATGACAACGCCAAAGCCTGCTGTACAAACGTCGTACCACAAATTGCGGCCAAACGCCGTTCATGCTGAGATTCGTCTTTAGCAGGACGATACTGGCGCACCAACTTTCCGTTATGATTCAGGTTGATAGCAACATCCAGCCGCGCCAATGCGATCCGGCGTACCACTTCATCAATGTGACCAAACTCCGTTTTTTCCGTTCTCAGGAATTTGCGGCGGGCAGGCGTGTTATAAAACAGATCCAACACTTCAACCGTCGTACCCACAGGATGCGCAGCAGGTTTAACCGTTACTTCCATATCACGGCCTTCGGCATAAGATTGCCACGCTTCTGTCTGGCTTTCAGGGCGAGAGGTTAATGTCAGCCGAGAAACAGAACTGATACTCGCCAGCGCTTCTCCACGGAAGCCCATACTCATAATCGCTTCCAAATCATCCAATGAAGCAATTTTACTGGTGGCATGACGTTCCAACGCTAAGGTAAGGTCTTGTTGACTGATTCCGCAGCCGTTATCACGGATTCGAATCAGCTTTGCGCCGCCACGTTCAATATCGATATCAATGCGGGCAGCACCGGCATCAAGACTATTTTCCACCAATTCTTTCACCACTGATGCAGGGCGTTCAACCACTTCACCAGCGGCAATCTGATTTGCCAATTGTGGGGGTAATATCTTGATAGCCATTATTCGACCTTACTTACGATTTTAAGCCTATTCTGATAGGCAGATATATTGGTTACTTTGGTGCTGCCTGCAATGGGTTAGTCTGGAAATAATGACGTAATCCTAAATGGATGGCTTGCGCCAATTTTTCCTGATATTGATTGGAACCCAATAATTCTTCTTCAGACAGATTACTGATAAATCCGGTTTCCACTAAAATAGACGGGATATCCGGCGAGCGTAAAACACCGAGGCTCGCATGCTCTGGCGTGCGTTTATGCAAAGAACCAATTCTGGTGAGCTGACTCAATACTTGCATAGCGACATCATAACCAACTCTCTGGGAATGGCCGAATTGTAAATCCAACACAGCCTGACTCAAATATGGGTCAGTGCCATTGGCAAGGGCATCTCCTGCGCCTCCCAGCAACTCAGATTGTTTCTCATGCTGTTCCAGCCAATTACCTAATTCGCTGTTTGCACGGCGATTAGAGAGCACCCAGACAGAAGCCCCTCTGGCACCACGATTAGGAGCCGCATCCGCATGAATTGATATCAACATATTGGCTCTATGCTTACGGGCAACTTCGGAACGTCCCGCCACAGAAATAAAATAATCGCCATTCCGCGTCAGTACAGGCTTAAACATGGGATCATTGCGTAAAAGTGTTTCCAGTTTACGGGCAATACTAATGGTTACATTTTTTTCCTTCAATCCATGTTGACCAATCGCACCGGGATCTTGCCCACCATGCCCTGCATCAATAGCAACCACAATCGGGCGGATACCTTTTCCTTGCCCAGATTGAATTGCCTGTTTTTTCACGCTTTTCTCATTAAGATTCGTGGGTTCATGAGATTTCGGGGCAGGTTTTGCCTCCAGTTTCATTGACTGGGCATCAGAAGAAAGTGACTGCTTACTTTCATTTTTAGCAATATTGTCCCTGAAAATAGGTGCTCTATTATTCACTACGCCCTTGGTTTTCAGAGTAATAACTAGCTGGTATTTGCTACCTGCTTTCTTCACTGAAAACGTCTCTGTAGCTTTATTCGCCAATTCCAGCACAACCCTCTGATGATGTGCATCAGGTGGCTGACTGGAGCGTACCAGCCTGACCAAATCCTGCCCGGATAAACGCATCGGTAGACCAACGATTTTGCCAGATTGACGAATATCCACGACTAATCGTTCAGGAGAATGCAAAGGAAAAAATCGATAATCAGGACGCCCGCCAGTGAATTCCAACGTTACTGTGGCCTCAGAGGGGCTATTATTCACATGAACATTCGACAACGTAGCCGCCGTAGCCGTTGTCATGACCAATTGACTCAGCATGACAAACAAAATACAGGCCATCACCCAGTGGGCATGCCATTTTTTTACCACATTCACGAAAAAGGCATTCATCATGGTCGGGTATTCCTTCATAAGGACTTCAAATTATCCAACAGACTTTCACCATATTCAGATAACGCAACAAAACGCGCCTGTCGGCCTTCGCTGTCATAACTCAAGTGCAGCTCAATATCGGCATCAGGCAAAACACCAGTGCCTTGTTGAGGCCATTCCACCAGGCAAATAGCGTCCTGATGGAAATAATCACGGATCCCCATAAACTCCAGCTCTTCAGGATCAGCCAGACGGTACAAGTCAAAATGATAGACAGGCCGTGGTTGTAAAGCGTAAGGTTCAACCAGCGTATAAGTTGGACTTTTCACATGCCCCTGATGGCCGAGCGCCTGTAGGAAACCACGGCTAAATGTGGTTTTTCCTGCACCGAGATCACCATATAAATAAATAACATAGCCGCGATCGCCGACTGACGCCACTGCATTACCCAATGCAACTGTGGCATTTTCATTTGGAAGTGATAAAACGAGTTCTTTCATCGAAAAATATCTATTTTATTTATTGAATTAAGAGCCTGAACAGGTGGACATATCAGCAAAATAGCTTAACCGATAACCATAACATAATTCAGGCATTATCATTGAACATCTTATGCACCGCTGTAACGCCATATTCCGTACTTTTTGTATTCAATCCACACTGTGTTAATCTACGCTCCTCTTACAGCAGTAAATTGATATCCCATGACAGCCCCTCTCGATCTGAATCTTCTAGCAGCAAATATTAAACAATGGGGTATTTCCCTCGGTTTCCAACAAGTCGGTATCTGTGACACCGATTTATCGGCAGAAGAACCGAAGCTACAGGAATGGCTTGATAAGCAATACCATGGCGAAATGGACTGGATGGCACGTCACGGTATGATGCGCGCCCGTCCCCATGAACTGCTGCCCGGAACTTTGCGGGTGATTAGTGTACGCATGAATTATCTGCCCGCTAAAGCCGCTTTTGCCAGTACGCTTAACAATCCACAAATGGGCTATGTTAGCCGCTATTCTCTGGGCAGAGATTATCATAAACTGCTGCGCCAACGTCTCAAAAAACTAGGCGATACGATCCAAGACTATTGCACCACCCATGAATATCAGGGAACTCTGAATTTTCGTCCTTTTGTCGATTCTGCCCCTATCATGGAACGTCCACTGGCAGCAAAAGCCGGGCTTGGATGGGTTGGTAAACACTCACTTATATTAAACCGAGATTCAGGCTCCTGGTTTTTCCTTGGTGAATTGCTGATTGATCTTCCCTTGCCTGTTGATGTCCCCCAAGAAGAACAATGTGGGCGATGTGTAGCCTGCATGACAACTTGTCCGACAGGGGCCATCGTTGAGCCTTATACCATTGATGCCCGGCGGTGCATTTCATATCTGACAATTGAATTGGAAGGCGTAATACCGGAAGAATTCCGGCCATTAATGGGTAACCGGATTTATGGTTGCGATGATTGCCAGCTTATCTGCCCGTGGAATCGTTTTTCGCAATTAACGGATGAAGCTGATTTCAGCCCACGTGCAGCACTACATACTCCAGAGCTGCTTGACCTGTTCAGTTGGAGTGAGGAAAAGTTTCTGCGCATCACGGAAGGTTCAGCCATTCGTCGCATTGGGTATTTGCGCTGGCTACGCAACATTTCTGTTGCCTTAGGCAATGCGCCTTACCAAGATGACATCGTGTTAGCTTTGGAAAAAAGAACGGGATTAAGTGAAGTTTTGGATGAACATATCCACTGGGCCATTGACCAACAAATAACCCGCCGTAATGCTAATTCAATCGAAGTTCAGACCTCACAACAAAAACGATTGATACGCGCTATTACTAAAGGCTTACCCAGAGATGCTTAACAATCAACCAAGCGAATTTCTTGTTAAAAAAGCCGTCTGTTTCCTTGTGAATAAAATAAAAATGCTTTCCCGATCAATAAACAAACTAAGAATAAATATTAATCAATGCGTTTTTAAATGAGATCAATTACTTTAATTAATCAATAAGTTAAGCGCAAACCATTGCGTTGGGTGATAACTTAAAATATCCAGATACGGCAAATCCTCCTGTGGATAACTCTGTGTAACAAGTAGAGCATCATCAGGTGACTCAATATGACTGTAATTTTAAATTCTGTGGATAAAAACAAGAATTGAATTCTAGTAGAAAACACCAGAAATCAGCAGGGAAATAAAAAACCCACTCATCCATTCTAGACGCTAGTGGAGAAATTTTCCTCTGCCTCTTCAAAAATGAGGCGGCATTATGGACCTGTTAGAACAGGATAGCAAGCGCTTTATCGACAATTTATTTTTGGCGGGGATTGCAATAAGTGCCAACATCTCCACGCTGGCACTTTCTCTTACCGACTATGGAATTTTTACCTTCTCAACCAATGCTCTTGATGATTCCCAATCGTATTGCTTATAAAAACGTCCTAACGTCTGATAAGGGGCTCCTGCATAAAACAACTCATATTGATGATGCCTTGAAGCAAACTCTGACCCAACCGCATCCCACACCAACCTCATCAACCTGACCCTTTCGATAGGGGAAGCAACTGATGAATATTGTGTTTTCTCAATTATTCCTAAAATTTCATCATTTTCTAAATCTGCCTCACTGGATGGCAACATCAGAATGCCACCACCTGCTAACTTTCTGATTATTCCCAAGACATTAGGATATATTGACTGCGACATCACCCGATACGTATAAAGCAGAGTCTTATCGGGTATATAAAATCCGTTATATATTTTTGGGCAATGGATGACGCTCTTAAACAGCGCCTCCATATTCATGGCATAACAGGCTAACTGTGCAAGTGATTCCTTCACGGCAGGGATCTGACACACGCCGTTTATCTCAGCCATATTCTGAGCCAAACCCGCCAAAAAATGCAATTTCACAGCATAACGGGCCAAGCCTTGAGTATCCATTATCACTTCTGTCGCCGTTGAGTCTAACTGCCTGAGACACATCTCAATATCTTCGAAGACAAAAACCCTTTCCCAGGGTACCAAAACATCATCAAAATAGAGCATGGAATCATTTTCATCAAACCGGGACGATAGCGGATAATCCTTGGGATTTGCCCCTAATTCATAAGATTGCCTTGAAATGATTTTGATGCCATCCGTATTAAGTGGCACAGCAAAAGAGAGTGCATATCGCTCATCAATGCCCTGCTTAAGGGGATAATGTGTACCAACAAAAACTTCATCTGCCAGAGCTGCCCCGGTTGCCAGCATCTTTGTACCTCTGACAACAATGCCCTTCGCATTCTTTTCCACCACACCAAGAGTGTGATAAATATTTTTAGTATGCTCACCCGGTGTTTTTGAACGATCGCCTTGTGGGCTAATCAGTGCATAAGTCAGATAGAGATCTTTTTCACTCGCATAAGCAAAATAATTCCGCAGAGCATCCGCTCGCTCTTGTGAGTAAGATTCAAATAACTCAATATGCGTCAGCATTCCTGTAAGTGCCGATGGAGTATAATCAGGGCTTCTGCCCAACCAGCCAACCGTCTGCTTCGCCCATTCATAGGCGGCATGACCGCGTGCAACTAACTTTTCCGGTGTAGAGGGTAATTCCCAGTGCAGGCTGATTTGCTCCCCCGTTTCTGTCTTAAACGTCATGCTATCGGCATGTTTAACTTTATAATCATACAAATTCGCTACAGACCTGATAGCATTCCTGAACGCGGGATGATCCACATGATTTGTAATCTTCTCTCCATTAATAAAAATCGTTCGTCCATCACGCAGGTCATCAAGATATCTTTCTCCGGTTCTTATCATCTTTTCTATACTCCCATCAATAATGACGATTTTTTTAAAGATCAAGAAAAGAAGTCTTTTAATCAGCACCAGCGATTAATATATGAAGATAATTGCCCCTATTTAGGACAAACATAACGACAATACAGATGTTAAATATCGCAAAGGGCGAGAATCTATGAATGTCACTAATACCTACTGTAATTATTCTACAGACGCAGGCTCTCAATGATGATTGAGGGGGAGATTACCTTTCCAGTGCTAACAAAAAATTTTACTTTTCAATACACTGAAATATATTCCAGTGAATTAGCCAGAAAAGCGATATCAAATTCCAGTGCTATCGTGATAATGAATAATAGATAGATTAACCTAATCAACAGAAATTATAGTTTGGCACTGAGCTTATTAACGATATTCAATTGATTTTAAACACAGCCCAAATAAATGGGCCGTTATAATGATCCGTGCATAAAATCATGTTGCTATATTAGTATTAATAGCTATTCGTCTATTTCTCAAAGTCAAAAAACAAATAGCCACAGCCAATAATGTTATCCCCATCAAGGTATAAGTCAGGATGCTGAAAGCACCACTATAAATGGTCATCTCGCTTCGCCACAAACCCGCATGGTAGTGAAAATAATCAGACTGTTAACCGAGTGGCTGTTGCCCCCGCTGCCTGTTCATCTGTTAAGAATGAAAAGCCACTATGTACCCAATCGGATATCAGTATTAATTGATTGGATGGTGTCTTGTTGGCAAAAGGCAGACCGTTTACTCTCTTTGAATTAATTATTGTTGTCATTTTTATAGAGAGCAAAAGCTATTGACCAATCCTATTCTAGAACGATCTGTAGATCAGAAGTTGTCGACCATTGCTAATAAACATAATAAGTACCATTATCAAAGTGGCAACAGAGATAGCAGCAGCCACCAAGGATATTGTATTCAATGGGAATCCTGCATCAATAACCTTCCCACCAATCCACGCCCCAATAGCATTACCAAGATTAAATGCACCGATATTCAAAGTTGAGGCATAATTTGCAGATTCCCCTGCAACTCTAATTATCAAAACTTGCAAGAGCATTCCTACTGTGAAAGATAAACATCCCCAAATAGCCATATTGATTACAGCTGGATACCTTACATAGCTTGTCCAATAGAAGGCAACAAGCGTTACAATTAAAATACACAATGCTAAAACCAAAGATTTGGTGAGATTCCAATCTGCAAGACGTCCCCCAAGTAACCCGCCGATGGTAATTCCAATACCACAGATCATCAAAGCAAGACTGGCAAATTTCGGTTCTACATGAGTAACATCCTGAAGGATAGGAACAATATAAGTGAAGAAGGTAAACATACTTGCTGATGCCATCACGCTGGTTATTAATCCGAGCCAAACGAGAGGTCTCTTTAATCCAATCATACTATTTTCACGCTTGCTAGACTTCGTGATTTTTTTGGATGGCACAAGAATAAATATCATGAATAAAGACAGTAGGCCCAAGATAACAACACCTACAAATGTCGTTCTCCAACCAAGCTCTAGACCAATATAAGAACCGGCTGGTACACCCAGAACGTTAGCCAAGGTCATTCCAGTAAGCATAAGAGTCATAGCCCTTCCTTCCTTACCGGGTGGTGCAATGCGCGATGCCAAAACTGCAGCTATCCCAATAAAAGAGGCATGACTAAACGCTGTAAAAACTCTAGCAATCAATAATACTTCAAAACCAGATGCTAACTCGCAGGCTAAGTTGCCAACGATAAAAATAACCATAAGCAGTAGAAGTGCCGTTTTTTCTTCTACCTTACGCAAGGCAAACGCAAACAAAGGACCACCGATTACAACACCAATTGCATAACCTGAAACCAGATATCCGGCAGTAGGTATAGAAATACTCAAATCCACCGAAATTTGGGGTAATAAGCCCATAATAATAAATTCTGCTGTACCAATCGCAAAAGCGGAGATTGCCAACGCAAAAAGTGGCCAACTCATGACTTTATTACTATTCATAAAAAACTCCAATTAACGACAAAGGTTACATCAAAAAAACAACTTATGCCGACTAAAAAACATAATAGTTTTATGGAATCACATAATCTTATCTTACTGGCATTTGTGGAAAAAGTAGGGTATATCTCCGGTCTATGGAGACATAATTGTCCGCAATGGAGAAAAAATGATTGAATCTCTTACCGCAATTTCGGTGTTTGTCCAAGTCGCAGAACTCAAAAGTTTTGTCGGTGCAGGTCGGGTATTAGGTCTTACAGCATCTGCTGTTGGTAAGCGAATATCGCGATTTGAAAAGGAACTTGGAGTACAACTATTTAACCGAACAACTAGGAGTATTTCTCTTACTCATGAAGGGAATATATTGCTTGCAAAGAGCCGACGAATCCTAGACGAGATGGATGAACTCCAATATGAGCTATCCAACGCTGCTCAAAAACCTCAAGGACGCTTAAAGATAAGCCTCGCTCCAATCACCGATATTTTTTTAGATCACTTGTCTAAATTTAATGAACAATATCCAGACATTGAATTGGAACTGGATTACTCAACCCGCAATGTTGATTTAACCCAAGAAGCATTCGATGCTGCTATACGTGTTGGGTATATTCCAGATAATAATCTAAGATCTCATCATTTAGGTAATTTCCGGCGTCTTATCGTTGCATCACCAATATATTTGGCGAAGAATGGAGAACCTCTAACTTCCTCTGATTTGATGAACCATAGATTACTACACTATCGTTCACCAAATACTGGGATTATTGAACAATGGCCAATTGACTCAACCAGAGAAACTAACCTTCCTAGATCAATTGTGTGCAATAATTTAAATGCTCGTATTGATTTTGCCCTAAAAGGGCTAGGGATTGCATATCTGCCTGATATCACTATTCAACATTATTTAGATAAAAAACTGCTTGTTCCGATATTAAGTGATTACTCTACCGATACAATTCAGGTTCATGTTATTTGGTTACATTCAACTCAATATTCAATGAGGCAAAAGGTCTTAATAAACTTCCTCAAAAAGATAATAATTTGAATTAAAGAATCCTTGCCTAAAAATCCGGTTCGTTGAATCGAGATCATTTTTTCAGTAGTTTCTTGAGCGTTTTCTTGCTTTGCTTTCCAAAAGTATGAGCAATTGTACGCTTTAGGTGAACTTCCCAAGCATACCATAACCAACGTTGCTGCTTTTTATTCCGGCCTGACAGGCACGATAGGAATACTCGAGTTGGAAAGTGCGATGACAAGACAAGCAACGATAACGTTGATGGCTTCCTTTATCCGTACCATGCTTTTTAACACCTTTTGTCCGGTTGCAAAATCGACACTTAACTTCTACTGTGGCCATTAAGTTTTCCCATAAAAATAGGGATAATATCTGAATAATAACGCGTTGAATACATGACCATTCTTTTTATAAGGATAAAAAAGAGTATAAAAAAACAGACAAAAAAAGCAAATTACACTTTCAGACGTAAATATTCTTATGGAAATAAAATAACAGAATGGAGGAAATTGGAGCGGGAAACGAGACTCGAACTCGCGACCCCAACCTTGGCAAGGTTGTGCTCTACCAACTGAGCTATTCCCGCGTCGCTGATGGCTATTATTAGCCGGAGATACCTGAATACTGGTTAACGCTATGAACTAGTTAACACTATGAATAGCAAGACAATTATCTTAACCCATACATCAGGAATGTGCGCTATTATGAACATGTTCAGATAAGATGGCAAGCCCTTTACATTTATCCTCACACTAAACGCTCAAAAGATACTCGCTCAGTTCTGACACAAAAATGACATGCTATCTCCGTTGCAATTATTTAGAATAGCTTAGATCTCATGAAATTAACATTAAATAAACAAATAACTAACATCTAATAAGATTTATGCTTGTCGTAACCATTTGATAGAAATAGATTAGCATCAATTTTGGTCGTTACTTAGATGATTATTCTCTTCAGAGAGGGTCAAAGATATGGCTCGATATTATCAATCTAAATTTGTCACGGGCACTGAAGCGCTGGTCGACCTTCTACTCGCTCAAGCTAAATTAGATGAACTCCATAATCTTAATACAGCGGGATTCGTTTCGGGTTATCGCGGTTCACCTTTAGCCCGTTTAGATCAAATATTATGGCAACACAGTAAAGAGCTTATTCAGGCTAATATTCGGTTTCAGCCGGCAGTCAATGAGGATCTGGCGGCAGTTGCACTGCTGGGTACACAGAAAGTGGAATCTGACCCTGACAGGCAAGTTAATGGTATCTTTGGGATGTGGTACGGCAAAGGGCCGGGAGTCGATCGTTCTGGCGATGCACTGAGACATGGCAATGTCTATGGTTCCTCACCACACGGTGGTGTGTTGGTTATCGTCGGGGATGACCATGGCTGTGTCTCTTCTTCCATGTCCCACCAATCTGATCTCGCGATGATGGCATGGAGTATGCCCATTTTGCATCCGGCATCGGTTGCTGATTACCTCGATGTTGGTCTATGGGGGTGGGCAGCCTCACGCGTAAGCGGCGCATGGTTTGGATTCAAGGCGATCAGTGAAGTTGTGGAAAGTGGTGCTGCCAGAGAAAGTAAACCCTTCCCCGAGTACAAAATCCCTCAAGTTGACTCTGGCCCCGATGGGCTACACTGGCGTTGGCCAGATCTCCCCGGCCCGCAGCTTGAAAAACGTTTAGCCTATAAACTGAAAGCCATTGAAGATTTTGCCAAACTGAACCCCATTGATTATCTCCTCACACCTTGCGAACATCCACGCGCCTTACTGGTCACAGTTGGCAAAGCCCATCAGGATGTCATGGAAGCTCTGCGTGTTGGAGGACTGACGCCCTCCGAATTGGCACAACAAGGAATCGCGTTTCTTCATGTACGCTTGGTTTTTCCTTTATCACCGCTTCTCAGTGAACTAGCTGCACAAGTCACCGATATCTTTGTCATTGAAGAGAAAGCAGCCATCGTTGAAATGCTGTTAGCACATCAATTAGTTAAGTTACGAAAAAGCGTCAATCTGATAGGTAAACACAACCATCTCGGTCAAAAACTGTTGCCGGCTGACATAGAGTTACGTCCCTCACGGATCGCAACCCCGCTTTCTGGATGGTTACAACAGTTCGGCCTCTTTCTCTCCGTACCACCAGAATGGTCGATAGCGATTATTCCGCATGATGCCACTCTGCCTAAGCGAACACCTTATTTTTGTGCAGGGTGTCCCCATAGTACTTCAACCCGCTTGCCGGACGGTAGCCAAGCTCAAATTGGCATAGGATGCCATGTCATGGCTGCGTGGATGGATCGCAACACAGGAAACGGCCTCACTCCAATGGGAGGAGAAGGTATTGATTGGATAGGACACGCCCCTTTTGTCAATCGCTCTCACGTATTTCAGAATCTGGGAGATGGAACCTATTTTCATTCCGGTCACTTAGCTATCCGTCAGTCTGTTGCTGCGGGAAGTCACATTACTTATAAGTTACTGTTTAATGATGCTGTTGCAATGACAGGCGGACAGCCACTGGATGGAAACATTACAATATTACAAATTGCCTCTTTGATGATTTCAGAAGGGGTAAAAGAAGTCGTTGTCGTGACAGACCGTCCCGATAAATATAAAGATAAAAGCCGCCTTCCCGCCAATGTGAAGTTCTATGGGCGGGACTATCTGGAAGATATACAGAAACGACTTCGTGAAATTGTTGGCGTAACAGTCATCATCTATGAACAAGAGTGTGCTACGGAGCTTCGCCGCAAAAGAAAGCGTGGGTTAGCCCCCAAAGTGACACGACGTGCTGTCATTAACGAGCAAGTTTGTGAAGGCTGTGGTGATTGTCAAATACAATCGAATTGTCTCGCTGTGATCCCGACAAAAACCCTTTTAGGCACTAAGCGCACGATAGATCAACACGTTTGTAATTCGGATTTATCCTGTCTGAAAGGATTTTGCCCCAGCTTTATCACCGTCGAAAATGCCAATCCATGTCCCGATCTCAGCAAAATTATCTCACAAACCGATTTAGAAAAAATTATCCAGAAGCTACCTCTACCAACACCCAGCCCGGCGAAAACTCCTTATGAAATCCTATTGGTTGGTGTCGGCGGTACAGGCATCGTCACCGCAGGACATCTCCTTGCAAATGCCGCCCAATTAGATGATTGTGCCGTCAGTTTGCTCAATTTTACCGGTTTTGCCCAAAAGGGAGGGGAAGCGATAACCCATGTTCGGTTATGCCATGACGCCAATAAATTGCATCAAGTCAGGATTGATCGAGGGCGAGCCAATCTGGTTATCGCTGCTGATCTCGTTGCTGCAATAGGGCAAAATGCGCTGGAAGTTATGTCGAGGGGTTCGACGAAATGCATCCTGAACACTCATGAAACGCAAATTGGCGCAATGCTCCGAGCCCCGATGTTGGATCTGGATCAACCTAAGATGCTAGATATCCTTAACCAACATACTCACGCATTACTCCCTATTGATGCAGAAATGATGGCCACTCATCTGGTGGGAGACAGAGATCAAACAAATATCATATTAATCGGTTATGCCTGGCAACTCGGCAAACTCCCGATCACGCTATCTTCTATCAACAATACCATTCAAGAGCTGGGAAATTCAGCAGGTAATGCACGGCGGGCTTTCCAGATAGGCCGTATCGCGGCTGTACAGCCAGAGATTTTACAGGAGCATTTAAATATGCATCCACAAAAAAGCATAAAAAGTCTGGACGACCTCGTGATGCACCGATATCAATTGCTGGTTGATTATCAGAATGAAAGATACGCGATGCATTATCTCAGCCGTGTTGCCCAGATTCAAATGGTAGCGCAACAGATTGATGCCGAAGAAATTACCCGAGCAGTTGCTGAAAACTTATTTAAATTGATGGCGTACAAAGATGAATATGAAGTTGCGCGCCTTTTCGTCAAAACTGATTTTTTCGATAATCTCCAAACTCAATTCGATAATACCAATAAAATTCGCTTTCACCTCAGCCTTCCCCTTTTCAATCGTAAAGATCCCCGCACAGGTCAACGAGGAAAACGGGAATACGGTTCATGGATTATTCCTATACTCCGCTTCCTTGCTGCGTGTAAATCACTGCGTGGCACTATTTTCGATATTTTTGGCTATCAGGAAGAGCGTAAGCAGGAAAGAAATTTGCTGCTTGAATATGAGCGATTAATTGATGTTTTGATCGAAAAAATGGATCACAATAATTTGGCAATCTGTCAGCAGCTTGCTGAATTACCCAATCAAGTGCGTGGTTTTGGACATGTGAAGCAAAAAGCGATGAAATATATGATGGAATGTAAGGAAACATTGCTGAAAGAATTACAAAAAACAATGTGATAATACGTGTTGGACATCATTGTAACTGACCAAACCGCAGCACCATTGAATGTTCACGTGGCTGTTGGCCTTGGTTAGATATTTTGAAAACAAAAAAAGCGCCTTTAGGCGCTTTTTTCTATGACTTGCAGACTTTGATAAAAAAATCTACCGTCCTGAATTTGGAGCGGGAAACGAGACTCGAACTCGCGACCCCAACCTTGGCAAGGTTGTGCTCTACCAACTGAGCTATTCCCGCATTTGTATGGCTTATATCGGCCTAATTCTTCACACCCGCATAACTTTTAATTTGGAGCGGGAAACGAGACTCGAACTCGCGACCCCGACCTTGGCAAGGTCGTGCTCTACCAACTGAGCTATTCCCGCTTAAATCTTGGTGTGACGTACTGTTGAAATTATTCATCGGTACGGGGAGCGCATTATACGAGGAATTATTCGTCTGGCAAGTCCCAAAACACAAAAAATCGCGTTTTTTCTCTGATTGATGATTAAATCGGCAAATTATCCGCTTAATCATCAACACAGCGATTAACTTACGTACAAGCCTTTTACCAACGCCTGATTTTTTTCTGGATAACGTTTATTTCTGGATAACGTCTATTTCTGGATAAAGTGCTCACGGTAATACACCAATTCAGCAATGGATTCCCGAATATCATCCAACGCCTGATGAGTATTTTTCTTACTGAACCCTGACAACATCTCAGGTTTCCAACGACGGGCCAATTCTTTCAGCGTACTGACATCCAAGTAACGGTAGTGAAAATATTTCTCCAACTCTGGCATATAACGGAACAGGAAACGGCGATCCTGCCCCACACTATTGCCACAAATTGGCGATTTCCCTGCCGGAACCCACTGTTCCAGAAAGTCGATAGTCGCTTTCTCTGCCTGAGCATCAGCAAACCGGCTCTGTTTCACTCGCTCGACCAACCCACTGGCAGTATGCGTCCGCACATTCCAGTCATCCATCAATGCCAATTGCTCATCTGACTGGTGCACCGCAATCACAGGGCCTTCTGCAAGGATATTTAACTCCGCATCTGTGACAATAGTTGCGATTTCGATTATGCGATCCCGCTCGGGATCTAATCCCGTCATCTCTAAATCTATCCAGATAAGATTGTTCTCACTTTTTGACATGATATATCCTAGTTTCCTTCAAAAGAGGTAGTCTGTATCGGTGATGTATCATAACGTTTTTGATCATTCACAGCGACAATCAGCAAGATAGATAAAATAAGTGAGATTCGGTGGCTAAAAGTAAACTCTCCAAAGGGCAGCAACGCCGTGTGCAAGCCAATCATCAGCGCAGGCTGAACAAGACTAATGCCAACAAACCAGAAATGGATGATAGCCAGTTTGGCGACCCACAGGAAGGGCTGGTGATCAGCCGCTTCGGGCAACATGCCGATATTGAGGCCGCAGATTATTCCATACAGCGTTGCAATATTCGCAGAACAATCGGCTCATTGGTGACGGGCGATCGCGTTGTATGGCGCCCAGCGTTGCAACTCCAATCTGATGTCAAAGTTAATGGGATCGTAGAAGCAGTTCATGAGCGTACTTCTGTGCTTACACGCCCCGACTACTACGATGGCATCAAGCCCATCGCGTCAAATATCAACCAAATTGTGATTGTTTCCGCTATATTGCCGGAGCTTTCATTGAATATTATTGATCGCTATTTAGTCGCATGTGAAACACTCAACGTCGAGCCTTTGCTCGTACTCAATAAAGTCGATCTGTTGGCCCCCGAAAGCCGGGCATGGGTTAACGATGTCATGAACATTTACCGCAATATCGGCTATAGCGTACTGGAAGTTTCCAGCCATACCGGTGAAGGGATATCTGAACTTACCTCTCTGTTGGCTGATAAAATCAGCATCTTTGCAGGGCAGTCTGGTGTTGGGAAATCCAGCTTGCTCAATACCCTGCTGCCTGATACTGAAAAAGACATTCTGGTTAACGAGGTTTCTGATAATTCCGGTCTGGGCCAGCACACCACCACGACAGCACGCCTCTACCATTTCCCATTGGGGGGCGATGTAATTGATTCTCCGGGTGTGCGTGAGTTCGGATTATGGCACCTGACACCGGAGCAGGTGACACAAGGCTTTATTGAGTTCCGCGAATACCTTGGCGGATGCAAATTCCGGGACTGCAAACATCACAATGATCCGGGATGTGCCTTAAGGGAAGCGTTAGAACAAGGCATTATTGCAGAAGAGCGTTTCGAAAATTATCACCGGATTCTGGAAAGCATGGCACAAGTTAAACCACGCCGAAATTTCACAGGCGGTCAAAAATAAGACAATAATTAACGATACCCTGACATTCAAAATAATGGCAGGTACAATAGAAAACTTTTGTCCAATTTGCCAGGAAAAAATCCAAGAGGTTGACGTGCTGGATAATCTTAAAATCAGGTTACAATATTTACTGCCAAAACAATGCATTACAAATTTGGCAGGCTGGTTTGCCAATAAAAAGGCGGGCTGGCTAACACAACTTGTAATCAAGGCTTTCGCCAAAACCTATAAAGTGGACATGAATGAAGCCAAAGACCCTTCATTCACTGCTTACTCAACATTCAATGAGTTTTTTGTCCGCCCATTGAAGGAAGACATTCGCCCTATCGTCAATGAAGCCAATCAATTGGCTCTGCCGGCAGACGGAACCGTCAGCCAGCTTGGGGCGATCCGCGAAGAGCAAATTATTCAAGCCAAAGGCCACTACTACACTGTTGAAGCTCTTCTGGCAGGGCAATATCAACTCGCCGGGCAATTTCGCAACGGTCAGTTTATTACCACTTACTTATCGCCAAAAGATTATCACCGTGTCCATATGCCATGCGACGGTGTGCTAAAAGAAATGATCTATGTTCCCGGCGATCTTTTTTCAGTCAATCCATTGACGGCAGCCAATGTACCAAATTTGTTTGCGCGTAATGAACGTGTCATCTGTGTGTTTGAAACAGCATACGGGCCAATGGTACAAATTCTGGTGGGTGCAACGATTGTTGGTAGTATTGAAACCGTTTGGAGTGGTTGTGTTACACCACCGCGTGAAGGCATCATCAAACGCTGGGCGTATCCGGCAGAAGGTGAAGAAGGTGCGGTTTCTCTCAAGAAAGGAGAGGAAATGGGGCGCTTCAAACTTGGTTCAACTGTTATCAACCTGTTTGCTTCCAATCAGGTTAATTTTGCCAATAATTTATACAGTGGTTCACAAACCCGCATGGGTGGTTTGCTGGCTCAGGCTATCACGGCAGAAGACTCGGCCGTGAACACCGATGAATCAGTAAATGATGAACCAATGAGTAAAGACATCGTCAGCTAATTTTAGATCCAAGGAGCCCCTTATTGTGCGCCTGATTATCAGTTTACTTCTCAGCCTGTTGATTGCAAATCCGGCTTTTGCTGCTATCACACAGTTGGATGAAACCCAGCTGAAACAAGAGTTAAAGCAGGTTGAAGGTAGTAAGAATCCACAAGGTTCTGAAATCGCGCAAGCACTTCAAGGGGCTATAAATTGGGTTAACGATACAAAATCCGCCAATGAGCGCACTCAAAAGTATCAACAGGCGATTGATGATTTTCCATCTATCATCAGAGAATTACGCCAGAAAATTCTTGCCGAAAGTAATACTGTTCCCCCCATTCCTGCTAACCAGTCTATCAGTAATTTAGAACAACAAATTATTCAGGTTAGTGGCGAATTTCTGGAACAGGGGCGCCAATTACAGCAAGAACAGGATAAGATCCGGGAAATCAGCGATTCCATAAACCAGTTACCTCAGCAACAGGTTGAGGCGAAACGTCTGCTGACAGAAGCGGCTTCCCGTCTCCAATCTTTGGGTTCACCTTCCTCTCCCCTCTCTGAAGCACAACTGACTTTGGCCCAAGCAGAAGTCAACACCCGTAAAGCCGTGACCAACGAACTGGAAATGGCACAACTTTCTGCTAATAACCGGCAAGAAATTGCCCGCATACGTGCCGATTTATTTAAAAAACGCTACCAACGGCTGGATCTTAAACTCCAACAATTGCGCAGTCAGCTAAACAGCCAACGCCAACAAAAAGCCGAATCTGCACTTGAACATACCGAAATGCTGGCAGAACAGAGTGGTGGGAAACTGCCACAATTTTTGCTGGATGAGCTTCATAAAAACCGCCAATTATCACAAATGCTCAGTCACCAAACTCAGAGCATGGATGTTATTGGTTCACAACAGCGCAAGGCTGCCAGCGATATTTTGCTGGTACGCCAGACACTTAATACTATTCGTGAACAGGCACAATGGCTAAGCGACTCCACTGCACTTGGGGAAGCCTTAAGAGCTCAGGTCACTCGTATCCCTGATATGCCAAAATCCCAGCAACTCGACAGAAGTATTGCCGAATTGCGGGTCGAAAGGCTGAAATACGAGGATATGCTGGAACATTCACAGAGCGATCCTGACCAGACATCATCTTCATATAATTCCCTGACTCCGGCACAGAAACAAGTTTATGAATCCCTTACCCGGACTCGGAAGGAGCTGTTAAATTCTCTGCTCTCAGGGTATGACAACGAAATTCTGGAATTAACAAAGCTCAAAGTAGCCACCAACCAATTAAATGATGCGGTGAAAGAAGTTCGGGACGCCACTCATCGCTATCTGTTCTGGGTCGCAGATGTTAATTCCATATCGCTGGATTATCCACTACAGGTAGTGCAAGCTCTGACGCGCCTTCTGTCTCTGGATACATTTTCGCAGTTAGGTGCCGCAATCCATAATATGCTGACTACACAGGATACTCTGCTCTATTTGCTGGGTACTTTGCTACTAGTGATTTTCAGTATCAGCTCGCACCGCCAATATCATGCTTTTCTTGAGCGTTCCAGCAACCGCATCGGCAAAGTGACACAAGACCATTTCTCTCTTACTTTGCGTACTGTTTTCTGGTCTATCATCGCGGCATTACCGCTGCCGATGCTCTGGTCTGCCATTGGTTATGGTCTGCAAAATGCGTGGCAGTATCCGATGGCTAACGCAATTGGCGATGGTGTACGTGCAACAACGCCAGTGCTATGGGTCTTTATGCTCAGTGCCGCGTTTGCTCATCCGAATGGCTTATTTATCGCGCACTTTCGCTGGCCTGAAGAGCGCATAAAACGGGCAATGCGTTTCTATCGCCTGTCCATTTTCCTGATCGTGCCTCTCATGATGGCATTAATCACCTTTAACAACTACAGCGACCGGGAATTTACCCCGACCCTCGGCAGGCTCTGTTTTGTGATGCTTTGTATTTCCTTAAGTTTGGTGACTAACAGCCTAAAACGTGCCGGTATCCCGCTTTACATGGACAAATACGGATCAGGTGAAAATATCGTTAGCTCTGTCCTATGGTGGATACTGCTTTCTGCCCCAATCTTAGCAGCATTTGCTTCGATCCTCGGCTATCTGCAAACATCACAGGCTTTGCTGGGGCGTCTGGAAACCTCCGTTGCTATCTGGTTTTTCTTGCTGGTCATTTACCACATTATTCGTCGATGGATGCTGATCCAACGGCGCAAAATTGCTTTTGAGCGTGCCAAACAGCGTCGTGCAGAAATACTGGCTCAACGCGCCAAGAGCGAAGACGATTCAAGCAATATCAATAGCAGTGTAGAAGGCTCGATCGAAGTTGAAGAACCCGTTATTGATTTGGATGCAATCAGCGCCCAGTCATTAGGGTTAGTACGTTCGATCCTGACAATGCTTGCTCTCGTTTCACTCATTCTATTGTGGTCTGAATTACATTCAGCGTTTTCTTTCCTTGAAAATATCAGGCTCTGGAACGTTAGTACGACCATAAACGGTGTCGATACTGTCCAGCCAATTACTCTCGGCTCAATACTCGTTGCGATATTGGTTATCATCATTACTACGCAACTTGTCCGTAATTTGCCTGCCTTGCTGGAACTTGCCCTGTTACAGCATTTGGATTTATCACCAGGTACAGGTTATGCCATCACAACGCTGACCAAATACAGTATTACCCTGATTGGTGGCTTGGTTGGCTTCTCCATGATGGGTATTGAGTGGTCTAAACTTCAATGGCTGATTGCCGCGATGGGGGTGGGTCTTGGTTTTGGCTTACAGGAAATTTTCGCCAATATTATTTCCGGCCTGATCATCCTGTTTGAAAAGCCAATCCGGATTGGTGATACCGTGACCATCCGTGGCCTGACTGGCAGCATTACGAAGATCAATACGCGCGCCACCACCCTGTCCGACTGGGACAGAAAAGAAATTATTGTTCCCAATAAAGCCTTTATTACTGAGCAATTCATCAACTGGTCGCTGTCTGACACGATCACCCGTATCGTTCTGACTGTCCCTGTCCCGGCTGATACTGAATCCGCATATGCCACCAACATATTAATGACTGCGGCCAAAAGCTCACCATTAATTCTCGATAATCCAATGCCAGAAGTATATTTAGTGGATTTGCAGCAAGGTATTCAGATTTACGAGTTGCGTGCTTATGCCGCAGAAATGGGGCACCGTATGCCTGCCCGCCATGAAGTACACCAACACATTTTGCAGGAATTCCGCAAACACAATATTACCTTGCCATTCCCGCCTTTTCAGGCACGGGTTGATATTTTTGGTCAAGAAATACGTAGTTATACAGCCAACACTTCAGGCCGAAATCCACCACGTAAACCAGGGGCACTATAATATTACTGCGACATGATCAAACGCATACCTTTTCAAATTAGCGGATTATTGGCATTAAATGGCGTTTCTATTTTAGGAAACGCCATTACTGAGATTGCTATTCCGTGGCTGATTCTGGAAATATCGGGTAGCCCACTTTTGGTTGCTACAGTGATGTCCGCAAAAATTCTGCCGTTGATCTTCTCCATTTTCTTTAGCGCACAATTAGTAGATAAATACGGGGCATTCCGCATCTCAGTGTTATCTGATTTGGTGAATTTCCTCAGTGTCCTGCTGATCCCTGTGTTTTATACAATGGATATACTGCACTTCTATCTGTTGGCTGTTTTACTGATATTTTCCACTGTCCTGGATTCTCCGGGGCGATTGGCAAAAGATGTGATGCTGGCAAAGGAGATCAGGCAAAATAAACGGGAACATGAGTTGATCAATGGGATCAACAGCACCATTGAGAATATTTGCGATTTGATCGGCCCTGTTATTGGATCATTCATTATTGCCCTGCTCGGTACGATCAATGCCTTATATTTTGATGCCATAAGTTTCTTGGCTGTCGCACTGGGACTAATTATTCTGAGAAAACATTTTATCGCCAATATCAATGAAGTCACCAAAACCCCTTCTCTGCCACATCATTATTTCCTCGAAGCATTCAGGTATATAAAATCTGAGAAAGCGCTTTTTGCAGTACTTATCATTAGTTCGGTAGTGAATTTTGTACTCACACCGTTTTTGATCGTTTATTTACCGTATGTGAATAAACAGGAATTTAATTCTGTTTTAAGCCTTGGTGTCTCAATGACTTGCTTTGGCGTAGGAACAACGCTTTCTTCATTGCTGTATGGTGTTTACGGAAAACATTTTTCCAGCAACCGTATAATTCTTTCTGGATACAGCCTATTCGTGCTGTTTCTGATATCCCTGAACCTATTCAGCGGACAATATATCCTGTTCATCCAGCTTTTCGCTATTGGCATGTGTATTGGGTTTTCTGCCCCCGTTGAAGTCACTCTGATTCAACGTCAGGTATCAGAAAAGCTGTTTGGCCGCATGATGACGCTGTTTTCCTCTACACGATTCCTTGCCGTACCTGTCGGGTATCTCTGTTTTGGTGCGGTACTGGAATCCGGCCTTGCCAGACAAACACCCTTGATTATGGCTGGCGTGGTATTGGGGGGATTAGCAATTTACGGAGTGATGCAAAAAAGGGAGAAAAGTGAAAACGACAATTTTTCAGTCTGATACTTATTTACAAAGGGATATATCCTTACCTCTGTATCGCCAAATATACCAACGGTTTGTTAAATCCATCACTCAGGGAATCTTACAACCTGAGCAGCGTGTTCCTTCTATTCGCACGTTATCCAGCGAACTGAAAGTTTCACGTAGTACAATAGAATTGGCCTACACGTTATTGATTGAAGAAGGCTATCTGGAAGCCAGAGGACAAGCCAGAACCGTAGTTTCATCACAGATTGCCGGCATACACTTAAAATCACCTGCAATACTGCCCCCATCTGAGCCAGAAACGAACAATTTATCACTATTCAATGGTGCTGCATCAACGCAACCACAGATTTATCAATTGGGATTACCTGCGTTAGATCTTTTTCCCCGTAAATTATGGAATACACTGAGTGCTAAACACATCCGTTTGCAAAGCAAACAGATGTTTTATCCTCAAGCTACAGGCTATCCGCCATTACAAGAGGCCATTGCATCTTATCTGCAATTATCGCGTGGTATAAGCTGTGCCCCACAACAAGTGTTCATCACCGCAGGCTATCGTGGGGCACTCACTCTTATCGGCCGGACTCTTCTAAAACCGCAAGATCAAGTTTGGCTCGAAGATCCCTGCTTTCCTCCCGGCTATCATTTACTGATGCAGATGGGCGCTGAAATTGTTCCCATTCCCGTTGATCAGCATGGTATCTGTGTTTCATTCGCTCAGGAACGTGCTCCTGATGCACGACTTGCCTTAGTGACTCCTACACATCAAAGTCCGTTGGGAGTCTCTTTGTCGATGGAACGCAGGCAGGCACTTCTGGCATGGGCAGAGCAGAACAATGCTTTTGTGATCGAAGATGATTACGATAGCGAATTCCGATACGAAAGCCGTCCTCAGCCTTCATTGGCCAGTTTAGGATCTGAAAATATCTTGTATCTCGGGACATTCAGCAAAACTCTAACACCCGCGCTCAGGCTTGCTTATTTGGTTGTCCCTCCCCATTTGTTGCCGCTTTTCAATACCACATGCCAAATTTGGCATGATGGATGCCCTTTATTACAGCAGGCCGTTGTTGCTGATTTTATACAAGAAGGGCATTTCACCCGCCATTTGCGCAATATGCGCACTGCCTATACGCAGCGACGCCAGATAGTGACTGAGAGCTTAAAGCACGTTTTTGATACCCGCTTACAGTTTGATATTCCCGCTAGTGGGCTGAATTTACTGGCTCGTGTTGAACATCATGAAGATGATATCGCACTGGCTCAACGCGCCAGAGAACATCAATTTGGCATTGCCGCTTTGTCTGCACGAAGTTTGGGATCAGATTGTGGCAAAGGATTACTATTTGGATTTGCCAATCAAACCACACAAGAAGAGGCATTAAAGCACGCGCAAAACCTGCAACAATGTTTGTGTATATAACCTCTCAACCGAAAATTATTGGCGCATGCCAATCGCAAGGCGATTCATTCCATTCATCAACGCAATGGCAAAAGTCAGATCCACAATTTCTTTATCCGTAAAATAATCTTTCAATGGCAAGTAAGCTTCATCAGAAGCATGTGTTGTTACGACATGCGTCAATGATTCTGCCCACCCTAATGCCGCTTTCTCACGTAAGGTAAACTGCCCGCTGACATGCCATCCCGCCAATTCAGCTAAACGGCGCTCCATTTCCTGATGACTCCTCAGAAACTGAGTGTGTTTGTTTAAACAGAAAGCACAGCCATTGATCTGGGAAACGCGAAGATAAATCAATTCAATCAACGGCAAACCCAGCGGGCTTTTTTCCAATCCTTGCCTTACCGCACGAAAACCTTGCAATAGTTCAGGAGATAAATCGTAATACTCAAGTCGCAATTCATGCATAAATAACTCCTTATTTCATATCGTTAATGAGCATTATGAAGATATAACAAGCCGATAACCGAAATAAGGGACAAGATTGGAATTTTGAACCATGACAAGTTATTCAACCTAGCAGAAAATAAATAACCCATGATCTTTAGAAGAGCGGTATTATTCGCTTACGGCGATTTTTTATAAAAAAAACGCTGCCCGAAAATGATGAACAGCGTTTTAAAAATGATGGCAAACTATACTTTTACTTTAGGCAATGCCTTAAATTATTAAAGCATTTTTTTCGGATCTGCTCCGTATTCGTTATCTCCCTGAGTACCTTCTAACAGAGTAAATACGAATAGGACAATGTTTACTAATGGAATAAAAATCAATAAAAAAAACCAACCAGAGCGGTTAGTATCATGAAGGCGACGTACCGTTACTGCGATGTTTGGAATTAAGGAGAAAAGCGCATAAGCACCAACCAAGACCAAACCAATAGACTCATCAATTGCTGAACCCAATATACAGAGTGCCAAGACTGCAATCATATTGAACAAATAAAACATCCAATATTCTTTACGACGGGCGCGCCCTGAGAATATAGCATATTTTGTAAAGACACCAAGATACCAATTCATAATATCACTTAATTGAAATTAGATTTTATAAAGGAAAAGCAGACAAACTATAAAGGATGATTAACTTTACACTTACTTACCTTTTAAAGTCTATATTTCATTATTCTCAGAGCAATACTGTATTATTTGCATCGTTATTAGATAATGAATTAAAAAATTCTTCCAAATGCCAAATTCCAAACAAATCCAATATAAATATCTCTGGCACATATCAAAGTTACACGCAAAACTATCAGAAAAATAAAGACAATAAATTTATTATTAACACTCGTTAGAATTTTATTTATTTTCAAAGATGATAGTTAGCTGTGTTATATATATAAAATAACTAATATCGACATAAAAATACTTTATTTCACTACCCAAGAGAAAAAAATCAAAAAATACTGCGACAACCACAAGACTCACCAATCTGTAATTCAAATTCAAACTCGCGCTCCTGAGCTTTCCCATCCCAGGTTCTCAATATTTCAATGGCTGTTTGCGCCATTTTGTCAATTGGCTGACGCACTGCCGTCAAGGACGGTACATTAAACTGGGATTGTTGTGTGGCATTAAAACAAACCAATGCAATATCATCGGGTACAGCGATTCCATTCTCAGCCAACGCACGCAGGCATCCAAATGCCTGTAATTCATTGGTGGCAAACAGCGCACGAGGCCGCTTTCCTTTTAACATTTGTAAAGTGATTTCGTAGCCTCCCTGACGGGTATATTCCGTGGAAAAAATCCACTCATCACGTACCACCAAATTTGCCTGCATCAAGGCATCACGCCAACCAGACAGCCGATCTTGTGTATTCAACATATCAAGAGGACCACAAATAATAGCAATATCCCTATAACCATGTTGAGTGAGATGTTGAGTCACCTTGAATGCGGCAATCCGTTCATTGACACGAACCGCACTGACATTTGATCCCGCATTGACCCAATCCAACATCACGCAAGGTGTGCCACTGGCCTGAATCAAATCAATATATGGATGGCGATCAACACTCGTGTACAGCAGACCATCAATTTGACGGTTCAATAAGTTGTTGAGCAACTCTTTTTCACGGGTACGATTATCCCCGGAATCCCCTGGCAGCAAAACTTGCCCATGTTTGAATGCCTCCTGTTGCAAGGCATGAGCAACAGAAGAAAGAAAAGGATTGGCAATATTTGGCAAAATAAGCCCGTAAGCATGTGTTGTCCCAGAAACCAATGCCTTTGCAATACTATTAGGTCGGTATCCCGTTTTCTGAATCGCTGCCAATACACGCTGACGAGTCGCTTCTGCAACAGGTCGGGGGCCACCATTGATAACATAACTGACAACCGCTACTGAGGTTCCAGCCTCTTTTGCAACATCACTACGCGTCACTCTTTTCAAGTGTGAATTCATGATATATGTCGCCCGCAGGTTAAGATCGACTCTAAATCGCGTCCTCAAGTAAATTGAGATCCCGACCACGTGTTTCTGGTGCAAAGAATGTCGTAATAAACCCAATACCTGCCATCAACGCAAAATAGCAGGCAATAGGCCACCAATGCCCTGTAAAAGATAATAATGCTGACGCAATTAATGGTGCGGTGCCTCCCGATAACATGGCTCCCAACTCTTTCGCAAAAGCCATCTTAGTATAACGATTCGCCGCGCCAAAAAGTTCCACCCCCCACGCAGCCTGAGCACCAAAGAGCCCCAGAGAAGCCAGCCCCATGCCTACAACAATAGTTGGGATGACAATCATAGGTTCGCGGCTTTCCAGTAAGATAAAAACAGGAAATGCGTAAAGCATAAGTAACAAGCAAAACCAGCGATAGGTGATACGGCGTCCAAAGCGATCTGACAGATAGCCTGACAATGGTATGATCAAAAAACCCAAAATGGATGCGATAAATACCGCAATGGTGGGAATAAATTTGTCCAGCATCAGCGCATTGGCGACATAACCGATGATGAACCCTTGGGCCAGATATGAAGGGCCATTTTCGCCAATACGTAAGCCAATCATGATCCAAAAAGCCTTAGTACGTTGCCAGAAACATCGATTTTCATAAGCTACTCGTTGCTTCTCACTTGCAGCCAATGATTGCAAACGTTGCTCTGCCAACTCTGTCTTGTAACGTTCAAAAACAGGTGTCTCATTCATATATCGGCGAATATAAAGTGCAACTATCACAATTAAGGCACTGGACAGAAATGGAATACGCCATCCCCAATCGAGTAAATCTTCTTTATCCATTGTCAATACCAGCAACCAAACCAGCGATGCCAGCAGAGTTCCACTATTTGAACCCAAGGCAATGACAGAAGAAACCAGGCCCCGTTTTGCTGGTGGTGCAAATTCCCCAAGTATAACCGTGCCGCCAGATAGTGCTGCACCTGCCCCTAATCCCTGTATGAATCGCAATATTACCAAACAGGCAGGAGCCCAAGCTCCGATATGAGCATAGCCGGGAATAAATCCAATTAACGTGGTTGAGATCCCCATCAAGATAACCGTCATCATCATGACGATCTTTCGCCCCTTGCGATCACCTAACCATCCAAACAAAAGAGCACCAATGGGACGAGCGATAAATCCAACTGAATAGGTTGCAAAACTGGCAAAGAGGGCGACGGTGGGTGTCATATCGGGGAAGAAAATATCCCCGAAAATAATACCCGCCGCCAATCCATATAGAGCAAAATCAGCATATTCCACTGTCGTTCCCAACCAACAGGAAAAAACGGCACGCCGAAATCCCTTGCGTCCTTCTTTTGTTGCTAGACACGCTTCAGAAGCATGCTGTATCTGAATGGCAGCTAATGCCGTATTTTCATACGGCATTGCAATATATTCCCTGAATGTTGGAACAGTAAAATTTCAATTCCAACGTGGTATATCTAAAAATATTATTGTTATTCATGAATGATATTTATACATAAACTTATCTACTCGCGTAGAATATTCAAATAGAAGAACTCAATAATCTAATGCCAGTCACAAATATTAGGGAAAAATTAAGTTTTGTAATTAATAAATTTTAAAAAGAAGACACTAAAATTTGTTTCACAGCAATATAATAACAGAACTTACCCATTAAATTTTTCGATATCACATCCAAATCAAAAAAGATAAATCCATGTAAAAACAATACATTAATAAATAACAATCACGCCATAACAAAACCAATTTAAATTAGAATAATAAAAATAATTTCATTTTATAAATAATTACTTACTATTTATTTAGCATTGAAAACAAAAAGCACACTCATACAAAAGTTAAAAACAAATAATACTATTAATTAGCATGGTTAATATTAAAAGCAAAAAACAACCCCCAATAGGAGGCTGTTTTCTCTCAATAATTCAGATTATTAGCATCAAACCTGATACATTGTCCGCAAATAACAAGAAACTGCATCATCAGAATTGGAACCTATAACTTCCATCTCCGGTAAAATGTCTTTCAAACGCTGATGTGCTCCCTGCAT
>NZ_LFCV01000031.1 GCF_001037465.1 Xenorhabdus khoisanae
TCCAGAAAAAAATACCCTGTTAGAGTATCGTTCACAAGGTAGGGGGCGACCATCTCATTATGACTGGCATCAAGCTGACATTATCGCAGCATTGCGTAAGCGCGGTACAACCTTAGCGGCTGTTTCTCGTGAGGCGGGATTGAGTTCATCTACACTGGCAAATACGCTTAGCCGTCCGTGGCCTAAAGGCGAATGGATTATTGCTAACTATCTCGAAATACATCCCTCTGAAATCTGGCCTAGTCGCTATTTTGATCAGCGTGGTCAGCTTATTGAGCGTAAAGTTCGGGATAAATCATAAAAATAATCAGTCTTTCATTTGAACAACACCGGGAAGATAGCCGCAGCGGGGTATCTTCTCACTAGCAATAATATCCTCTGTCACTTTAATAGCCCTCGACGAAACCCATCGCAATCTTTCACTAGCGCAGAACGTTAAGCATACCAACCTATCCACTCTATCCACTAATGACAAAAACCGTCGATAGCCACAAACTGAATTCATACACCTGTGTATTGCAATGTGTATTGCATATCAAAGATAAACATAGTTCATAATCTTAAAAAAAAATTAAAATTTGCAACTTCTTTAAGAATAACAATGCGTAAGGTAAATACATGAACAACAAGATCATCGAAATACTCCAGTACGAATTAAAAAAAGGAACCGGCAGTCAGTTTCATGAAATTATGGTAAACGTCAGCGTTCCATTACATCGTTCACAGGGAATTGATGTGGTGAGTTTCGGCAACTCGCAGCATGACTCAGATTATTATTATCTTATCCGTGCATTTGAAGATATGGACGAACTGGAGGCTATACAGGCCAGATTTTATAAAAGTGATGCTTGGATCAATGGCCCCAGAGCAGGGATTATTGAGAAAATTAGTAAGAGTGTTAAAACGGTTATCGAGATGCCGATGTCTGCTATCAATGCCTTACGAATTGATTAGGGCCAGAAGACAGTTCTCTTTACCTATCCTAAATTACAAGCAGAGTTCAGCCAGCCCAAAACTATTGGGTAGCCTATTCACATAGATAGGCTGAACTATTAGTTAATTTCCTCTTTAACTGGTTCCGACGAAATTCGTCGTCAGTCGTTAGGTTGGGATGTTTGGTGTATTGACCTTGTTCAGATGGGTACACAAGGGTGTACCCCTAGAAAATACCGAATAACAAAAATCCAGCACTCATGCGGGTTTAAGCCTGATACTCAATGAATAGATTCAATATTGAATAACATTTCTTAGCATTTCAGAGAAAATCATAAAGCCAGATATACATTGTTATGTCTGGCTTTTTTACTATCAGGGCATTACAGAGTGAATCACAGCAGCGCGTGTATTAGCGTGTACCACTTAGATGTACCACCAGTGATTAAAAAAACCATTTAGTGGTACACGGTCATTTTTTTACATTGGAGATTGCACAATACCGAAACTTACTGACAAAGAGATCAGGGCATGGATAAAATCCGGTGAAAGGTTCGAAGGAAAAGCGGACGGTAACGGGCTATAGCAACAGATGTTCTACGGTGGATTAGACGCATATTTGATTATGGTATTAGGCGTCAGCTCATTGATGTAAATCCCTGTTCAGCATTCTAAATAGTGCAAATAAATTTTTCACACAATTTCAGTTTACATTTCCTCCTACCCCGCATAAACACTGACTTTTTAGTTTTTATGTTGGGTTTCCTCCCAAGTAAAAATCTCACGTAAAATATAAAAGTCATTTTATTTCAAAAAAATACAATCCATTCCCCAGAGTGGGACTGGATAATAAACTGAAATTTATTGAAATTCTTTTCACTTATTTCAGTTTGAGATTTTTCTCACACAGCCAGTACTGGCGCGGTCTGGCGATTTGGTTTGTAGAATTTTAAAACTGAAAAAACTTTTTGATCCAAAACGTGCAGGCGGGTGCGGTGTAGTCCGTTTTACGTGGGGTTTACGTTTATTTCGTGGGGATTAAGTGGCGTGGGTGTGATGTGGTGGCGTGATCAAAATGAACCCATCAGACACAAAATCATATCTGCGTAGCTTAGAGTGCGATTGGTTGCGTTATATGAGGATGTAAAAAGTCGCACTTAAAGGTAATCCGTACCGAGATCTCGATTGTTGATTAAGCAGCCAAAATATGCACAATTAATATGTACATATTTGGAGACATATTATGCGTACATATACATCAACCCAAGCACGAGCCAATATTTCAGAAGTGTTAGATGCTGCTACCCACGGCGAACCTGTTGAAATTACTCGTCGAGATGGTAGCTCAGCTGTCGTTATCAGTAAGGCAGAATTCGAGGCATACCAGAATGCCAAATTGGATGCAGAGTTTGATTCTATTATGCAGCGTCATGGGCATACGGTAGAGGCACTGACAAACCGATGATATGGGTCAGTGCGCAGGAGGTGGAATATCAGCTTTACCCACAATCAGGGAAGCTGCAGCCGATTCTAATCGTTCCACCAGCAGGGGCAATCACTCACATTGGCCTGATTGGCCCAGAACCATGGCTCTCATTTCATCGTTTGGTGGCAGTAATCTACTGTCTAGGGTTTGAGCCTCAGCCAATCAATAATGAGCAAATTCAACACCACAGGTATATAGAAAAGTCACCGAAAACGGCTTCGCAGTGAGATCAAGCCAGAGCTCCACACTCCACAAACTAAAGCACCACCCAAATGTAATCTGTTGATGATCTTTGAGTGATCAACAATTTTACTTTCCCTCACGCTAATGCTTCTCCGTATACCGTGTCCAACTCACCAAACTGCTGCACCTTTTCCAGACGAGTTAGAGTAGTGAGTTTCATTGAGTTTTTGATTGGCCGATGAGGTACACGAGTAACCCTGTCTTTCAGCATTAACGGCTTACCTAACTCGAACAAATAATACGGCTCGTCAGAAACAGATACCTTGCCCGCTTGCTCTCCCGTGATAGCATGTCTTGGTACCTGTACCACTTTTTTCACTGGCCAGAGTTTATCGATTTGCTTGCTACCAGAGTTTTTTTCAGACGTTACAGCCAACGCTAAGTAGCGGATTTCACTGGCGACATGCAACTTGTATTTGGTTAAAAAAGTCTTCTGCGGCAGGTGATACCAATTGGCAGTGCCGTTCTCAAAAGCAGAAATATATGCAGAGTCACGCCCCTTTTGGCCTGCCAGCGCAACCGTCATCGTCAAATCTGGATACAGTACTTGCTTCATGCCGTAGTAAGGAATACGAGCAGCTTCTTGCACGTAAAGTCGCTCTTCCAATGCGTTGATGTTGTAGAGTGCTTCTTGGGTTTGATTCTCCCCCACTTGCTTGCGCAAAAAGTCTAATAACCAAAAGTTTCCATTGTTACTTGAATGGCAACTTGAGCAACCTTCTTCTGTCGCCCTAGGTAGCAACGCAAAAGCTCCGATACCTATTTCGGTAATGGCATTGCGGTAAGGGTTTTCAGTGTCTTCTTGATCAAAATAGCCAGGGTACAACGCAAAAGCACCAAACACAGGGCGGCTTTTATGTTGGCTTAATGATTGGCTATCTTGCGTGATACGGATCAACGCATCGCGATAACGGTGCATTTGGTTGATCGCATCATCGGGGACACCATCCTCTATTCGATAAGGAAGCTTATTTTGGTCTTCAGAAGCACTCGTTTCCCATTGCTCAAGCTCTCTACTCGTTGGGTTACCTAAATATGAGTTATTGTGGTCTGTCTTGATTGGATTTAAACGGTATTTTGCATCGAACAACAAAACGATCTTCTTGTCATTCGGAAAGACAATTTCTAAAACAATATCGGGTTTATGAGTCAGCAAAAAAGTGCGAATCTCAGTAGTAGTTCGTGCAAATGCTCTTTCATGATACAGGTTCACGCGAATACCATCGTTTCGATTAAACTCAAAAGCCCCTTTGTCGGCATTTATGAGTTTGTGGCCCCAATAGGGATCCTCATTGAGTTTTGCCTTGCGATTTTTTTGTAGCTTAAAGCCCAACTCCTTCTCAAAGATGGTCTTAAACTGAAGAAAGCACCAAACCTCGTAGATTTCCGCTACCGACTTCATTGACACACTGGACTGATTGGCAAACACATCCAAGTAAAACTTTAATTCTTGCCAAACTCTGTAAACGGCGCTGTAACCCGTTTTTTGCTGCAAGACTAGGGATTCACGACTAAGCCCTGCATAACAGCCCACATCCTTGAGGAAACTCTGTCCGAGGATTTTCTGCAACGGCTGCTGCCAGTTGTGCAGTTCGTCCAAGAATGCATCAGATAAGCGCTGCTTATCTGGCGCTTGGTTGCTTTGCCTGAGTTTATTTTCAAATCCAGCCAGACGCTTTTTACAAGTAGAAACTACCATTTTGATAAAGCGGTTTTCCGGAGTGTCTACACTCAGTTGCTTCTTCTCAACTCGATAGCGTTTGTCATAATGGCCATTGGCAAAATCTTCTTTCACTTTTGTACCGAGCTGGTGTGGCAACCGGCCTTTCAAACGTTCCGCCTTGGTATAAGACACATGCGGCTGCAAACGGCTATGCGGAGCCTGAGTGATCACTTTGAGTCCTTGTTCAAAGCGTTTTCGCAGATGACCAAAATTGGCTAACCACAGCAGTGGGAAATGCCCACGCTGTTGACTTCTAGCGGTATCCTGCTCGGTTTTCTCCACCAAACTAAAACGCCAAAGTGGAAATTCTTCGTCAATGGACTGATACATGGCAGGTAAATCCCGATGTAAATCCATTTTGGTCGGGAGCACTTCAAAAGAAACGTGGCTTTTAATGGTTTGCCCTGTTACCACATACTCAAGTGGCAGGCGCATCCAACCAACATTATTACCTGTATTGATGGTGCCTGTTAAACGAGCAAGTATTGAGCGGTGCGCTTTGACAAAGCGAAATCCCTCATTGACTAAGCGGCTTCTGTGCGTCAACCGAGCCTCTTCAACAGGTTCAAAAAACACCCACTCAAACTGGTACTGCACATTTTCAAAAAAGAGCGATTCATCCAGTACAAGTTCTGCTGTCAGTGCAGCATGTCCCCCCTTTGTGCTAACTTCGGTAATGGATACCTCGGTTATCAATAAAGGAGGGGAGAAACGGATAATGGGCAGTCTATTTTGCTCGTCAATCGCTTGCCTCTGCTCAGCTTGCGTCTGTTTTGATGCACGCTTTAACAGAGTTGCCTGATAAACCTGCTGACGTTTGGCAATGTCGTTACACCAAATCGAAAATTCAAACTGAGCGGTTTGCACACGGAGTAATTCTGGCATTCCCGAGCCTCCTTCATGAGTATGGCATTAAGGCCAGAAACTGGTGAAACCAGAATTTTCTAAGCGCTTTTGCATCCAATCGAGCTTTTCTTTGCTGCGACAGGCAACGCGTATCACCTGATCACCACCCTCTTTATATTCTCGGTACAGATCAGGACGTGCAGTTGGGGAATCACCTAGCTCATTCCAGAACTCAGCAAACTCCGTGGCTAATAGCTGTTCTAATTGTTTAAGTAGTGATTGGTCTGTGCTATTGATCACCAGCTTATCGCAATCACCTTCAATACGCGGCAATACCTTACACATTAAAAAGTCATCCCAGGCTGCTTTTAATTCAATATCGTCTTGCGGATTTTGGCTGACCACCGCCAACAGTAACTCGTTCAGCGCTCGATAGGCCAACTTAAATGGCGTGTTATCCAACACCTGGTTCACAGCCTTTAAAAAACCAATACTTTTTTTGCCATTACTGTCTATGGCAGGCAAATCCTCAAGCCGTGCGTGGGACAAAATCGGATAACTCAGGGTTTTATTTTGAGTATTCGGGGTAAAGAAGTGATCAAAATCGTTAGGGAAGAATTCACCAAAATCAAAACTCAGGGCACGGTCGATCACCTTGCGGGAGAAGCCATGAGTGGTTTCATCCATATTCACCGTTCCAGCAACGATGAGGTTAAACGGAATTGCTATACCGTGATGTAAGAAGTATTGCCAAATATCACGCTCTAAATCATTGGATAAATCTAAATCTAAATCTGCTGCAAGCTGCTCAATTGAGTTTTCTTTCCCACCCTTGGCCTCACTTTCAATAGCCTGAAATATCTCGCCTTTGATCAGAGGCTCACACTCATAAACATAATCAAGTCCAGTCTCCTGTAGTTTTTTAGGATTATTCCAACTTCTAGTTTCAAGGATAGAAAGATAATCCGAAAAGTACTGCTCTACTGGAGCTAAATTCATTTCATCAAGACACAACCAATATGGCCGGATGTATTCCAATGATCTTCCACACCAGTCGTACGGCACCCCTGTAGTATCAAATGTAATCAATTCGATAATTTCTTTCCAAGCTCTAACGATAAACCGCAATACATCGGTCGCAATATAACGTGGCTGAGAACCTAAACGAGAAACGTAACCCAACAAATCGCTCGGTTCATGCCAATCTGGGCGGACTGAAATTAAACAATAAGTATCATTAAGGTTACCTGTTGCTTGGGCTTGCTCTCGAACAAAGCGGGTTTTACCCGAACCAGAAATACCAGCTAGAAGAAGGAAGGGTTTTGAGAGAGACATTGAAGCTACATGTGTCATTTTTTTCATCTCCTTGGGCGAAGGATATGGCTTTGCTTCACCTAGCTCTTTCTTAATATCAATAAATTCAATTTGTTTGTAATATGCCAGTAGTTCTAACAGATCTTGCTTCAGAATTAGGTCATCTGGAATATTATTTGCCTCATAATATTTCGCAGATATGTTGGGCTTTTCGTATGACTTACCAAGCACAGTGTTCGCATTTAAGTCAATTTCTTGAATTCCCCATTTCTCCAATTCAGGAAGTTGTTCGAGTAAGACTCTTTTAATCTTTTGGGATCTTTCTTCCGCACCTTTTTTTTTTAAATATCTTGTCGGAATTGTTGTTCCTTGGTTTAAAGATAGATAACAACCTGAACCGTCTGCTTTAAATAAATACACAGGATAAATCCCATCCTGTGTCGTTGTTGTGATTTTCGGGCTGAGAATTGAAAGCCAAGGAACATTAGCCCAATTGCCTGCGCCAACGCTGGCTTTCACTTCAAAAGACGGCTCAAAATCTTTAACTAATCCCTCTATTTCCTCTTTCAAACCTTGTCTGAACAGATTCGCTGTTGGATGACCTGTAAACTGTTCTTGGGTAGCTTGAACCCACCCACTTATGAATTTTTCTATTTTTTCTTTCAGGCTCATCCTAATCCCTTAAACCAAGACTAAAAATTTGCTGTACTCGAGGCTAACAAATTTACTTCTATTGCCGTCGCTATACTGAATTCTACGATTCCAGCCAAGCTCATGCTTTTCAATGGCCGCGATACATTATACACAGGCAATGCTCTGGTAGTATTGAGCCAAGTAAACTTGTACGATTCCGACACTAAGCCGCACATGCAAAGTACACTAGCAGTTTAGCTATCCAGTAGGTAAGCACTCTGTTTTATATTGGAAATGCACAATGCCAAAGCTCACAGATCAGCCAATAAATGCTGTTTCTGTCACCAACCAAACAATAATAGTTAGAAAAAATGAACAATTATCTATAAAGTACCATCCGTAATTTAAGGCGCCTTGCATCTCAGCATGGAGATGTTTACGGTACGAATTCACTACAGGATAACCTACATATGAGTATTCTCAACGAGCACAGAGCAGAGAGATAAGCCGCAGCAACCATAGTTTTTTTCGGTTGTTGCGGCGTCCTCAAGAACCTCTCAATTCTATGAGCACGCCGCCAATTCCTTAACTTTAGGAGATGGATCCGTGCACTCAAAAGATTTTTCCTGGCAATATTCTCTTACCGCCACAATATTATTGTTATCACCATTCGATTTACTGGCATCACTGGGTATGGATATGTATCTACCCGTCGTTCCTCTCATGGCCGATGTACTTAATGCCGGAACAGGGACGATCCAGCTAACATTGACTGTATACCTGATTCTGTTAGGAGCTGGTCAGCTTCTATTTGGCCCACTGTCAGATCGGCTCGGTCGCCGTCCTGTTTTACTCAGCGGTGGGATTGCTTACATTGCGGCTTCATTCGGTCTCGCCATGACTTCATCACCAGAAGTTTTTTTGGGCTTCCGCATTATTCAAGCCTGCGGGGCTTCGGCATGTCTCGTAGCCATGTTTGCGGCTGTACGCGACATCTATTCGGGCCGTAAAGAAATCAACGTCATCTATGGCTTGCTCGGTTCTATGCTTGCTATAGTTCCGGCAGTAGGTCCTTTGCTCGGAGCGCTGATTGACACTTGGCTGGGGTGGCGCGCAATCTTTGGTTTATTAGGATGTGCAATGGCAGTTGCTGTTATTGCAGCCTGGAAATTCTGTCCAGAAACCCGGCGGCAACGGATGGCAAGCTTACAGTGGTCGCAGCTACTTCTTCCTGTAAGACACCTGCATTTCTGGCTGTACACGCTCTGCCACAGCGCAGGGATGGGTAGCTTCTTCGTCTTTCTTTCAACGGCCCCTTGGGTAATGATGAGCCGACAAGGATTATCACAAATTACTTTCAGCTTGCTATTTGCAACTGTGGCTATCGCAATGATGGTGACTGCGCGAAGTGTGGGAAGTTTGATTACCCGATGGGGAATCCTAAATACGTTACGGGCGGGAATGTACTGCCTGATGGCAGGAGCACTATTGCTGGCTGTCGGAGAAACACTCATACCTAATTCGGTATTGGGCTTCATTGCCCCAATGTGGCTTGTCGGTGTTGGTATCTCTATTGCGGTTTCTGTGGCACCTAATGGTGCACTTCAAGGTTTCGATCATATAGCAGGAACGGTTACAGCAGTCTACTTCTGCTTAGGAGGCTTACTGTTAGGAGGGATTGGAACGCTCACTATTACATTTTTATCCAGCGCTACTACCTGGCCGATTATCGCTTATTGCCTGATCCTGGCAATAGTTGTGATTTGTCTGTCCTGCTTTAATCCCGACAGACACCATATTAGCAGTGAAGAGCATGACTAACGCTATTGTTTGGGGCCATATCTGAAAAACCGCGACACGAATTATTTCTTTCTGAAGATTCGTGTCGCGGATTATTCTAAAATAGACTATCTGTAATTTCCACTTGGTATTTTTATTAATCCGCCCGCAATATTTAATTCTTGGTAATCAGTTATATTCCAAAAATACAAAATAATTCAATTTCATTATTATTAATAACAATGAATTTATTGATATTAAAAAACAATTACCAATCGCCTGAAGCTCCACCACCGCGACTTCCGCCGCCACCGCCGGAAAAATTATCATCATCGTTACGATCAGAACTACAGCCACCAAACAAGCCACCAAAAAGGCTGCCGAATAGGCTTTTCAATAATGACACCACGGACGAGATCAGAAAAAATACCAGAATCACGGGTAACAGGATAATAAGCAGATAAAACTCTGCCGGAATGGTAGAAAGTAACCCAATAAAGTTCAGTACATAGGTTCCTACAGCGATAGTCAGGGCACTCTTGAGAAAACGCTTAAACCAATGCCCTGTGCGAAAAACTTTTAGTGGCAGTAAGATTATACTCACCAACCAAAAACCCAGTAGCATAAAGATGTCTTTACCGGATATCTTGTTGAATGCGCCATCGCCTTCTTCAAAAGCCTGAACAATCTTCGCCGTTTCTTTCTGTGCTTCCGCTTGTTCGGATTTTTTCAGCCATGTACCAATTGAATCAATTGCCTTGCTAATCCCCTGATAATAATCATCTTCTTTGAAAGCCGGTTTCACATCCTGCAACAAAATGAGTGTAACCTTGCCATCGGATAATTTACGATCTAAACCCGAGCCAACTGCAATACGCATTTTATGGTCATCAGAAGCGATCACAAACAAGATGCCATCATTGCGTTCTTTACTGCCTAACTTCCATTTATCAAATACACGGGAAGTAAACTCCTCAACAGTATCACTTCCCGTCGTCGGGATAATCAGGACTGCCATCTGTACTTTTTCTTCCGATTGCAGTTTTTTCAGTTGGCGGGTCAGGCCCTGACGCTCTTCTTTCGTTAGAACTTTAGATATATCTGTCACACGCTTGCTTAATGCAGGAATATCAACAGTTGTTGTTTCTTGTTTTATCTCTCTGGCTGATACGTTGCCCATCCCGATGAGCAATAAAAACAGTATAAAAAATTGTTTCATTATCAATGAATAACTGCGTTTCGGCTCTATCATTCGGGTACGACAACCATCCTTCGGCATAGGGGAAATAACTAACATCAAATATCCTTAGCTCTTATTTATGGAATCAATCATCACTATTATATGAATATCCTCCATTGCACATCATGAAAAAAACGGCATTATTTTTTCGATAATGCCGTTGATAATAAATTTATTCCCCGACTTTAATTCTTGCTGATTTATACGCGGTCAATAATGCCAATACGGGAGCGATAGAGAAGAGCAGAAATAACCAATAGGAAGCAGCAGCAGCGCCCTCCACACCACCGGGCTGATAAAACCCAAATATATTGGTGACCATCCCTGCCAGTGCGGAACCGAATGCGGAGGCAAATAGCTGAACGGTAGTAATGGATGAACCCGCAATGTTTTTATCAGCATCACTGGAAACTTGCAAAATACGGGTTAAAAGATGAGGCCAACCAAAACCGACGCCAAAACCAAACAACCCCAATCCCAAAATGATCGGTAATATTACTTTCCACTCACCGGCTGATTGATAGGGCAACATCACAAGCAACAGCAACATACCAATCAACATGAAGATAGGACCACTCACAATCGAAAAGCGCATTCTCGCACCCTGCCAGCTGGCGCTGAGCATTTCCCCTAGCGTCCAACCCAATGCTGCGGTCGCAACCATATAACCAGACACCAAAGGAGATTGCCCATGCAGAACCTGCAAAAAATAGGGAACGAAAACATCACCCGCCAAACCTATCACCAAGAGTGATATGGTGGCGAATAACATCAAGTGAGGAGAGCGCAAACTCAACGCATTTTCGGGAAATAATCTCGCTGAAGTTCTGCGTTCATGGACAATCAATAAAGATACCAATATCACCGCCGTCACTATGCCGATAATATTGATACGCATATCTTGTGACAAACTTCCTGAGGAAACAGCGAGTACGGAGGCGGATAACAGAATAAGCTGCACAATCGGCAATGCAGTTTTGGTTGTATCCTGTACCCGTTTTTTGGGCAAAATCTGATAAGTGAACAAGGCATACAGTAAAGTAATGGGTAACATAATGCCAAACGCATAACGCCACGCGTTCATTTCAGCGAAAATGCCACCAACAGCCGGCCCGATTAAGGTTGCTACGCCCCACACCCCTGAAATCAATGCCATAGCCCGGGGCCAGAGTGATTGTTCAAACACCAGATTAACCATCAAGTAGGAAAGTGCAAATAAAAACCCACCCCCCAATCCCTGAATGGTTCTTCCAACCAGCATGATTTCCATTGTGGGTGCTAAAGTGCAGAATAAACTGCCGATGAAAAAAACCAAGCCCGCAACCAAATAAGCATTTCTTGCGCCTGATGCACTGAGTAATCTCGCAGAGAGAATAGAACCAATAATTGATGCCACAACAAATAATGTCGTATTCCAGGCATAAAGGTTCAATCCGCCAATATCGTTGACGACAGAAGGCAAAATAGTAATCGCGATTAAGGTGTTGATTGCCATTAACCCCACACCCAGTGAAAGTGCCATGGCACTAGGCGCATTTTTGCTGGAAAACAGATCCCTCCAGCGGCTTTCCTCAGTCATTATCATGATTGTTATCCTGAACACAGGTTGAGTTGTGAAAAATCTTACGTTAAATTAAACAAGATAAATCTTGGAATAAATTAATGTCGGGACCAACAATATGTCAAGCTCAGACTTGGAAAATAAAATAATTGAGGGGCAAACTGTGAGTGAGAAGTTATTAATGCTTCTTAAAACTCGAGGTGCCTTACAAGCCTCTGATGCCGGCAAGATATTGGGAACAACGGGAGAAGCCGCCCGTCAACAATTTGTGAAAATGGCTAAAGAAGGATTGGTTGAAGCAAGATCCGAGGCAAGGGGAGTTGGGCGTCCTGTTCAACTTTGGCATCTTACTGAGAAAGGCCATGCCCGATTTCCCGATACCCATGCAGAGCTTACCACTCATTTGATTACGATTATCTGCAATCAATTGGGCGAAACAGTGATTGATTTAGTGATCAGTGCCCGCGAAAAAGAGGCTTTTTCCAACTATAAAAAGGCAATGGAAAATGCAGCAGGGTTACAGGAAAAAGTTGAGCGGCTGGTAGCCATACGCTGCCAAGAAGGTTATATGGCTCATTATTCTGTCGAAGCGAATGGCGCTATTCTGTTTTTTGAAAATCATTGCCCCATCTGTACGGCTGCCAAAACATGTCAGGGATTTTGTCGGGCAGAACTGAGGCTATTCCGGGAAATTCTGCAAGCCAACGTGGAAAGAACCGAATATATTCTCAGCGGCGACCGGCGCTGCACCTACCTTATCACCCCATTGGCCTAATCTAAAAAACCTACCCAAATGATATTGAGTAGGTTTTTTTGTTGCTTAATTTTTCAGAGGATTCAGCCGAAGATAAAATCTGCCAGTTCGCTCTTAGCAGGCGCACCATTGGCTCCCGGACGGCTGACAACAACGGCTGCAACCCGGTTTCCCAGATCGACCGCATCCCGTAATGGCATTCCCTGAGACAACCCCGCCAGCATACCGCCACAATGTGCATCACCGGCTCCAATCCTATCCTCAACCTTGACCTTGTAAGCCGACACGTATTCAGGATCACGATCTGGCTGGCATATCCATGCTCCCTCTGCACCTATACGTGCAATAATCGTGAAGCCATATTCCTTGGCATAGCGGCTGGCCTGTGTCATTGAATCTCCAACACCACACAGCAAAGCAATCTCATCTTTATTCAAACTGAGAATTGTTCTGTCTGCGGGCAGTGCTTGAATAAATTCAGGGTCGATATCAATCAGGCGGGGGCCAAAATCTAATACCAAAGTCAGCTCAGTAGGTGAAGTCAGCAACCATTCACGCAATTCATCCGCTGTTGGATTTGCCAATTCATAGCCGCTGGCGTAGACATATCCCTGTTCCGGCAGCGGGATAGTCTCCAACATTTCTCTATTCCAATTATCGTCACAACCGGGAACGGAGACATAAGTGCGCTTACCATCCGGTTTCATCATGGCAAAACACCAACTATTGTCTTTTGTTGGATGGCGCAATGTTACCTTTAGCCCAAGTTTTTCCATTTCTGCGGTAACACATTCTCCCCAAGTGCCATTACCAACAAATATGCCATTAATAACCGGGGATTGAAGGCGACACAGTGCACGCGCAACATTGAATGCACAGCCACCGACTTGCCGATCAATTTCCTCAGCTTCCCAATATTCACTATCATGGGGTAATTCAGGCAACCTGAGAACAATATCCCCTGTCGCTGATCCCACTACAACAACCGGTAATAAAGGTTCCTTCATTTTTTATACCTATTCAGCATTAAATACAGACCATAACAGATAAAACTGACGAAAAATGACAAGAATAGACCAAGGCTGGAATTCGCGAAAATCCCCACTGCCCACGGGCCACTGATGAAATCATTTTGCGTCACCAGAAAACCAGCCAACGCCCCCAATAGCCAGCACAATATGGGGATCCATTTAATGCCGCCATTAGGGCCAATGTAATTAAACAATTTGTCCGTGCAATACCCCTGATGACGACTGATGACGATATAATCAAGCAGAAATATCGCTTCCCACGATACTAAAAACACGCCGCAGAATATCAGAAATGCGATAAATGGCCCCATAAAGTCACCGGTAACAAAAAGGGTATAAATCGCGACACTCAACACAATAATGGAATCAATGGCAACCGCATGAACCCGCTTAACTTTTATCCCCAATGTCAACAGATTCAAGCTGGCAGAATAGAGACTCATCACGGCCATGATGACGATGCCTGCGATTGCCGTCATTAAGTAAGGGATCAACATCCAATCCGGCAAGATAGAACCAATGTGGGCAATAGGATTCTCGGATTTGGGCAGGTCAGGTAATTGGACGGAAAGCAAAATTCCTGCAAACAATAGCAGTACCAGAGGGATCATTCCGCCTGCGGTTACCGCGGTGAAAATTTTTACTTTGGAGGCGTTTTCATGCTGATAACGACTATAATCAGCGCTCGTTGCAGCCCATGCAATGCCACTACCGGCGGCAACGACAGAAACGGCAGGCAGAAACCCTGTTAACCAACTGCCCGATGGCATCGCCAATACCGCTTCCCATCTTGTCGTAAACAAAATATAGAACACCACAACCAGTGTCATGACACCAAAGATCTTGATAACCCATCGCTGCAAGGCAATGACCATCTCTTTTCCCAACAAAGTGACACCAATTGACAGGCCAGCAAATAAGACCATGCTAACCACCGTCAAAAATATACTTTCGGGAAGCCCGCAGGCCTGAAATAAAGCGGAAAGTGTCAAAGTGCCGGTGACAATATTGATGGATTCCCACCCCATGGAGATGAACCAGAAGAGCACCGTCGGAGCAATATTTCCCTTAATGCCAAAAATAGTGCGGGAAAGGGTGAGGGTTGTGGTTCTTCCCACTTTACCGCTGAAACTGAGGTAACCAACCAGTGCAAAACTGGAAAGACCAAGCAGCGCCGCAAGCACAGATTGCAGGAAAGAGAGCTTAAAGGAAACAATGATGGCACCGTAAACAATGCCGAGAATGCCAATATTGGCGGCTGACCAGACCCAAAACAGATCCAGAGGTGTACCTGTACGTTCTGAAAGAGGAACAATATTTATACCTGTGCGTTCTACCTTCCAAAACCGATGACTATCTTGCTGTGTACTCATTATGTTTTCCATCACTGAAAAACCCTATCTGAGTTGATTTCACTAACTTATACCATTATCTCAGCAGGGAATATGAAGATACCGGATATCGTCCTGAAAAATGGCTCTGGGCATGGCTTCAATGGTTCTCTTTCCCTAGGTTGGCGCAAATATTCACACGCATTACCGGAGTACCACAAAAAATGACGCCATGACCAGAGCGCAACGTTTCGATTTGATTAACCAAAAAAAGAGCCAATCAAATCTCTGTCTCTTCATACACAACATGGCAGCAGGACACCTTCCACCACGCCCCCTTAGGGCCTATGTATGACATCGGCCCTGAGATTGAAGAACACATAACGTTCCTATACACCCATCGTCTTTCGGGCTACAGCTTTACTGGATGTAACTCGAAACATACTGGATATACATTTCTTGCAAATAGGCCGGGTAGTTTCAGAAAAACTCCCAACTTCTTATATAAGCAAGACTTATACTTTATCGGACCATGAAGGCCAATGAAAGTCCAATTTTGTCATTATGTGATGCCAATCTAATTCCAATACACTCTATACCTTGCTGTACAGGCTAATGTACACTTATGCCATCAAATAACTGGGGTTAAAAATATGCCGAATCACTTTGTTGACTGGATACGCGAACAACTTGAAAAGAAAAGCAATAGCCCTCGTTATATACAATTGCAAAAAGCCATCGAAATGGCGATTGAAAAACAATTATTGGCTGTAGGTGAGTTTTTACCCCCCGAACGCCGATTAGCAGAACGGCTCAATATATCTCGAGTCACTGTCAGTAAGGCAATGCAGCTTCTGGAAGAAAAAGGGGTGATCATACGCCAGCAAGGGATTGGCACTCAGGTTGCAAAACCGGAAAATTCTTCTCTCAATCAGGCTGTTGGTTTTACTTCCCAAATCATTAAAGAGGGAGGAACGGTATCCAATTATTGGTTATCAAGAAAGATTATTCCTGCGCCGGAAGATATAGCGAAAAAATTATCAGTTAACACGGGCGAGTACATTGCCAAACTGCGTCGCATCCGCCTTGCTAACGGCACTCCGGTTTCCCTTGAGAATACCTATATTCCCCAAGCCTACCTGCCTCACCCAGAATTATTGGAAGGTTCCCTGTATGCTCATTGGGAACAACAAAACATTCACCTCACCAACGTGCATCATAAAATCAAGGCCATTGCCTGCCATGCAGAGCTTGCCATATTGCTCAATATCGCCGAAAACTCGCCACTGCTGCAAATTCACCAAATCAGCCTGAATAGCCAAAATGATGTCATTGAATTCAGTGAAATTTTGTGTCGTGGTGATATTTATGGGTTGGATTTCAATTCTCCTCAGAATATTGACATCAACTATAAACCATAAAAACCATTAATATAATTTATCGTTTATTCAGGTTATTGCCCCCTGTTTTTTGGGGGGATATTCAACCTCTCTTCTATGCGTCATTTTTTAACCTAACTTATATTCTTATCATTAAAAATGTTACTTTATTGTTAAAAAACAACGTTTACCGAATAAAAAAGGACCAATATACTATTAAATCGTAAAAATATTACTTTAGTATTTATAATAAAAAATCCTTAATAGAAATCGGCCAGAAGAAACAAAATAGCCAATAAAAACAAAATATTAAAATCAAAAGCACATCTATCACCAATCGATTTCAAATCATTAGGGATAAATAAAAACAGCAGACAAAGCAGTGTAAGAAACGATAAGGGCCATATCACCTTTTACTCAAGGGATTATTTATGAAAGATATTAGCCAATTATATTCAAAACATCCTGAGTTATATGATGCATTTTCAACCCAAAGAGAATTTCTGGCAGAATGCCGCTCTCTTCTTGACCTCTCATTTCCCAGCGATCCTCATGACATAACCACATTAGAATTACTCGCCGGACCAGCAAGACATTCACTGGTGTTTAATCAATTGGGATGCAAAGCTTATTCCCTTGATGGTTCTGAAGGAATGAAATCCTATTCCGTTGCAAAAGGTATACAACGCGAAGAAAATTACTTTGTTTCGAGTTTACCTTCTGATGAACCGATTATTCCTCCTGATTTGAAATTTAATATTTTCACTTTGCTCAGATATTCTGTTGGTTACTTTACAAAAGAATCCATTCAATGGTTGTTAAAATGGTGTCAACGCCATTCCCATAAAAACGGCATACTTTTCATTCAGGTACATAAACCAAGCACATTCACTGACATTATCGAAAAACATGAAGAAACACGTGTTATCAGTGACACTGAGCTGGGTAAGGTGGAAAGCTATTGGCCACTCACGCCGCCTGAATGGAGCGACACTGCCTGGGAAGCCATAATGACGGTAAAAGTGATTATTAATGGTGAAACTCATTTATATGAGTCCCGAGAAATAATCCACTCTTATGAGGATATTAAGCATCTTGCTGAATTAGTGGGGTGCAGGGCAGAAATCATTCCGCCTCAAAAGCTATCTGGATTTACGACCAGCGCCCATATCGTCGCCATATATCTATAAACATCTTCCTTCTGTCAGCGATCCAGACTGGCAGAAGGAATAGTGAGGGAGCAAGTACTGAAGACGTACGTACTGAAAAAGCAAATAAAACGGCAGTTATTCCTTACCTGCCGTATTCAACTGCTGGTAAATATAGTGCTTATAGCTCTCTACCAACGCGTTGTCCTGACAATCATTCAAAGCACCATCACACAAATGACGCATGGTCATATTGGCCTGATAAAATGGTGGGGCAGCCAAGCGGGCACGCTCCAGTATCATTCCACCAAGGAAAGAAATATCAGTCAGTTTACCCGTCGTGATAGAAGCCCCCTGTTTTAAATTATCCCGTAAGGTAAATTGGGTAATATGCGCGGGATCAGGTAACGAAGAGTGATAATGATCAAAGTGGATGTTCGGTTGATGATCGCCAAAATAGAGAAAAACAGTGGGCTTATCACGCTTGGCAACAAATTCACTGAAATCCTTGATGGCCGAATCGGAGGCGATAATTTTTTCCATGTAATGACTAAATTTGCCTACTGCTATCGAACGTTCAACGCTGCCAGTCAAACCATAGTCATCATGATGGTTCTCATCATAAGGGCCATGTTCAAACATTGTCAGAGAGAAAATAAAAATTGGCTTATCGGTTTCTTTAGCCAAAATAGTTTTCACGTACGACAACATATCCTGTGTCGGAATCGTCCAGAGGTTTTCGCCCATGCTGGCTGGATAACCTAACTCTTGTGGCTGGATCACCCGGTCAACGCCTAATGTCTTGTAAGCGTGCCCTGCATGGTAAGCAGATTTATTAAATGGTGTCAGCACAACGGTGTAATAACCATTGTCTTTCATCGCACGGAACAAGCTGTTTTGCAGATGATCGACAACAAAGTAAAACACGGCATTTTTACGTGAGCCAAAATCATCCGTATCCAATCCCGTTAGAACAGAGAATTCAGATAACCAAGTTCCGCCACCAAACGTTTGTACTCTTAGCGGGCTTTGGGCGCTGACACCCGCATCGCGCTGGAACATATACAAATCCGGCAACTTAACATTAGCGGGTAATTGGTAAAGATGGGGATTAACGGTGGATTCTTGCAATAAAACAACCACATCGGGTTTCACGGCGGACTGTGGTTCAGGCAGAGTCACTTTTTTCGCCTGTTGCAGGAAATAATCAGCAGATGTGCCAAACTTCGGGGGCTGATATTCTGCATCCATGGCCGACATCACCATATTGGTCATCGTTCCCCGCCCTTTCGGCAATTCATTCTGCCATTGAACGTAGTAGGCTTTGACCGTTAAATTGATACCCCAGACACCGGCGGCCATCAAAACGATACTGGCGAAGCGCCATTTGATACCTCGTACAGGAGGAGCCGCTTTCCAACTCAGTATCATATTGAATATCAAACAAATAACCATCGCCACTACCGCAATACCGGCCAGCCAATAATGGCGCAGGGTTTCCTGATTTGAGGGGTCCAGCATGAGATTCAAATCGGAAAACATCAGTTGTTCTTTGTAGTAATGGACTTTTATCTGATTGAGGAATTTGAGGATAATAAATAAGGTTCCCGTTAACACCGCCGAAAATAACCAACGCGCTGAAACTAAGAAAACCAGACCAAAGATGACGCTAAACACGCCGACTGACACCAGTGCAGGATAAATATCTCCGCCCTTTTCAAACACCAATATCGAGGAAGCAATCAACAGCAATCCAAGATAAATCTTCGAGATTATCTTCTTCTTCATACTCTATTGAATTCCACACATGAGTTCATGTTTGACATTACTCGCTGAAAATAGCATAGGTTTTCAAATATGCCGTAAATAAAATGCAGCAAATTCGCTCAATGAAGACAGCGTGGATTCAAAGGAGTTCAACGACCATTTTGTGAAATAAGTATTTTTTGACAAGCAGCTAGAAAATGTCCTCATCTCGTAAAACGTGCAAGTTTGCCTTCCTACGGGTAAAACCTGTGCGGTCAAAGTATTCCAGAATTTGGATCGCTAATTTACGGCCGATACCTAACTCATTGCGAAAATCTATCGCTGTAATGCCTCCGTTAGCCTGATCATATTGACGAATCAAATCAGCAAATTGCTGGATATACTGACGATGATAATAACGGTCAGGTATGATAGCGATAATAAGCCCCAATTGTGCGGCGGTACGCAAAAGGCGGCGTATGGTTTCTTCATCTTCCCCCATTTCAGTTGCCAAATCGCGCATCCACCACGCTTCCTCCTTGAAATGCAATTCTGCTTTTGACCACAAATTTGCCTGTTCTGTGGTAAACGCCAACCCATGTTCAGGCAAATGCAGCCCGCCATGCGTTTGCTTTAGCGCTTTCTGTTCAAGTAAGCGATTGATCAAGGTATAAACCAGCGTTTCATCCAATGTTGGCAGCGCCATCCGTTTCAGGCGGGCTTTACCCAAGCCCAGTTGATCGGGGTGTTTTTCGTGATACTCCGCCAAAACCTGCAATAATTTTTGCTCCGCTAACTCCGCATTATGCTGCGATAATGCCCAATCATCCGCAATAACGACCTTTGCTTCTGCCAATAGGCTATTGATCTGGCTTCCTGTTAACTGACGTGCCCAGGCAAAATGGCTGAGAGACAGCGCGCCATTCGGTAAATGCAGCATGAGATGCTCTGCATGACTGGCAGCTCGTGCCAATTGTGACAGCCAATTCAGGAATGCCGGCTGACGTTTTCCCCTGCGCGGAGAATTCAAGTTAATGACCCTTGCACCTGCCAACGTTTTTTTGGCACTGATATCACGCAATATCAGGCGATCATTTTCAACTAACCACAAAGGGCGATCCAACACCAATTCAGCCAATATCGGCGTATCAGCCAGCGAGTTCAGCAATGAAATTCTACCGGTGATATGGCTGGCGGCATGATGGATATGGAGAGATTGCCAATTTTGCAGTGGTACATCCGTTTCAATCTCCACCAGCACTTTTTCAGACGGGGATAATGATTTTTGTGATGCCCATATTTTTTGAGAAAACGGCTTTTGCGCTAATAGCCAATCACCACGGGAAATGTGCTCTTTGCTGATATCACCGACAATATTCAATGCAATACGCTGGCCTGCCTGCGCAACCTGAGCAGGTTGATTCTGGGCATGCAAACCACGAACCCTCACAGTTTGATCACAACCCGTCAGCCACAACGTATCACCGACATGAACACTTCCAGCCAGTGCGGTTCCTGTGACCACCAATCCCGCGCCTTTAACAGTAAAGACACGATCGATTGCCAACCGAAAACGTTGATTCAATTTTTCCTGCTGCGGGTTTTGAAGAAGGAAAGAATGGCGATTTTGATGGACAGACAGTAAGTGTTCTCTCAGTGGGGCAATGCCATCACACGTTGTTGCCGCCGTCACAAACAAAGGCACTGATTGCCAGCCTTGTGATGCCAATAACTGTATCACCTGCTGCCGGACTTCCTCGATCCTTGCCTGTTCGACACTATCGGCTTTGGTCAGTACAACCATGATATCAGGCCGCCCGATTAAACGCAGGATCGCCAGATGCTCCTGAGTTTGCGCCATCACTCCGTCATCACAGGCGACAACCAACACAACATGATCAATGCCACCCATTCCCGCCAGCATGTTAGACAGGAATTTTTCATGTCCCGGTACATCGACAAAACCGACCGAAGAGCCATCCGGCTGCGGCCAATAAGCATAACCAAGATCGATAGTCATGCCCCGTTTTTTCTCTTCCGGTAAATGGGTCGTATCAACTCCTGTGATTGCACGAATCAGAGTCGTTTTACCGTGATCAACATGTCCCGCTGTGGCAAAAATCATAGTCATTAAGCCTATATCTATAACAACGATGCTAAGGGATTTTTATGAAAATAATGCCTGAAATAACGCACTTCCATCTTCAAGGCAGCGTAAATCCAGCCATAACCGCCCATCATACAGGCGCCCAATCACGGGCTTGTTCAAATTGCGCCATTGATGAGCCAATTTCTCCAATGTACTGCCACGCCCATCAATCGCAGTAAAAGTCAGCGCCCAACTGGGCAAGCGATCCACAGGCAAGGAACCGCTGCCAATCTGGGAATAGCAAGGTTCATCGCGAACAATGAATTTGTCGCTGTAATATGCCTGAATGTTGGGCAGTAACTGTTGCGCCATGTCATGGATTTCATCTTGCGGACGCGTCAGTAAACGCAGTGTCGGTAACGTTTGGCGAAGTTGTTCAGGATGTTGATAAAGACGCAATGTGGCTTCCAATGCAGCCAATGTCATTTTATCTGCCCGTAATGCACGTTTCAGCGGATGGCGTTGAATGGCATCAATCCACGGTTTCTTACCAACAATTATTCCGGCTTGCGGGCCACCCAATAATTTATCACCGGAGAAAGTGACAAGATCGATACCATGGCTCAGATAATCCTGTGGCATCGGTTCCACCGGCAAGCCATATTGCGCCATGTCTGTCATGGAACCACTACCGAGATCGATGGCAGTCGGAATTTGGGATGCAATACCCAGCTTCGCCAGTTCTTCACCCGATACTTCGGCAGTAAAACCTTCAATGCTGTAATTGCTGGTATGCACTTTCATCAATAAACCCGTTTCAGGGTTGATTGCCTGCTGGTAATCTTTCAAATGCGTTCGGTTAGTCGTTCCCACTTCGACCAAACGACAACCCGCTTGCACCATAACATCGGGAACACGAAATGCACCGCCAATTTCCACCAGCTCACCACGGGAAACGACAACCTCTTTTCCCTGCGCCACCGTTGCCAATACCAGCAAGACCGCAGCGGCGTTATTGTTGACGATACAGGCATCTTCTGCTCCCGTCAGGGTACACAGTAAATCCGCCAGCGCGCGATCACGATGCCCACGAGCAGCGCCATCAAGGGAATATTCCAACGTAACCGGCGAACGCATCACCTGTGTTACCGCATCAATCGCCGACTCTGCCAGCAATGCCCGCCCCAAATTGGTGTGAAGCACCGTGCCACTCAAGTTAAGTACGGGCTTCAACGCTGACATTTGATCCTGTTCCAATCTTTGGCGTAATGGTGCGGCCCAATTATCACTCCATTCCGGCAAGGTCTGATGTTCCCGGATATTGAACCGCGCCTGTTCCTGCATTTCCCGCAATATATCTACCACTCGCGTCTGCCCATGGCGCGCTGTCAACGAGATGATTTCCGGCTCCCGCAGCACGCGATCAATAGAGGGTAATTGACGGTACAGTGAGTTTATTGCTTGTGTCATCGTTTCATCCATTACCATTTATTCATTGGGAACATTTATTCATTGGGAACACTTATTCATTGGGAACACTTATTCATTGGGAAATAGAAAAGGGTTCAAACTGCTACGGGCAAAACCTTCCTCTTCCATTTTGGCATCCAAAATCAGTGATGCCAGATCATCCGCCACTGCTTCCACATTGGGATCTTTTTCCTGATAAAGAATTTTCAGATAGCTGCCGCAATCACCACAACTTTCCGCCTTGACTGCCGCCTGCTCACTATCCAATGACCAATAATTCAGGTCACGAGTCTGCTCACAGTTGCTGCATTTGATTCGCACAACATGCCACTCGCTTTCACACAAATGACAATGCAGGTAGCGCAAGCCTTGGCTGGAGCCGATTTGCACCATACTGACAACGGGCATACTGCCGCAAACCGGACAAAACTGTCGGTGTTCACCATATTCCGCCCGCGCCTTGCCGGGGATCAGGCTGGCCATTTGTGCCCAATAAACAGACAATGCCGCCCAGACAAACACTGCCTGATCGGCACTGACTTTGCTGAATTCTCTATTCAGCAGCGCACTTGCCATCTCTTCCAGCTCTTGTTCTGAGTTTTTCGCCAGATTTTCGATGGCAGGTTTTACATGTTCTGGCACGGTGGGCAACAATTCTGCTATCAGGGAATGCAGGATATTTTGCCAGTGCTGAGTACGGGGCAGGGTTTTACAATCTAACGGGATGCCATTCTTTTGTTGGGAATAACCGATAATTTCATCCAACTCCACATTCAGCGGATTGTCATACAGGGCTTTTTGCTGTGCCTGTACGATTTCAGCAACAAAATTCAGGTAGTTTGAAAATGGATTGTTTTCTGTCGCCAGCGTTTTCAGACGTTCGGCACGACGTTGATACAGGTTTTTCAGATTGGCAAACAGCAAGGGTGGAATAAAACCCGCACCTCTTTCATTTACGCGCTCTTTGCCTAACTGCTCTTTAGGAACAATGCGAATACTCATTACCTTCACCTTCCTATTCTGTTTATACGTAAGTATCCAACCATCTTACCTTGCCAAACATTACCTTACCAAACAACGGGCATTACCATGCAAGTTTACTGACATCACCGTAATAATTCAGGTTAAACTGTCAGTGTTATAAAAGGGGAGAAGGGTGGATTTATCTGCATAATCATTAACACTCTTCTAGATTGGCCTATCGATAATTGAAGAGATTAATGATGAAACTAACATCTGAAAAATTACTGACGGCAATAAAAAAATATGCCCAATTACCTGAGAAACAGAGAAATTTAACCCAAAAGCAGATAGATTGGTTTACCAACCCAGAAAACGTATTCCTGCTGATAACTCTGGTATTAACCCTGCCTAAAGAGACGATGACCGAGATGGGGGACAGCATTAGCAGTTGGGTTGAGGTTGCCATCGCGGAACTTGCGTTAACGACGAACAAGTTACCAGTAGAAGCCAGACAACAATTTGAAGAGGCTATTGAATACGTTCTGGCGTATACCAAAGAAAACTACGAGATCAACAGTGAATGTGTGCTGCTTTGTTTATCAATATTGAAGAAACATCAGTTTCACATCAATACTGACATCACTCATTTGCTGGGCGCTCCAGAATATGCAGATAGCACCAATATCGCGACTTTTCCCCAGAAACAGCCCAGATTAAGCCAACTGTTTGATCAATTTGAGATCCAATCTGGCATTGAATTCATCGAGTTTTTCGAAACCGGCTTTTCTGTAGCCCCTGCTGAAACCTTACCCCATTTACTGTCGGAAGTGGCCCACTATTCATGGGGCATAGATGCGCTGCTTTTACTGACTCAGTACTTTGAAGAGCCCGTTGCCCTTGCCAGTGCGCAAGCGTTGGATAATTGCCCTTCCTCGGCATGGGCAAATTTATCCTACTTGCAGCTTTTAAACCTGTGTACACGATTCAATCGCCATTCCTCGATTAAACACTGTTTTAAACGCTGGAAAAAACGCGCACTGGCACACAGTAAGGCCCGTAAGACAGCAGAAATACATGAAATACACGCCTCCCATGTTGATGGGAATGATTGCGCCAGTATGATGATAAAAGTGACACTGGATAATCAGGTATATCAGTTAAACATGATGCTGGATTTCAAATCGGGTATTCGGGAGACCTTACTGAATCTTGATCCTGAACAATCCCTCACTGAGCTGATCGCACAATTAGACCCTCATGTAGACTTTACATCAGTTTCTCCAGACTGGCTGCAACAGGTCTTACCGTGGGTCCTTTCAGTACAGTCGAACAAAAACACTCCACTCGATCTCTACTCACTTTATTGGTTGTCGCGACTCCCTTTCGAGTGGACACAACCAGAAGCGTTTGATTTTGAATACTGGAGCCAAAAACTGGGCTATCAAGCCAATCGGCAACGCCAGGAACGAAATCGTCTCAGCCTTATGACGGGGTATTCCCCATTAATTATGAGTTGGCTGGCACCAGAAGAATATATATTGGCAGCGACAACACCCAAAGATTTATTGAAGCGCTATTACTATGCAAACCGGGAGTTGTTTACTGAACGCCTGACTTACTCGGCCGCAGTCGAACGGTATAAACTGCCGCCACAGGCGCAACGTCTGACGAATGATTATTTAGACCTGGCCCATACACTCAGCGATCCCACTTTGAGTCGCAAAAAATTTGCACTATTTGATACCTTATCAGAGTTCAGTTTTGAATACTTTACCGCAGCGATGGACCTTATTGATGCCGAGATGCCACTACAAGGGCTTGTCATCAAAATCAGCTTACTTGATGCAAGCCCTGCGGTATGGCGTCGGATTAAAGTCAGCAATCAACTCACACTGAATGAATTTCATGATGTGATACAAAATGCCATGGGATGGGAGAATGCCCACCTGTTCCGCTTTGATATTATGGGAACAGAAATCCCGGAAGAGCATTATGACCAAGTGCGCATTGGTGTATTTCTGAATGATACCGGCGATTATCTCAGCTACCAATATGACTTTGGCGATGATTGGTTCCATTTGGCGATAGTCGAGAAAGTGCTGCAAAAAGATATTACCCTGCCTGTAGTCACGGCAGGTAAGGGTATGTGCCCGGCTGAAGATTCTGGCGGCATTTTTAGTTGGAACCATTTACTCAAATTGAGGAAAAAGAAAGTTCTGACTGAAGACGAAGCTGAACAATTGGATTGGGCGGGGTTATCTCCAGGTGAAGAGCTTGAACCGTTTGATAAGGAGCAGGCTAATCAGATACTCAAAAAATTATTCAGTGAATGATTGCGCCTTGCTTATAGCGCATTGATTATTTGAATAAATCAGCATGGCTTCCAACACGATACAATATCAATTCTGTGTCAGTACGTTGGTAAATCAAGAGTAAATCTGGAGCGCCGTGGCATTCTAGGTAACCAATATAGTTACCAATCAGTCGGTGCTCTTTATATTTTGGTGGTAATAGCTGACCAGTCTGTAAAAGCGCAAGAGTTTCTAGAATAATCTCTTGCGCTTTCTTATTGTTGGCATACTTTTTAGCATCCTTTTTGAACCGACTTTGGTAAACGATCATCAACATTATTTACCAACCCAAATCGCGTTTTAACTCATCAATGGTGTTTACACGGTGAACATCTTTACCATTTTCCAGATCACGAATAGCCTGTAATGTTTCGCTATTTGGCTGAAGAAATCCGTCAGGTAATTGACCTTCAACTGCCAACCGATTAACAAGCATACGAATCACCGTAGATAAATCCAGTCCCAATGCCTTGGCATTCGCCATAGCCGCTTCTTTAGAGGCTGAGGATACTCTGGCTCTTACAACAGTATCAACCATACAAATCTCCATTATTTGTTCAAATAACGATCATTGTAGCCATTTTGTAGCCACACAACAAGGTTTATCAGTTTAATTTCTCTACACTACGGAAAGCTATGTTCAATACTAATTTTTCAATAAGTAAGAAAAAAGCAGGGTACACAAAAATACCCTGCCTCAAATTTACTCTTTTTCCTTCTGTTGCTCTTGTTTGACAATTTCTCGATACCAGCGGGGATGATGTTTTTTCGCCCAGCCACGTGTGACCCAGCCTTCCACCATCGCCCGTACTGATCCTTTCACCCAAAACGCCGCATAAGCGTGGACAATAATGGTCAGGATCAGGCCAATCGCTGACAGGGAATGCACCAGCAAGGCAATTCTGATCAATGGAATCGAGAAATACTCGGCAAAATAAGGACGCCAGATAATAATGCCGCTGACCAACAATAAGAGCAGACAGACACTTACCGACCAGTAAATGCCTTTCTGACCGAGGTTATACTGCCCGGTATCCCCCGCTTCTTCATTACGCAGCACGTTATGAACATTCTTCGCCCATTCAATGTCATCCCTGTCGATCAGGTTATGTTTGAAGTATCTGAAAAACATAAAGATAAACAGGAAGAACATGATCGAACCCGCAAACGGATGCAGTATCCGTGATAGCTGCGGTGTACCAAAGATATTCATCATCCAGTTCAGGGAAGGAAAGAAAAATCCCAGCCCACTGATAGCCGTAAACAAAAAGCAGATCACCACCGCCCAATGATTGACTCGCTCAATCGGAGAATGACGGATAATGATATCGTTACGCTTTTTCATTTCTTCACCTCCTCATCGCTGGAGTCAACATCCTTGAGCGCACTCTCTTCCTCTTCTTTAGAGACACGGTTCGGGCCAATGCCGACGTAATGGAAAATGGAAGCAGCAAAGGTCGCGGCAAAACCGATTGCCGCCAATGGCTTCCAGACACCTTTCCAGAATGTGACTGTCGGACTGATGGTCGGGTTATCCGGCAGGCCGTGATAAAGCTGAGGTTTGTTGGCATGGTGCAGAACATACATCACATGTGTTCCCCCCACGCCTTCGGGATCGTACAGCCCGGCATTTTCATAACCGCGTCCCTTAAGCTCTTCAACCCTCTCCGCTGCCAGCTCTTTCATATCCTGCTTACTGCCGAAATGAATCGCGCCGGTCGGGCAGGTCTTCACACAGGCAGGTTCCTGCCCCACGCCAACACGGTCAACACACAGGGTACATTTGTAGGCACGATTATCCTCTTTGTTAATGCGCGGCACATTGAAGGGACAGCCCGCAATGCAGTAGCCGCAGCCAATGCAGTGCTCTGACTGAAAATCAACAATACCATTGGCATACTGAATAATCGCCCCTTCTGCCGGACAGGCTTTCAGACACCCCGGATCGGCACAGTGCATACAGCCATCTTTGCGGATCAACCATTCCAGTCTGCCATTCTCCTCCACTTCGGAAAATCGCATCACTGTCCATGACTTCGCCGTCAGATCGGCGGGATTATCATAAACACCGACGTTGTGCCCAATTTCATCACGAATATCGTTCCATTCTGAACACGCTACCTGACATGCTTTACAGCCGATACACGTCGTCACGTCGATCAGTTTTGCCACCTCTTGCTGGTGATCCCGCACACGAGGCGCGGGAGTCAATGAACTGGTGGCAGAGCGACGAATAATGTCCTGAGATTGCAATGACATAATTTTTCTCCCCTACACCTTTTCCACATTAACCAGAAATGCCTTGAATTCCGGTGTCTGCGTATTGGCATCACCGACAAACGGCGTCAGGGTATTTGCAAGGAAACCTTTCTTCGCTGCGCCTTCAAAGCCCCAGTGAATCGGAATACCTATGGTATCCACTTCACGACCGTGAACATTCAAAGTACGAATACGCTTCGTCACCACCGCCTTGGCTTTGATATAACCACGTTTGGAGCTGACTTTAACGGTATCGCCCTGTTTGATGCCTTTCTCTGCCGCCAACCGTTCACCAATTTCCACAAACTGCTCTGGCTGGGCAATCGCGTTTAATAACGCATGTTTTGTCCAGAAATGGAAATGTTCAGTCAGCCGGTAAGTGGTTCCCACGTAAGGGAATTTATCGGCCTTACCCATCGCTTCAAAATCACTTTTGAATACGCGGGCAGCCGGATTGGAAACCACATTCGGATGCAGCGGGTTAGTTCCCAGCGGCGTTTCGAATGGCTCATAATGTTCAGGGAAGGGGCCTTCAGCCATTTTGTCGATGGCAAACAGGCGACCCATGCCTTCTGGTTGCATGATAAACGGCCCGACATCCGTACCGGGAGCCGCGTTGCTGTAGTCCGGGATATCCACACCCGCCCATTTATCACCATTCCAGGCAATCAATTGACGTTTCGGGTCCCACGGCTTGCCCTGTGGATCAGCGGATGCACGGTTATACAGGATGCGGCGGTTCAGAGGCCACGCCCATGCCCATCCCAGCGTATTACCGATGCCGGATGGATCTGCATTGTCGCGGCGGGCCATCTGGTTGCCTTCCGGCGTCCAGCTTCCGGCGAAAATCCAGCAGCCACTGGCGGTGGTGCCGTCATCACGCAATTGCGCGAACGATGACAATTGCTGACCTTTTTTCACCAGCACATTGCCGTTGTCATCCAGCAAATCAACCAGAGCACGGCCGTTATTTTCCTGCGCTATTTCTTCCGGGGTTGGATTGTCAGGGTCGAGATAATCCCATGTCATACTCAAGACTTGCTCTGGGGCTGCACCGCCTTCTTCACGGTACAAATCACGCAGGCGTTTGAAGATACCTGACAGAATTTCACCATCCCCAATGGCTTCACCCGGTGCATCCGCCCCTTTCCAGTGCCATTGCAGCCAGCGGGCTGAATTGACTATTGAGCCATTCTCTTCGGCAAAACAGCAGCATGGCAGACGGAATACTTCGGTCTGAATGGCAGAAGGATCAACATCGTTGAACTCACCATGATTTTGCCAGAATGACGCTGTTTCGGTACTGAGCGGATCGACCGTGACCAAAAACTTCAGTTTCGACAACGCGGCGACCACTTTGTTCTTGTTCGGGAATGACGCGATGGGGTTGAATCCCTGACAGATATAACCGTTCACTTCCCCTTTCGACATCATTTCGAAATATTGCAGGACATCGTAAGGTTTATCCCACTTCGGCAGCAGATCGAAGCCCCAGTCATTCTCTTTACGGGCGTTATCACCATAGAAACTCTTCATCAGGCTGACAAAAAACTTCGGATAATTTCCCCAATAATTGACCTGTCCCGGCACGGTGGATTTTGGTGTACTGGCCTGCAAATAAGTTTGCAGATCAGTTTGTTTCTCCGATGGCAGGGAGAGATAACCCGGCAGGCTCTGCGACAGCAGCCCCAAATCCGTCAGGCCCTGAATATTGGAGTGACCACGCAGCGCATTAATGCCGCCGCCCGCCATTCCCATATTGCCGAGCAACAATTGGATCATTGCCATAGTACGAATGTTCTGTGCACCAACGGAGTGCTGCGTCCAGCCCAATGCGTACAGGAAAGAGGTGGTTTTGTCTTTCGCGCTGGTTTCTGCCAGATATTCACATACCTTAAGAAAATCTGCCTTCGGCGTACCACAAATATCAGTCACGACATCCGGTGTATAGCGGCTGACGTGAGATTTCAGCAAATTCCAGACACAACGAGGATGGGACAGGGTTTTGTCACGCTTGGCAAAACCATTCTCATCCAGCTCGTAATTCCAGGTCGTTTTGTCATACTTGCGATTTTCCGCATCATAGCCGCTGAACAAACCATCATCGAACGAGAAATCTTCCCGCACAATCAGGCTGGCATTGGTGTAAGCCTCGACATATTCACGGTTAATCTTTTCATTGGTCATCAGGTATAAAATCACACCTGACAGGAAGGCAATATCCGTTCCGGAACGGATAGGCGTGTAAAAATCCGCCACGGAGGCCGTACGGGTAAAACGTGGATCGATAACAATCAGTTTCGCATTGTTGTGAATTTTGGCTTCCATTGCCCAACGGAAACCCACAGGATGTGCCTCAGCGGCATTCCCGCCCATTACGACGATCAGGTTCGCGTTCTTAATATCCACCCAGTGGTTGGTCATCGCACCGCGACCAAATGTTGGAGCAAGACTTGCTACCGTTGGTCCGTGTCAGACACGCGCCTGGTTGTCTACGGCAAGCATGCCGAGAGCGCGACTAAATTTTTGCGATAAAAAACCCGTTTCGTTACTGGCTGCGGAAGCACACAACATGCCCGTTGTCAGCCAACGGTTAACCGTGACACCATCTTGGTTGGTTTTGATGAAATTGGCATCGCGATCTTGTTTCATCAATCTCGCAATACGATCGAAGGCTTCATTCCAGCTTATGCGTTGCCATTGATTGGAGCCGGGGGCGCGATATTCCGGATAATGCAGGCGATTTTTGCTGTGAACAAAATCAACCAATCCAGCCCCTTTAGGACACAAGGCACCACGGTTTACAGGATGATCCGGGTCCCCTTCGATATGAAAAATAGTGGATTTGGCATTTTTGGCGCCATCACCAAGGCTGTACATCAATAATCCACAGCCGACAGAACAGTATGTGCAGGTATTTCGGGTTTCACGCGCACGCAGCAATTTGTAGTTACGTGTTTGTGCAATCGCGGCGGTCGGGGCAAACCCCAGCGCGGCTGCCGTCGTACCCGCCATACCGCCAGCGCAGATCTTAAAGAACTGCCTTCTGCTGACTTGCATGGGGATCTCCTCACTCACATTGCTCATTAACACACATCATCACGGGGTTCCCGCGAAGACGTTCGCTTTTTATCAATATGTTATTGGGTAACAAAACATCACTCGATAATAACTTGATGCATGTTTTTTTTGATTTTGGATACTGTCTGTTATAAACATTTGTCTGTTAAACGTTGTCCATTGTGTGATCGGGCTTCTCACCTGATATATCCACACAAACAGTATTATGAATCAATCTAGCGGGGAATCCACTAATGAATGATGCAAGGTCAGAAAATGAGTTAGCCATGGAAGGAACTTGCGGCGCTTTTCGCATTAATGTGCAACAACAAAATGTGCAACAACAAAATGTGCAACAGAGCAATCATCTGAATAGCGCCAAATTAGATTGGGTCGCTGAGGAAGTCCCGGTTGCATTGGTCTATAACGGTATATCTCATGTCGTAATGATGGCCAGCCCGAAGGATCTTGACCACTTCGCCATCGGTTTTTCATTATCAGAAGGGATCATTACTTCCCCGCAGGAAGTTCGTGGTATCGATTCTGTCATCAGTTGTCACGGCGGCATTGAACTGCATATTGAACTTTCCAGCCGCCGTTTTGCGGGGTTAAAGGAGCGTCGGCGCAGTATGGCTGGCAGAACAGGCTGTGGTATCTGCGGCACCGAACAACTGACAGAAATCTTTCGTCCCATTCCTCCCCTGCCTTTCACCCAAACCTTTTCACTCTCTTATCTTGATTCTGCACTTGCTCAATTACCCCATGTTCAGGAAATCGGTGCTCTCACTGGCTGTACTCATGCAGCAGGCTGGTTTAATGCTGAAGGGAAATTGCTTGGCGGTTGTGAAGATGTTGGTCGCCATGTTGCACTGGATAAGCTACTGGGAATGCGGGCAAAAATGGGCTGGCAGCAAGGTGTGGTGTTGGTTTCCAGCCGCGCCAGTTATGAAATGGTGCAAAAATCTGCCAATTGTGGTGTGGAAATTTTGTTTGCCGTTTCTGCCGCAACCTCACTCGCCATTGAAGTCGCGCAAAAATGCAACCTGACGTTGATCGGATTTTGCAAACCGGGACGAGCAACGGTGTATACTCATCCGCAGCGAATAATCGATTAATCAAGGCAGGGAAACATCCGTTCCTATCGATTTTCCCCTTATTACCACCATGCAATTTGAGAACTTATTGCAGTATGAAAACCCCAAAAGATAAGTTTAAAGAAAAACAAGATGCTATTTTGCATAGCGCTATCAGTCTTCTTGTTCAAGAAGGAAGCCGTTCTTTTAGTATGAGAGCACTTGCTAACCATTATGGAATAACGCTGGGAAATTTACAGTACTACTTCCCTAATTTGGAATCTTTATTGGAAGCATTGTTTAACCAAATTATTCTGGATACAACAACAAGGTTGCAGCTTGCGGCTCCTGAACTCAACAAATTTGATGTTCTAATTGATATCATTTTGACTAATTTACAAGACATCTCTTTATGCACATTGGCGTTAGAAGCGTTGCTGGCAAGTCGTCGTTCAAAAAGTTTACATAAAACTTTAACCCGGTTTTATCAACACTACATTGAGCAGATAATTACTCTGCTAGATAATTACTGTTCAAATACGCCGGAGAATATCAAGAAAGAAAAAGCGCTAATGTTAGTCTCTTTATTTGAAGGCTTATCCATCTTATATTCCAGCCAAAACAAATCGACTTTTGATTTTGATATAAGTAAGCGTTTACGCTCTACTATCATTGCCATTATAGAATCAGAATAATCTCACCTTCCCAGATAGCATACCCAGATTAGTTTATATTCGCAGATTTAACCCACTGAAAAATAGGGATGACTTTCTCCATCTCCTTTCCAGTTTCAACTGAAAATAACATCACAGAGATAGCAAGATAAATGGTATCAAATTTCCGCTATGCAGAAATTTGATACCTATGAGGAAAAACTTATACTTTTTCTGTCATTTTGTAACCTATTGAATCTACGGCACTTCACTATTTATGCTAAAATTAACGCCTTCCGATTTTAGTAACACTTTCAGTTTCTCAGCATCCAAGAACATTTCACCGGTTTTTAAAACATCTGGCATATTATTCTGTATATGTTCAGCTAACTGCATCACTAATGCTGCTGCTCCCAGTGAGGTTAAGTGCGTTTGCCCTTTGGGTGCATTGATTTGTAGATATAGATACTTACTATTTCCTTTTTCATCCGTACCTCGTATATCAGTACGAATTTGATGCTGGTGACCTTTACCCGGATTATATAAAACCTTTCTACGAAGGCGTGTCGAGCACAATTTCCAAATACCTTTTCTGACTAAAAATGCGAGAAGTTGATTACTTTTAGGTTCATCAAAGCCAATTCTGGTCGCGACCGTTTTCACATTCATAATTAAAGGTAAAATAAATTGCTCAGGCATATCTATCCGAAAAACTTTATGCTGGCTATTATCACTAAATAAAACCGTTTTTTCGTCAGAAAAAGGAAGGATTTTTTGGTATTGCCCATTTTGTTTTACAGTAAATGGTACGGTTAACCTATCCATATAATCAACTGAATTTGGGCCGGCTTTATCATTCAAAGCATATAAAACACTCATATCGATACTATCAATACTCGAAAATGATTTACTGATATCATTAATGAGCGTCGCGACAATACTCGCCATCCATGATGATGCAAAAATCATGGAACCTGATTTTTTATTCTGCATGATTACCGCTTTAGTTAATGCGATTTGCAAACGTTCAGTCCAACGAGTTATGTCCACATACGCAATATGATTCTGATGTGCAAAATCTAATAATTTGTCTTGTGGATCATTAACAAGTGCTAAGACGATATCTACCTTTAGATCTTCCGGTAAAGCTGGTTTTTCAATATCAAACGCCAAAGCCTGTGAATTCTGCAAAGTTTGAGATAGTTCTTTTGCCTTACTTATGCTCCTGCCAGCAATAATCAATTCTAAATCAGGGCAATATTGATTGAGAATTTGTGCAACTTGTTGACCAACCACACCATAACCACCAACCAGCAATACTGATATGTTCTTCATTTACCAATCCTCAAAAATAGGTCACATGACCTATTTTTGAGGATCATTAGATAAATTTCAAGCAAAATCATTATACTCAGCAGGTTTCAAGTTGCCTCTTTGTTGGCTGCACTCACTCATCCCAGTCACCGTAGTTATAAACATAAAGTTATCTATGCTTCCGGGGATTCGTTCCCTTGCCGCCGCAGTGCAACTTGAAATCCATTGGGTATAGTTAACACCACAGAAAACAACTAGTTAAAAATATATTATTATTTTAGGTGAATTCGACTAATATTAAAAAATGAATCACCAATAATAAAAACAAAAGTATAAAAAACACACACTCCACATTGACTATAGAAAATAATGAGGCTATTTTCATTTAAATATCTCCCTTTGATGCATTCAAAAGTAAACTAACATGCAAATTCAATTCAGAAACAATTTAAAATATAAAAAATCACCAATTTAAATTTTATTTATTGGTTGTAATACGATTATGGAAAAATATAACCCTCCATAGGAGCCAGTTATCCATGAAATGGTACATTGAGGAAGCATCGAAAATAAACAACTCCATACCCTATGGTAAACAAATTAACATAAGTGCTGGATTTGGACCAACAGGGATACCCCACATAGGAACACTTTGTGAAATCACTCGCACTAACCTGGTCAAAAATGAACTAAACAGACTGGGTAGAGAGGTAAATTTCTATTTAATTTCAGATGATTTAGACTCCTTCAGAAAAATTCCATCCAATGTTCCCAATCCAGAAAAACTAAAACAATACTTAGGGCTGCCTGTAAATAAAGTCCCAGATCCTTTCGGTATTTACTCTTCATTTTCAGAGATGGCCGAAAGCCGATTATTTGAATTGGCTAAAGAGTATAATGTAGATTGCAATATAGTAAAAAATTCTCTGTCCTATAAAAATGGAGATTATAATTCTCTAATAAAATTATTTCTCGAAAATTTCCCCAGTATAAATAAAATATGTAAAGAGTCCACAGGTTTTTTAAGACAAAGAACCTATAATATTATAATGCCAATTTCTGAAAAAACAGGTAAAGGCATATTATTATAACAAATATAGATGTTAATAATGGAGAAATAACTTATTATATAC
>NZ_LFCV01000032.1 GCF_001037465.1 Xenorhabdus khoisanae
ATTCGATTTCAATTTCATAAGAACAGGCGGTAAGTCATCGGATGACCGATTATAACATCAATGTAGATCATTTATCCGATCAGCTTAATATTTAATAAATTAATTTTATTAAAAAAGTTACATACCCCCAGTTGTACCCCCACATTATTTTGTTACATCAAATTTGGTATATTTTGCGTAGAAATTAAATTTATAACTTTTTAATCATCACGTTAAAGCAAAAAAGCCATGAGATTTGGAAATGGTCAAATTTGGCTGCCATTTCACGCTCAAGGCTTCATATAAACATTTATCATTTTTACGAACTAGATCACAAACTAAAACGGGTTATTCCTGTGGTTTATCGCGAACCTTACGCTCAATTAACCGACCATACATATCAAAGTAACGGCTAGGCCAGATTTCAGAGGGGTGTATACCGAGATAATCCGCGATTATCCATTCACCTTTAGGCCAGGGACGACTGAGAGTGTTTGCTAGTGTAGATGAACTGAGTCCCGACTCACGAGAAACAGCCGCTAAAGTTGTACCACGTTTACGCAATGCAGCAATAATATCGGCCTGATGCCAGTCGTTTTTAACATTGTTATTCATTCCTGCTACCCCTTCCATTAATTGATCATTGATGGTGGTGATTCAAGACAGGGTTCGCGGACTGGGTTCACACCAGCGAGGCATAGCCTCCCCCGCCTGAATCACCATTGAAAAGGCGAATGCAGGCACACTGGTAAAACTTCTTACCAGTGTCTGTGAACACAAGGCCGCGACGCCTTGACCATTGGATTGTGCCAATGGCGGGAATACTTTAACTGATTGTATTATCGGACTCAATAACCGAACGGCTAAGTTTAACGACTATAAACACGCTCAACATTCCGAATGCTTAATTCTTCAATCAACCAGTCCATCAATTTTTTTACTTATACCTAACAGCATGCAATCTCTGGCGCGCGACAATTCGGACAAAACAGAAAATATCTACTTTGCCCTTGACGAATATCTGTGCGCCAGAGTGAACGCAAGTTGAGGTATTGCGGGGTATCGGTTGAGTACTCAGTACTGCCGCCTGCGTTTGCAGGTCATCCCCACCGGCTAAAAGCCAGCCTCGATATCGTCAAATTCTCCTTTTTCAATCTATAAAATGCAGTGTCAGATTCACTGCGTGGTTAATCAGGCCAGAGTCTGTCAGGGTTGAGGGATGCTATGGCTGCGGCGTCACTTTCAGCGGTAAACCTGCAAAAAGTGACGCCTTGAATTCCGCGAACAACCAGCAAAGGTTATACAAGCGTTGAAGTGCTATCAGGCACAGCAAAACGCCGTAAGGTTAAATGTCAAAACGGTAGTCATGTGAATATGGATTAGTTGTAGAAAAATTGTCTGTTGAATAATTCAAACAGGATAGATAAAAGTATGAACGGATGCGTAAAAGCCATCCTGTTGCTCATTGAAGATATATAGGATTTATGTTGATTTGAAATGCCAGTGTACGAACCCATGTTCAATACACTTTGGTAGCAAGATAAAGATATCCTTTTGGGTTATCTATTAGTTTAAAAGACCTTCATTGCCAGACGAGGGTTTAGGTGTCTTGACAATATCTGCTTCCAAAGGTGGGCAGATGTACCGCAATTCTTGCTCTCTCTTTCAGGCTACGAGAGTTTTGTTTCGCCACCCGAAGGCGATCCTGACAGGCGATGGATCATTAGTGTAAGTGAAATATTAGCGGCTGTGGTGAGTGGGGTCAATAGCTTATGTTATAGGTTAGTGGAAATTTAATCTGTCAAATATAACTTGTATTAGCGGCGATTTGCCCTACCGTTATACTACAGTAGGGCACGATTAAACTTGACTCGGCTATGAGCGAAAAGCAGGCGTCAGATGCATATTGCTTAAACTTCTGGTGTAATTGGGCAATCGACGTAACCTTACTGGTGCTGAGTGCGGCAATTAGGCTAAGTATCAATGTGTGCGGTTCAATATTCCTGATGCGTTGAATGAATCCGCATCCAAACGCTATTTTTTGCAAGGAACTACCACTAAAAAATTGCATTAATTGGTATTTTACAGAAATAATCTTCACAGACTTCATCCGTGTTTATGGTATTAGTTTGGCGACGATTATCAGATCATAAATGAAGCCTTTTTTCTATCTAAAATAACTGATTACTGCTTAAAATCCTGTATATACATTTGAGATGAGAACTACAAGCATAATTACCAACAATCAGGGGTAATTATCCGCATTCATTTATTAATCACTTAGATTTTCCTCTTTAGTATCTACATTGCATTCGTTGTTAAAATAATTTTTTGTTAGCAGAGTTGTAACTCTGAACTTCCCAAAAAATAGGTGATTAATAGTTATATTTGATTTAAATGAAGAATTTTCACTTATAGAAATAAAATCCACCCCCATGATATTCACTTTATATATCTCCTCACTAAATCCTTTTTTTACTTTTATTGAACACTTCAATAATTCATAGGCTGAATTATCTTCAAAATAGCTTTTAAATTGATTAAAAAAGAAGTCATTCGTTTTTTTTGGCAATGAATTTTCATTGTTAAAGTCTAGATATACATTATTTATCACATATTTATTTAAATTAATTTTTTTCCCAGTTTTCTTGAATAGAACCCCTAATGTTAAACAGTTTAGGAAATTATCCATTCTTTCAGTATCAACTGGAACACTGACTCCTCTTGCGCTAAACTTAGAGTTTTTGAAAATAGTTCTTTGTAGCGCCTTGTTATTATGCTGCAACTGTTCAATTACACTTTTGCTGAAAACTTTATTAATATTTTGTTCTTCATCAGAAGTTAAACAACACAAACAAATTTGAGTTAAGGCATAAATATCATCTTTAGTTTTTGAGTTGTTGTGATCCTCACATGACTTAACAGTCATTAAATTTAGTTTTTTATCACTAGGGAAGAATGACTTGGGTGGGATATGCTCTTTAGTATTTGCAATTTTTTCACAACCTGGATAATAACAGCTAGTCATTGTTTGATCCTATTAGCCAATAGATTATTTTATTTATCGAGTGTAATTTATTTACCAATACATCATTCCCCATAATGCTTGCCTTATCAACTCATTAAGTTAAAAAATTGAGGAGATCAACAAAAAACTGCTTCCCAAGGGAAAAATGCGTTAGGGGAACGAATAATTTATGAATACCTATTAGTTAGCCCAAGAAAACATGTTGGATAGATCATGGCGTGTTTGACCGGCCTAATTCAGAGACACCCGTTTCTGGCATAGTGCGGACATATGTTTCTAACTTATTTATATCCCGTGACGGGTTAAGGCAAAAGGATGCGAAGCTCGGCTTGGTGTTTTTACCTTACGAAAAATTATGGATGCGTAACAGAAAAAATTTATACCGTGCAGTTATTTTATTGTGGATATAATCACTTGAATTTGCTATAAATGCGCTGGGGCTACCGTCTACTACCAACAACAAATGCAACAGTTACAGCTTGTAAATGGTTTGCAAGGGTTGTCAGTGACTATCACTGTCGCAGATATGCGAGGTGGCTAACATGAAACCTAAAGTGGTTAACGTTAGAAGATATCAACGCTATCGACGGGGAAAATGGGAAGATGTTTGTCAACATCTTCGCTCACTCCCTAGACGGTAGGTGTCATCGGTAGCCCCATCTAGCTTCAATTAAGCAGGATCTGCTTCTGCGACAACCTCACCCGTGTTTTCAATCCCTATCATGCTATTGTAGTGCTCTTCGAAACCAGTTTCTACAAATATCTGTTTGAATTTTTCAATGTATTTTTCAGCATTGATCCTTTCAAAGTCTACTAGGTTAATCGAATTAGAATGAGACTCCCTATTTATGTACCTAAATAAAGGCTTAAAGTCTGCCTCTGTTTGCCCTAATTGCTCCAATGTTTTCTTTAGCGACTCTTTCTTATGAACAAAATTGAAGTAGTGCTCCAGAATATTTCTCATCGCGTTGGGTAGCATGTGTGCGTAGCTTGGATTAGAAGTGCTGTCTTTGACGATTTGCCAATACATCTGGTAATCATTTTGAAGTTCATCTCTTTTTAAATCATAAAGTTGACTAAACTGCGACTTGGTAACTCTATAGAGTTTATATCCAGCTGGGCATTTGTTAGATGCGTTCTTGAGCATCAATAACTCGTGAAAAAAGAACAGGTTATGAGTCAGCAAGAAAACTTGTTTGAAATTTTCGCTAAAGACTTTGTGATGTATCAGGGCTGCAATGTCATAAACGTAGTTGTGCGACAAACTAGAAATAGGATCATCAATTACAACGATTCGGTTGCTCAGCAAAACAGGAGAGGATTCGTTTATTGAACCTGAAGCATACTCTAGGAAGTAAAGAAAGCTAATGAGTGTTTTTTCTCCTTCACTAAGGGTGTTATATACGTTAACACTTTCACCTGAAGGGCGGGCAATTTTATATCGTTGCTGATCGTTTGCTGCTTTAACAATTTTAAAACTGTGTATACCTAGCTCAGAAAGTTGTTGATTGATATTGTTTATCGATGAATCAATGTTAGTTATTTTTTTCTGATTTTCAGTGATAATATTTCTTTGATCAATTTTTTGGCTACGAAGCAGCTCTATTTTATCGGATAGTTTTTTTACTTCAGCATGAAGGTCGTTAACCTTTTCATCTGAAGCTACAATGAGATCACTAAACCGCCCATTAAGAATAACCCAAAACTCCGAAGCTATTCTATCTAAATGGCTTTCCTTGTTTCTGATCCTATCGTTGAATAGATCTATGTCTCTTTGTATTTCAGCTATCGCAGTATTAATATCTGCAACTAGATCGCTCGTATCGGTAAGCGTAACAACTGTACTCGGGTTGCTTATTTTAAGATCAATCTGAGATAAGTTGGCTGATAACTTTTCGAGCAGTAGTTCTCTCTTATCTACGAAGCCATATGTAATTACATAGTCTTCAAAAGTGTATACTGGAGCCGATAATTTGCTCTTAATATCCTCAACTAAAGCTTTATAACTGCTATACAACCCTTTAATCTGGCTGATTTTTTGGGAGTATGTCTCATCAAATAGTTGATTGATCGCTTCAGTAATCGATGAGCTTAACTCTTGTTGGCAGAAAGGACACGGATTATAGGGTTTCATATATTCCAGACCTGATTTTACCCAGTCAGAATTGCCCAGTTTTTCGACTAAATCGGATAGATATGAGTCCTTAGACCCCACGATAACTTGAGTCAAAATCGGATCATTTTCAAAGCTCCGGACATCAAGACTAATCTTGGGCACGCTTGGAAGTAGACTACCGTCTTGTCCAGATAACTCACGAGCCTCTTTTTGTAGCAATTCAATCGTAGATGTGACACTTCCACGGCTTGATCTGACCTTGTTCAGAAAATCAACTTTGTTTCTTCGTAGTCTATCTAGACAAAAATCTAGTGCGCCATTTTCATATATAGTTTTTGCTTTCCAGACAGATTCCTTTAGTGAGGTCTCTTCGTTCTTTATGTCACTTTCTTTGCGACTTTTCTTTGTTTCAGAAACCTCGATGTTTTGACTTAGGTGAGCTATTTTCTCTGTTGCTTCTTCAATTGCTTGTTCGGCTTCTTTGTTTTCTTCGCTCAGAGTGAAAACACCCTGAAAGTCGGGGATCTCATAGAAGTTTCTACGTATAAATTCTTGATTATAAACTAATATTTCCTCACCTAACTCATGGGGTTGAATGGAACAGTTTCGGTATTCTGGTAATTCAGGAGAATGTAAAAATTTACCTATTGTTGATTTACCAGAACCGTTTAAACCATAGAACAAGTTTATCTTCTTGTTGTCAGTTTGAATAACCACTGGCGAAGTTGGTGAGTAACTAGCTACACCTTTTAATGTTATGGTATTAATCATTTTCTTTAGCTCTTTTACAATTTAGCGCACAATTACAATCAGTTGCATTTTTATTTTTCTCGCCTAGAAAAGCCGTGACGTAGATCAGTTCCTGCGACTTTGGGTACTTATGCAAGGATGGTTACAATATTTCATCTAATCCGTAACTTACTAATTTAGTAAAGCGTATAGCTCACTTTTGTCCAGAATCAGGCTAAAGGTAATTTCTAATGATTTAGATGTAGTAGCTCAAACCCACACTGACGCGCTGCGCTTGTCTTCTCCGAGTTACCGGGCTAATGCATTAGCCCGGTAACTCGGAGAGCTAAAAGATCACCTGCCAGAGAAAACATTTTTACCTATACCCCCTCCCTATTAAAGAATTATGGGTAAAACTGTTCACCCTGTTCACCTTTGAATAATCTTATTTAAATTCATATTGTTAATGGGTGATGAGTTGAATTTAAACTCTTCACTACTCTTCACCCAACCGTTCACCTCCAACCAGAATAAAGGTGAACAGTGATGAATAGTTGTGAACAGTTTAAAAATAACTGTTCACCCTATAATATATTGATATATCTGGTTTAAATAATAGGGTGAACAGTGATGAACACTTTTTTATATTTCTTTGAAAAATACCTGTAATCAGAAAAAAATTATTCTTCTGGCTGGCTATTCCTTGTCAGTTTCGGCATCCATTCGATAGCAGTATCAAGATTCAGGCTCAGATTGCTACGAATTCCCTGTTTGCTTTTCTTGCGTAAATATTGCTGGCTGTATTCTGCCAATGCGCCGGGCATATCCATGCCAAAACGAGTCACGGAAACAGGTTTATTCAGGTTATTGCCTTTCATATAAGCAAGATAGGAGTGATAAAGGTACTTACAAGGATTGAACGGCATAATTTCCGCATTGCCGATTAATAAACCGTCAGCTTCATGGGAAGCAATAAGATAACCGCAAAAATCGACCAGTGGATCTGTGCCGCGTTTGATATCCAGCGCCTCCGCCGATTTCTGTTGCTCTGCCAGTAAACGCCTTGCGGCTTGTGGATCAGTGAACCGATGTAACAGATGCCGGATAATCACAGGCAATTCTGCCGCAATTTTATCCCGCAGGAGTGGATCACGTTCATTTTCTGGCACGACTTCGGAAAAATTAAAAATCACGCGACGCCGCGATACCCCACCACTGCGATCACTGAAACTCATGGCATTATTATTTACTGCCAGCACCACCGCAGGAATGCGGGTTGAATAGGGCTGTTTATGCTTTGGATCGATAGCAACTTCATCACCACCCGTAATTGCCTTGATACCGGAACCATCACCCACATAGCGGGTCTGGTCTGGCAGGATGATCAACGAATAGCCAACAATCAACGCCCGTTCTCGTGGGTTTTCCAGTGCTGCCATACTTGCGGAAACGGTATTACCTTTACCTGCCAACATGGAACAAATTTCGGCAAAGATACTTTTGCCATTGCCTCCGGCTCCGGTGACTTCCAGAAAAAGTTGCCAATCATAGCGATTCGCCAGCACCATAAACAGCGCCGCTAGTACTCTATCTGCTTTGCTTTCACAGTTGGCTGTTGCCTGATTAAGCCAGCGCCAGAACTGTGGCGCGTGATCTTGCAGGGTTTCCCTCAAAACAGGGGAATTGAATTCAACGTCATTGGCAAGCAATAGCCAATCATTTTTGCGGTGAGGCCGGAACTGACAAGCTTTCAGATCAAATACTCCGTTACTAAATCCGATTAAGTAGCGTTCTGGAGACTGCATCATGGGAAGCTGTAATTTCAGGGCATCCACGGCAGAGCTGATACCATGTGGCGAGTATGGTAGTTTCTCTTCCATAAAAGCAGCGACCATCTCCCGTCTTAAATCGCGGTCACTGACCGGACGCCAGATAATATCGTCATAGTAATGAACGGTTTCCGAAGCACCATCTAGTGCTAAATCACCGTTATAACGTGACAGCAACACTTCCCCGCGCTGGCTGGCTCCCATCTGACATAGTGTCAATTTTGAAGGCTCGGCATCATTATTAAGCTGAGTAACTGATTTTTTCTTGGTTGATGTCGGTTGATAAAGCCCCTGAGCAAAGGCTTGTTGTGCTATTTCCACACCGTGTTGCTGGCGATAATCGTCCCAATCGGCTTTATACTCTGTAGGTGGTAATGTTACCCATCCGTTGATCGCTATGGCGGTTTTCTCTGCTGCAACCTTGCCGATATTCTTTTTCAGCCTGCTATTTTTGTCTCGTTCATCCGGTTCGTGCCAGTCGTTATCAGCGGCAATTATGATTCTGGAGTTTGGATACTGCGCCCTAACCTGCCCGGCAACAATTAATAGGTTACTTTCATCAATCGCTGCCAGTACCACGCCTTTATGTAGTTGACTGACAGTTAAAGCTGTAGCGTAACCCTCGGTAATAATGAAAGTATCCGGCGTTCCGGTAATCTCAGATACAGGGATAAAACTGCTTTTTTTCTGCGAACCGGAAACAAGACGTTTTTCGCCGTTCGGCTTGATGATCTGTGCGCCTGTGATTGTGCCACCCAACGTTTGAGTAACCAACAATAACGAACCGTCTTTTAACAACCGCTGATTAGGGCATTGCAATCCCTTTTTCATCAGATATTGAGATTCCCCCGTAACAACAGTGGCAACCAGTTCTGTGATGTGTTCTGTAATCGGTTTAGCGTTATGAATCGGCGTTTTGGCCGGCTTGGATTCAGACAAAGGAAATGCCAGAGCATCTGCAACAACCTTTGCTGCTTCAAAAATTGAGATCCCTTTGGTTTTAGCCACTAAATCCAACCCATCACCATAGTTCGGAGCGTCACACTGGCGGCAATGCCAATTGCCGTGATGGTGATCGTCGATAAAGTGGAAACGGTCAGTACCGCCGCAGAAAGGACAAGCGCCATGTTTACCTTTTGCCGGAATATCAATACCACATGCAGGTAGCAGATTTTCCCAGTGATACATGGCGGATTTTTTCACGGTTTGGATAAATTCGAGCGGTTTTTGTTCGTCTGCTTTATCTGAAGATGTAAATTTAGGGTGAGTTTGGTTAGACTGTGTATCAGCCATCATCGTTACCTCGTATAACGGTTATTGGTCAGACGCCTCAGATGTGTGACAGCACTCTGGGGCGTTGCTTTTTATGTTACTTTTCTTAAAAAATCTCTATCGTTATGCCCTTTTGCCAAATTTTCCGATCAGCACATTTTCTTCGCCTCGTTCCAGCATCTCCATATAATCGGCATACCATTGCAGCATTTCCCGACGACCATCCAGATATTGAGCGTGGTTGTAAGTACCCCGAATGCTGTTTTTATCGACGTGAGCAAGCTGTTTTTCAACCCATGCAGTGTTGAAGTCTTGATCATGCAGGATAGTACTCATGGTGTGGCGGAAGCCGTGACCTGTCGCTCGTCCTGAATATCCCATACGGCGGATCATGGTATTGATTGCCATATCAGAGAGATGCTTTCTGTAATCTGTCCGGCTTGGAAATACATATTGATAACTGCCGCTGATAGGCTGAATTTGCTTCAATAAATCGATAACTTGCTCTGACAATGGCACTATATGAGTGCGGCGCATTTTCATTTTTTCGGCGGAAATTGTCCAAACAGCTTTATCTAAATTAATTTCTGACCATTCAGCTTTGCGAAGTTCTCCCGGACGAACGCCCGTTAATATCAGCATTCGCAAAGCCGTTCTGACTATCTGGCTTCCCATATATTTATCAATAGAGCGCAGAAATTCAGGTAATTCATCTACTGAAAGGTGAGCGTAGTGTTCGCGTTGATGGGGGATAAAAGCACTCGCTAAATCTGGAGCCGGGTTATATTCAGCTCTGCCAGTAATAATTGCATATGTCCAAACTTCACCACAGCGTTGGCGGACTTTTTTTAATTTATCGGTGACGCCTCTCTTTTCCATAATAGAAAGGAGGTCTAATAATTCGAGGGGTTTTATTTCAGCAATCGGGCGATGACCAATATAGGGGAAAACGTCTTTTTCGAATGCGTCCATCATATCTTCACGATAACCAACAGACCATCTGTCTTTTCTTCCCTCGTACCATTCACGCGCAATGCTTTCAAAGGTGTTACTGATTTCTCCCTGAGCCGCCAGTTTTTTCTGTTTTTTATCTTGGTTGGGATCAATGCCTTCGGCTATCAGTTTCTTGGCTTCATCACGCTTTCTTCTGGCCTCTGCCAACGTAATAAGCGGAAAAGTGCCAATGGCTAGTAACTTTTCTTTTCCTGCAATGCGGTATTTCAACCGCCAATATTTAGAACCGGTTGTCTTTACCAACAGATACAAGCCACCGCCATCCGACAGCTTAAAATCTTTATCTTGGGGTTTTACTGTTTCGACTTGTCGGGCTGTTAGTTTCATATTTCTAGCATCCTTGCCCCTCACAGTAACGGGGGTATTTTTTTAGGGGGTACAGAAAGTTACCCCTATATATACCCCCTGACTGGGGTACATTGCAATAGATGCCAGTAGACGTTAGTAGAGCTTTACTTGGGAGTTTTCGTTGATTTTACTGGGGAAAGTAGACTTTAAGAGATGCTGCTAGAAGTGTAGATGGCGGAGGAGGAGAGATTCGAACTCTCGGATGGTTTCCCATCGGCGGTTTTCAAGACCGCTGCCTTCAGCCGCTCGGCCACCCCTCCGCGATGTCGAGCACTATAAACATCACTGTTCCCAATGTAAAGCATTTATCTGTTCAACTGCCGTCAATTTATTCACATTGCTATCTGTTGGTCTATTTATTCAGCATATCTAGCAATCTTTCTTGGGAATAATGGTGATTTTTGCTAAATTGCAGCCATCGTAATGAGATGGTTAAAAAATTATGTTGGTATTTGAAGGCCGTGAAATCGAAACCGATGCGCAGGGTTATCTAAAAAATAGCAGTGACTGGCAAGAAGCCATGGCTCCTATTCTTGCTGAACAGGAAGCAATCACTCTAACCGAACAGCACTGGGAAGTGATACGTTTTGTGCGTGAATTCTACGAGGAATTTAATACTTCTCCCGCTATTCGTATGTTAGTTAAGGCAATCTCTCAAAAATATGGTGAGGAAAAAGGGAACAGCCGTTACCTCTATCGACTATTCCCCAAAGGGCCAGCAAAACAGGCAACAAAAATTGCGGGCCTTCCGAAACCAGTCAAGTGTATTTGATCTCTTCATCCGTCTTAATGGCGGATGCTAAAATCAGCCATCTCTTCTACTTCACAAAATTGTGACTGGAAATGTTCGATCTTGGCACCCGGTGGCCCTCCCTGTTCCAACCAATGCGTTAACATTTTGATTTGCGTGTCATCACCACAAGCAACAATTTTAACGCTGCCATCATTCATATTACGAACATATCCCACCAGCTTATTTTTCTTTGCCCAATGGTAAGTTTGATAACGGAATCCAACGCCTTGTACCCGACCGTAAACATAAATAACAATGCTGTATTTGGTCATCATTACGTCCCTCCCAAAGCAGATAGTAAGAACTTTAAAACGTTAAACCCACTTTTGGTATTGTATTTTATATACGCAACAGCTAACCTGAAATTATGGGGTGGCGATCACATGCCATCTTAGTTTCAAAAATCATGCAAAAATTCCGGCTACCGGGTATGCACTTGAAATTTACCTTACTGTCCTTATATAAGAGTCATTGCAAGGTTTCTTTGGAGGTGACTATGATGATCGCCAGCAAATTCGGTATCGGCCAGCAAGTACGACATAGGCTGCTGGGTTATTTGGGTGTTGTTGTAGATATTGATGCTGAATATTCTTTAGAACAACCGCAGGAAAATGATATTGCATCTAATGCTACTTTACGTTCAGCTCCGTGGTACCACGTTGTGATGGAAGGTGATGATGGGCAACCCGTCCATACTTATCTGGCAGAAGCTCAATTGACTTATGAAACATCAGATGATCACCCAGAACAACCTTCCATGGATGAGTTGGCCGAGTCAATCCGCAATCAATTGCAAGCCCCACGACTACGCAATTAAACGCTCTTATTTACCCTTGTTCAAATTATTCCAGTAAGGTGGTGCATAATAAAATGATCACCACCTTATTTATTTCTCCATGCCTAAGCGTGGGATTTCAATTTTAGGGCAACAATCCATCACAACATCCAATCCCTCGTGTTCTGCCAGTGATTTTGCTTCTTCATTGATGATGTCTTTTTGTAGCCAAAGCACTTTTGCACCTATAGCGATTGCTTCTTCAGCAACACCGTAAGCCGCTGTCGCATTACGGAATACATCAACCATATCCACGGGTTGATCAATATCTGCTAATTGGCTTACAACAGGCTGCCCCAACAAAGTTTGCCCCGCCAATTTAGGGCTGACAGGAATGACTTTATATCCCTGATTCAGTAAGTATTCCATTACCTTATAGCTTGGGCGCTCTGGTTTATTACTCGCTCCTACCAACGCTATTGTTCTGACCTTTTTCAGTATGGCCGCTATATATTGATCATTCATTTAGCCTCCTATATTACCTTTGGCCGTTACTCCATGACGCAACAGCTATTTTCATTTGGTTTATCTGCTACAGTGTTTAGGATAATCACGGTTGTTTTTTATTATCTTGCCATTTTAAAAAATGGTAAATAATTTATTCATATAAAGGTATCACCATGGAATCAACGGTTCGCACCCTGGCAAAATCAAAAAATATCGCCCTTGTCGCACATGACCACTGTAAAAAAGCCCTACTAGATTGGGCCAATACACATAAGTCCTTATTAAGCAGGCATACACTGTATACGACAGGAACGACAGGGCATTTAATTCAGCAAAAGACGGGGCTAACTGTTACAAGTATGCCGAGTGGGCCAATGGGAGGTGATCAACAAATTGGTGCCCTAATTTCTGAAGGAAAAATCGATGTTTTGATTTTCTTATCAACTCCGCGCTTTTTGCAGAAGAAGTCGATATCAGCGTACCCGATTATCAACGCTATCTTAATGAAAGACTCCAGTAATCAGAACAGAAATGGGAGAGCCAAACTCTCCCCCATTTTTTAATCTTATTTTTTCTGATGTTGATACAACTTTAAGGTTTACGCTGAGTAGGTACTCCTAATTGCAACAATTGATGAATGAATATCGATGGATTTTTCGGTTCCTGCATCAACCAAACCTGTTTTTTTGCCCGTGTCAGTGCAACATATAAAAGACGGCGTTCTTCCGCATCAGGAAAATCTTCAGGTTGTGGCAATAAAACTTGCTCTATCACAGATTCCCTCGCGGGTGCCGGAAAACCATCTTTTCCCTGATGCAATCCCAGAATAATGACATATTCTGCTTGTTGCCCTTTAGCTGCATGAATTGTCATAAATTCAATCTGCAAATTTGGCCAGCGGGTTGATGCTTTTTTCAATAGTTCTGGCTTGAGATGATGATAGCGTGCCAATAATAAGATGGTTTCCTGCTTGGTAACATTACCGCTCATTTTATTAAGCAGTGCTTCCAACTGTTCTTCCGGCAAAATCACAACCGATTTTTTATTACCTTTTATCAGGCTATTGAGCGGCTTAGCTAATTGATGGGGGTTTTGTTGCACAAATCGGTTGGCTATTTCACCGATACGATCATTGAAACGATAAGTCATATCTAACGTGCATTCTGTGCCATCACCAAAATAAGTTGGAAAAGCTGTTATTAAAGTTAATTCAGCGCCACTAAAACGATAAATTGCTTGCCAAGCATCTCCCACAGCGAATAGATGGCTTTGCTTATTCTGCGCCTTCAACGCTGCCAATAACTTGAACCTCAGCGGTGAAATATCCTGAAATTCATCAATCAGAATATGTTTCCATGGGCTGATAAATCGCCCTTTTTGTAAGATGTTCACAGCCTGATGGATTAAACCAGAAGAATCGGTTGCGCCTTCAGATTTCAGTGCCGATTTCCAAGCCTTCAACAGAGGAGCCATAAGCCGTATACGTTTCTGAAATAGATCAGCATAAGCAGCAGGTGCCTGTTCAATCATCTCTTTCTGACTGCCGCCATGCATACGCATCAATCCCAGCCAGCGTTCCAGACGAACAGATAAGCTATCTGTTAATTGGTTATCGTGCCAATATTCACCTTCTGGTAATTGCCAATCCAGTTCTTCATTCAACCATTCCCGCCAACCTTTCGCTTGTGCTTTTTTTTCTCCACACTGCTTTTGCCATTCCTGAATGAGAAAGCTACGACGCTTCTGAGCATCAATTTCCAGTTCACTAATCTTGGTTTCTTTATTGTTTCCTTGCTGAATAATATGCAGTGCCAAGGCATGGAATGTTTTTGCTTTTACCTCTTTTGTTCCCAAGCGCTCCTGAATACGTTCATTCATTTGACCAGCAGCCTGACGATCAAAAGCCAACAGCAAGATCTGTTCAGGAAGAGCCTGTTGACGCAATAACAACCACCCAGTACGCGCCATCAAAACAGAGGTTTTTCCGCTCCCCGCACCGGCTGAAACTAAAATATTTTTCTCACCATTAATAACCGCCTGACACTGAGAACGATTAAGTGGCGAAGTTTCTATGGTTCGGAAAAATTCTTCATGTTGTGCCAAAACACGATCCATCCAACGCTGGTTCATAGTCTGAATTGTTTTTTCACCCTCATATAACCAATCCAAACAAATCTGATAATCCTCACGGCAGTTCTCAAATTGTGCAATTCGCTGTAATGGAAGAGGCAATGCCTGAAATGTTTCTTGGATTTGTTGCTGCAATGAAGTTAATTCTGCAATTTTCAACCAGCGATCTTGTTGGCCGATTTTATGAATTTCATTCATTTGAGCAGCCAATACATCCGCACTGACATCGCTCATATCGAGGCTCCATTTTTGCCATTCCTTTAATAAGTAATGGTAAAAATGTTGTGTTTGCTGCCATTCAGTACCATGCAGGCGCACCACTTTTCCTTCAGGTAATTCAAATTCCAGTTCCCCCCAGACAATCCCTCGCTTACACTGAATGCCAATCAATTGATTAAATGGAATAAGGTACTGGTGCTTATCACCACTGACTTCAATGCCAGCATTAAGCAGACGCACCCTATTATAAGGATGTTGGGCGAGGCGTTGCCCGATTTGCGTTGATTTGAGTTCCATTGTCGTGGCACCGTACCTGAAAATTGTTGAACTACTTCATCACGTAAATGTTGTTAGGGGTATTTTGTGCTAACGGTTTTATCCAGCTCCCGCCATTTTCTGTATAACAGTCATGTCCTCTATTATATCCGTATATTCATTGCACTGACAGGAACTACCCTGATCCCCTGGCTATTAGGAGAAGAACTTAAAATAACCATTCCTTTGCTGCTAGGTGTCGTTGCGGCGGCATTAACAGACTTGGATGATCGTTTAGTTGGTCGTTTGCGCAATCTCATTATTACCCTAGTCTCTTTCTTTGCCGCTTCCACTTCGATTACATTGTTATTTCCCTATCCATGGTTTTTTATGCTCGGTCTGGCAATATCAACCTGCGGCTTTATTCTGTTGGGTGCATTGGGGCAACGCTACGCTACTATTGCCTTTGGTGCTTTACTGATAGCGATTTATACCATGCTCGGCTCACCCATATTTCCTGTTTGGTATCAGCAACCTGTATTACTGCTCATTGGTGCCATCTGGTATAACTTGCTGACATTAACCGGCCATTTATTATTTCCGATTCGCCCTTTGCAAGAAAACCTGGCACGTTGTTACCAGCAACTTTCAACCTATCTTTATGCGAAAACAAGTCTGTTTGATCCTGATTCTGAAGCTGAAGAATATAAGCAAGCTGTGTTTGATGTTGCCATGGCAAATAGCACGTTAGTCACAACACTCAATCAAGCTAAGATCTCTTTATTGAGTCGCTTGAAAGGTGACAGAGGGCAGCGAGGAACGCGCCATACTTTGCATTATTATTTTGTTGCACAAGATATCCATGAGCGAGCCAGTTCATCCCATGTTCAGTATCAAAAACTGAGAGAAATTTTTCGTCACAGCGATATTATGTTTCGTATTCAAAGATTACTTTCTATGCAAGCACGAGCATGCGAGCAGATTTCGCAATCCATTATTTTGCATAAGCAATATCAACATAATCCACGTTTTGAAAGTGCGTTCAGTTACCTTGAAAGCTCCCTTGAACGCTTAAAAAACCAGCAAGTCACTAATTCCAAAATAATGGCATTTGATAATCTGCTGAAAAATTTACGGGCAATTGACGCCCAATTAGCAGGGCTTGGTTCGGATCAAGACCTTCTTTCCCCAAATACTCCCCAAAATACCCAACAAGAAGAAACGCGCTTATCCGGTGAAGATTTAACGGGTTGGCGTGATGTATGGTTCAGGATCAGCCGTAATTTGACACCAAAATCGGCTCTCTTTCGCCATGCTGTTCGAATGTCTGTCTTGCTATGTACTGGCTATGCCATTATTCAACTGTTTGATTTGCAGCGCGGTTATTGGATCTTACTAACGAGTTTATTTGTCTGCCAACCTAACTATAGTGCTACTCGCCGACGTCTGGCTTTACGTGTCATTGGTACATTGGCGGGGATTTTGATTGGCTTACCAATTCTCTATTTTGTGCCTTCTATTGAAGGGCAACTGGTGTTAATCGTCATATCTGGAGTGCTGTTCTTCGCTTTTCGCAATAGCCAATACGCACATGCAACGTTATTTATCACTCTTCTGGTCTTATTGAGTTTCAATTTATTAGGTGAAGGTTTTGAAGTCGCATTCCCCAGAATTATCGACACATTGGTAGGTTGTGGCATTGCCTTACTTGCTGTCAGTTTCATCTGGCCAGACTGGAAATTTCGCCAATTGCCTCAAGTGATTAACCGAACAATGTTGGCTAATTGCCGCTACCTTAATGCTATTTTAATACAGTACCATCAAGGAAAGAGCAACAGTCTGGATTACCGCATTGCTCGCCGTGATGCTCATAATTGCGATGCTGAATTAGCATCGGTGATCTCTAATATGGCATCAGAGCCAAAAAGTTACCGTATTTCTCAGGAAGCCGCTTTTCGTTTATTGTGCCTTAACCATACGATGCTGAGCTATATTTCTGCATTGGGGGCCCATCGTGACAGGCTCAATGATCCAGAAATTCTGGATATTCTTAATGATGCTATCTGTTCCGTTGAATCCGCATTAAAACAAGGCTGGATTGATGACGAAACACTGCAAATCATTGCAAATAACTTGGCAGATAAAATCAATCTGGTGCCTTCTGAAAGTAACAATAAAGTTCAGCTTGTGTTACAACAAATAGGATTGCTCATTGAGCTATTACCTGAAATTGTTTGTTTAACAAAACAAATTGGTGAACAAGAGCCACACTAAAAAATTATCTTATAGGGGCATTTAGCCCCTAACAATATAAGGTGGATCCGCATAATAAATGCAATACCATTACTCTCGGACTAAACGAATACGTATTAAATAATTCATTGGGTGATTTTGAGCATGGCCCGGCTATATTAAGTCATACAATTCGAGCTATTACAGAAAAACTATCTGTTACAGAAAAACAATCTATTACAGAAAAACAATCTATTACAGAAAAACAGTTCATCGCAGAAAAAGAGTTATCCCAAGAACGTCAATCGTCGCCTGATTCTGGAAAATAGGGGCCATTGCCCCTATTCATCAAATATCGCTTATTACGAATGATAGTCCGAATTTTGGTGGAGCCATTCGTCGTGCCAATTGATTAATTCATCACGCAATTGCTCCGGTAATACCGCGACATGGCATCCTTCTATTGCACCAGCCAAAGCAAGTAACAAACTGACATTTGTTTTTTTCCTGTGCTGTTGTAGTTTGAGATAAGTTGCTTTGGCTCCCAGCATTTTCAAATCTTCTACTTTAGAGATGCCCACTTTCCATAGTTGTCTCTCTAAAGCAATTCCTAAATTGGGGAGATCTTTAAGCCTGAGAGGCATTTTCTGTCTATCAACAATTTCTTCCATAGTATACTGATAGGCTAATTGCATATATTCAAACAACTGTTTTTGATCTTGCCAAAGTGATTCATTAACGCGGTAATACCGCAAAGTCACAGGTATCCCCCTTTTTGAATAAATAAATTTTTCCATGCCACTAGCCTTAAATAACACTTCAGCACGGCTACTTCCTCGTAGATAAAGTTCCCCCTCAGAGCTGATAGCAAATAAAACACCGTCAATTAACAACCCAATGCCACCAAATTGAGATTTCTTCTTAAGCTTTCCCAATAAAGATACGCCGTATTGTAATTGGGTAAAACGCGGTTCGGATAAAAACATTTTTATCACTCCATGAATCACATTCCAACATAATGTTTAACCATGCCTGCTATTAATAAAATAGATAACAAGAACAATTAATTAAAACCATACGCAATCTATTTCCAACTGCCAACCGTTAAGTCGGAAAAATCCGAATTTCTGTGAATTTTTGCGAAGCGCTTTGAAAAAAAGAGACTTGCTTTTAATCAAATAGCGTTATACTGTATAAATATACAGTTCATTATGGCGAGGAACATTATGGGCACTCAATCATCGTGGAGATATCTCACTAAGCATAAAACGGTAACTGTGGACACGGCAGCTAACGAACATAAAACAGACAAAACAATGGTTGGGATGACCGTGAAAAGACTGTCTTTTGTAGAATCACTCCAATGCTCTTCATCAACTGTCACTTCATCAATTGTAAAAGGTATGGTCAGTGAATTGATTTACAACGAGCACCAACCAACGATTAATCACATTCTGCTTCCTTTATTACGTCAGACTGGAAATGAAAATCGATGGCTACTTTGGGTAACGCCCAACAAGAGGTTAAGCCGCCAGTGGTTGATAAGCTCAGGGCTTCCTTTAAATAAGATCGTCCAGCTAAACCAGATCCGCCCCATTGCTTCGATTAGTGCCATGGAAAAGGCTTTAGCAAGTGGTAATTACAGTATTGTATTGGGTTGGTTGCCTGAATTGTCTGAATATGAAGTGAACAGATTACAATTGGCGGCGCAAAGAGGCACTGCGCTCGGTTTTATTATGCGGCCACAAAATTTAACTCATCAATTGGTTTCACCATCAAATAGGTTACATATTCACTCTATTTACTATCACTAACAAAATTTAGGATTTATCCCAATATTTTTTATAAAAAATAAGCTACTAATTGATAATCAGTCCTCTTTACAATAAAAATCAACATATTGATAAGGTCAATATTGTAAATGTTTGTCAGAAATATTTTTTATTTGTATAGCGCTAATTAAAAATTTTGTGTCACTAGTCACAGTGTACTTGTAACTTTTTAAGTTCGTTGTAGACTTTACACAGTTTAGGTTTGTGCTTACTACTCTTATATTTCAGGAAACATCTTCTGACAGGAGCACAGTTACCTAATCGAACATTTTAACCAATGGCTAATAATAAGGCTTTTAAGGCCAATTGCCTATTTGGATGATAACGAGGCGTAAAATGAAAAAGACAGCTATCGCAGTAGCAGTGGCAGTGGCAGCTTTCGCAACTGCTGCTCAAGCAGCTCCAAAGGATAATACCTGGTATACCGGTGCTAAGCTGGGTTGGTCTCAATACCATGATGTAAATTTCTACGGTAATGGCTATGATAATCGAATTGGCAACGGCCCAACTCGCAAAAGCCAACTAGGCACAGGTGCCTATGTCGGTTATCAGGCAAATCCATATCTGGGCTTTGAACTGGGTTATGATTGGTTAGGTCGCATGACTTATAAAGGCAGCGTTGATAACGGTGCTTTCCGTGCTCAAGGTGTTCAACTGACAACAAAATTGAGCTACCCAGTGATGAACAATCTTGATGTCTATACACGCCTGGGTGGTATGGTGTGGCGTGCAGACTCTTCTGCAACTTATGACGCCAATGCTGCATCTCCTAAACAAGTAAATAAGAAAGACCATGACACGGGTGTTTCTCCTTTGGCTGCGATTGGTGTTGAATACGCATTGACCAAAAATCTGGCAACCCGTCTGGATTACCAATGGGTTAATAACATCGGTGATGCAACTACCGTTGGTGCACGTCCAGATAACGGCCTGCTGAGCGTTGGCATTTCTTACCGCTTCGGTCAAGATGAAGCTGTCGCTCCGGTTGTTGCTCCAGCAGCTCCGGCTCCAGTCGTTCCAGCACCAATTGTTGAAAACAAGAGCTTTACTCTGCGCTCTGACGTTCTGTTCAACTTCAACAAATCAACGCTGAAAGAAGAAGGTAAACAAGAGCTGGATAACCTCTACAACCAACTGGCTCAAATCGACCCAAATCAGGGGAACGTTGTAGTAATTGGTTATACTGACCGCATCGGTAGCCAGAATTACAACCTGCCGTTGTCTCAAAAACGCGCTCAATCTGTTGTAGATTATCTGGTTGCTAAAGGCATCCCAGCAAACAGCATTCAAGCAGAAGGCCGCGGTAAGGAAAGCCCTGTCACTGGCTCTACCTGTGACAACATCAAAGTTCGCGCTAAACTTATCGACTGTCTGGCGCCAGATCGCCGTGTAATTATCAATATTCAGGGCACTAAAGAAGTTGTTACTCAACCAAAAGTAGCACAGTAATCTTGTTCTGATAGATTGATCAACAAAACCCCATTTCAGATGGGGTTTTGTTTTTTCTGCCCATATTTTCTTTTCTGTGCGTAGATTGAGTTTGTGAGTAAGTTGAGACTATTTTCTCAATATAGCTTCTAAATCCTGCTTCAAATTCGACATCTGGTGCACATACTTTTCTCTATATTCAGCGTCTTCCAGCAACTGTATTATCGTTTCCGATAAAGTATTACCCCGACGTCGAGAGAGAGCAGAAAGTCGCTGCCAAACATGGAAGTCCAGATCGATGGATTTTTTACGTGAGTGCTGGTGTTCTGCATTAAAATGACGTTTACGCCGTGCCCGAATTGTTTGTTTCATCCGGTTAGATAAATCCGAATTCATGTGCAGCGAGATCCATTCCAACACCTTAATTGGTTCACGTTCCAGCTTCATCAATTCATTGACTGCATCCTGCGCTGCACTTTTTTCAATATATTTGGTAACCTGTTCACCTTCACGGTGTTTTTTTGCCAAATATGCCCATTTCCAGCCACATTCCAGATTTTCCAATTGTTGATATTTCATTTCATCTCTCAGTGACAGCGTAACTTAAATTAAGCATAGCAATTATTTCTTTGAATTGCTCATAGCAACACAAAATATTGGCTTATTTTACAAGCAATAAATGTGTTAGCTCAAATGTCGTTTCTTTTAAGATTCTGGCATGTTGGTTCATTGTCTAATCTTGTATAATAAATGTTTCCCTTTTCACTATATGTAGCTACCACTTTGACGAATATAAAACTAGACTGGCAAGCATTACAGCCAAACAATACGCCTTATCAAGCACTCTTTAATTCTGTCGCTGAACTGTCCCCCATCACAATGGATGAGGTTCAGCCCAGACTGCACAGTGGGTTAACTCTTTTTTGTCAGGCTAATCTGCGCCAACCTTTTATGCTGCTAAAGGCGGAAGAGAGTGATGCTTATCTGTCTCTTTTATCTCATACGATTTCCTCTCTACTACCGAAAGATCGTCCAAGTATCGGTGGCTATTATCAAATAGAACACCAAACCCTTACTTGGCATGCATCCGGGGAAGGTATGTTTGCTCCGACTGAGCGAGTTACTTATCGTGAGTGGATTGAACCAGAGCAATTATTTGGCAATATCTATACGCATCAAGGTGTAATTCAATTGCAGCCCGGGCTTATCCATCAAGTAAATGGTGGTATTCTGATTTTGCCTCTTCGGACTCTGCTTTCTCAGCCATTAATGTGGGTTCGTCTCAAACAGATGATTACCCAACGCCGATTTGACTGGCTGTCACAAGATGAAAACCGCTCCCTTCCCTTTCCTGTACCATCAATGGAATTGAATCTGCGTCTGGTTTTAGTGGGAGACAGGCTAAGTCTTGAAGAATTACAATCCCTTGAACCCGAACTGGCAAGCAACGCACTGTACGGTGAATTTGAGCCGGATATCCTCTTTCACGAAGAGGAAGATCTGGCAGTGTGGTGCCGCCATGTTAATGGCGTCATTCAACAACAGGGTCTGCCTCCACTGAGTGCCGATGCCTGGCCTGAACTGATCAAACAAGCGACTCGTCATACCGAAGATCAACTCTGTCTGCCTCTGGATATTCAGTGGTTGCAACAAAAATTGGAATCAGCAGCCAACTACCAGCAAGAAAACCAGATCACCGAGCATTCCCTGCAACAAGCAGAAGAGAATCGTACTTGGCGTCATGGTTATTTATCCGAACGCTGTATGGATGAAATGCTAAAAGGCCAAGTTTTGATTCGCACACAAGGTTCAGTTATCGGTCAAATTAATGGGCTTTCAATACTCGAATATCCAGGGCATCCTGACCCAATAGGAGAACCCTCCCGTATCAGTTGCGTTGCTCACTTAGGGGATGGTGAATTTATTGATGTGGAACGTAAAGTAGAATTAGGTGGCAATATTCATGCAAAAGGCATGATGATTATGCAAGCTTACTTAATTTCTGAATTGAAGTTGGATCAACCACAGCCATTCTCTGCTTCCATTGTATTCGAGCAATCCTACGGCGAAGTAGATGGTGACAGCGCATCACTGGCTGAATTATGTGCCCTGATCAGTGCCTTGTCACAACAGCCTATCGATCAGCAAATTGCGGTTACAGGGGCGGTAGACCAATTTGGTTACGTACAACCAATTGGTGGAGTCAATGAGAAAATTGAAGGATTTTTCCGCATATGTCACTACCGTGAACTCACTGGCTCTCAAGGCGTTATTATTCCAACAACCAATGTGCAACACTTGTGCCTAAGCCAGGATGTCGTTGATGCGGTAAAAAATGGGCAGTTTCATATCTGGGCTGTCGAGCATGTCTCTGAGGCCGCATCACTACTAACGGGTATTCCTTATTACGATCCACAAAAAGAACATTTGTTAGCTATGATATATGAACGTATTGCACAGGCTAATAATCAAGAGCGACCTCGGTTACCTTGGTTTCTACGTTGGTTAGGTTAGTTCTGCCATTATCTGATCGGAGTTGTTCGGCGTACAAGTGTACGCTATTCTCTAGCCCTACATGATTAGTAAGGCTATCTGAGAATATGTTTAAACAACAAGAATCCTACACAAAAGAAGAACTTCAAGCCTCTGGACAAGGTAAATTGTTTGGTGAGAATGGGCCGCCACTGCCTTCTGGCAATATGTTGATGATGGATCGCATCATTAAAATGACAGAAAACGGCGGTACTTACGATAAAGGATATGTCGAGGCTGAGTTCGACATCAATCCTGAGCTATGGTTTTTCGACTGCCATTTTGTCAATGATCCCGTGATGCCGGGCTGCCTTGGCCTTGATGCAATGTGGCAGCTTGTTGGCTTTTTCCTGGGCTGGGTCGGTGGAGAAGGTAAAGGCCGCGCGCTTGGTGTGGGTGAAGTGAAATTCACAGGGCAGATATTACCGACAGCAAAAAAAGTGACTTATCGCATTAATTTCAAGCGAGTCATTAACCGCAAGTTAATTATGGGTCTGGCTGATGGTGAAGTCTTGGTAGATGGTAAACTGATTTATACTGCGACTGATTTGAAAGTAGGTTTGTTCAAAGATACCAGCGCCTTTTAATGATCCCGCTTTGGTGACTAACTTTTTTTCTCCGATGCTGAACACCTCCGCCATTGCGGAGGTGAATTTCTCATTTAATATCAATAGATTTATTTGCCATCAAACGTGATCTTCTTTCGCCTGACGCCATCCCCCCAACCAATACGAACGAGCATCCAATGAATGATAAGGACAATTCTCCCGCGGTCGTCCCAAAATGCCAGCTTGATAGCCTCTGGAAAGCGCTCTTGCTAAACGGTCTCTTTTTTGTCTTTTCATGCCTTAATTTCCTCATTTGTTACCATGAAGATGAAACGTCGATCGTTTTTTATTCAATTGGTGCTAGTGATACCTTTATATAAAATGAATAGCAAGCAAAGATATTCATAGAATTGTCATAATAAACATTTGCACTACTCAGTTAGTCAGTTAGTCAGTTAGTCAGTTAGTCAGTTAGTCAGTTAGCGTTGAGAAGCTATCTGCCTGGCAATGGATTTAGTCAACTGGTTGTAACCTTTTGCTAATGTAAGCACTAATTCAGAATAACCATCTTTTTCCTGTTTCAATTCGAGACTGAACGGTCGTTTAGTTACATTATCCGGGTTAGACAATATCCAGTATCCCTCAATCAATACCCGCCCATCATATCGCCCATGAAAAGCAGTTATTGTGATATCTAACGCATCTGCATCTTTTTCCAGTTCTTGTCCAGAAACCAAACGATGCGGGAATGCCGCGCTCAGTTCAGAAATCAGAATTTGCTTTAACTGCTGCTGTAATGGGCTGGCCCACAAATGATTTGATGCGTTGATATAGCTGACCTTGCCAGTTTGATACGCAATTCCAGGTGCAGCAAGGTAGTCAGAGAGATTAACATCTTTTATCCATAGTTGCCGTTCATGTTTAGCCCCCAGTTTGCTCTCCTGTGATGCTAAGTTTCCCGAAGATACTGGTTTTTCCGATGATGTCTCAGCTAAAACCGGCAGTTGATAATACGTTTTTTGTGGCTGACTACCGCTGCATCCTGAAATAAACAGGCTTCCAACAACAAAAACACTGACAGAGATAAAAAATGCCAATTTTGGAATCAATTTTTTCATTACTTAGGTGCCTTTTTAGGTTCAGGATCTTTTATCGCTTCCGCTTCAAATACCAATGCATTGCTCTTATTATTCAGTATTTTCAAGACAGGCTGCAATTCCCGCATTACTTGATCCAGCCGCTGCATATTGTCAACCAACTTGTTATAAGCCGGAGAACCAGGCTGAATGCCCTGCATACTACGATTTAACTCATTCAGCGTATTTTGGATATCTTTAGGAAGCCCCTGAGTTTCTTTACTCGCAAGAATGCGGTTTAATTCGTCCATTGTCTTTTGTGCAGTTTTAATAGTTTTCTGGCTTTCTTCGAGTGTTCGCGTTGCCTGAATAAATACCGGTTCAATTGGCATGTTATTGATCTTATCCAGCGCCGTAATGACTTTTTGTTGAATTTGTGCCAAACCACCGCTTACTGTAGGCAGAACGTCATAACCAGAAACTTTATGTGGATTTTTCCAGTCTTTTTCATCAGGAAAAAAATTCAGGTCAATAAACAGCGCTCCTGTCAATAAATTGCCCGATTTCAAGGAGGCTCTCAGACCTCGCTCAATAATTTCTTTCAGTTCTTTGTCCGTATCGAACCCATCTCCCAGCTCTTTCTTGAAGCGCCCCGGCTCTATGTGAATCAATACAGGAATACGAAAATCACTATCGACACGCTGTTTGATACTCTCGGTATAAAAAGGAACTTTTACTACTGTTCCCACTCGGATACCACGAAACTCAACAGGCGCTCCCGACTGTAAACCACGCACTGAGTCAGAGAAAAATAATAAAAAGCCTTTATGTTCTGTATAAAGTGAGTTTTGGATATTTTTCTCATTGTCATAAAGTTTAAAGACTTCTTTTTCTTTGACAGGATTGCCCAATCCCCAACCCTCCGGCACATCAAAACTGACACCACCGCCAAACAGCGTTGATAATGAGGCAACGTCAACCCGTATACCTTGTGACGACATATCAAATGCTACGCCGCTGTCTTTCCAAAACCTGACATTGGTTGTCAATAAACCGTCATAAGGTGCATTAACAAAAATTTGATAGCGAACTAACCGAGATATTGGATCAAAAGTACCAGCTTCAACTGAGCCTACACGATATCCCCTAAATAACACCGGATCACCGGGAGAGAGCCGCCCTGCTTTTTCACTTGTCAGTATAATACGAATCCCTTTTGCATCAGGGGAAGCAAGTGGCGGTGAATCAAGCAGTGAGAATTTTTTTTCCTCACCGCCTTGTGTACCAGGTTGTAATTCAATAAATACGCCTGACAGCAATGTACTCAGGCCAGAAACACCTTCACGCCCAATCTGAGGTTTTACAACCCAAAATGCAGTATCTTTGTGTAAAAGCCGCTCCATACCATCATTCAAGCGAGCTTTAATGATCACCTGCCCCAAATTATCGCTTAATGAAACTTTTTCGACGACACCAACGTCCACACTGCGGCTTTTAATTTTCGTTTTTCCCGCCTCAATGCCTTCTGCGTTAGATGTAATCAATATCACTTCAGGCCCTTGATGGCTGAAATGGTAAAACAGTATCCAAGCGCCGATAAGCACAGTGATAATTGGTACTATCCATACAGGTGACCAACTCTTGAGTTTGCTGATTCTGGCCTGAGCCTGATCTTCTTCTTTATCCGTCACCTTACGACTCCTCATTGTCATGTAAAGCAAATTTACTATTGGCTTTATCCCAAGTTAAACGTGGATCGAATGTCATTGACGCAAACATCGTCAGGATAACAACCAGAGCAAACAGCACTGCCCCTGTAGCAGGATAGATACTCATTAGCTGCCCCATGCGAACCAGTGCCGATAATACGGCAATAACGAACACATCAATCATGGACCAACGACCAACAAATTCCACCATTTCATAAATAAAGTGCATTGTTTCAGAATCATGGCTACTTTGGCTTTTTGCATCCCAGCATAGCCAACTAATGGCCAGCATTTTCAATAAAGGCACCATGATGCTGGCAATAAAAATGACTAGTGCAACAGGATAAGAACCCGAACTCCAAAGTAAAATAATCCCTTCCAGAATGTTGGAGTTGATGTGGCTGCCCAATGCCTGAGTCACCATAATTGGCAGAACATTCGCCGGAATATAAAGTATGACTGATGTAATCAGTAACGCCATTGTGTACTGAAGGCTATGGCGACGACGGGCATGCCCTTTTGTGTGACAACGCGGGCATTCGGATTGCTGAGCAGGTAAAATAGCGGTACAACATTGACACAGTCTGATCCCTTGCACCAGGCCAGGTTTCCCAGCCTGTAAAGGTTGGCAAATTGCAGGAGCTGGTTCTATTTCATTCCAAAACCAATGCCTGTCAAGGCATTGAAAAGCCCTGACCTGAAACAAGCAAAAAAGGCAATAAGGCAGGAAACTCAAACCAATATTAACTTCGCCATATGCCATGAGCTTAACAAAGCTCACCAGCACTCCCGCAAGGAAAATTTCTGCCATGCACCATGTTTTCATCTTAAACAGGATACGCGCCAGTTCTATTTTCAAACGGCGCGCCATCCTGACGTGTTGGCATAAGAGAATAATGGCAACCATGCAGAATGCCGGCACAAGCTGAACAAAGATCAGGAAAAACACCGCCATGCTTGAATAGTCTTCACTATACATTACCTTGGGGATCTGAGTCAGTGTGATTTCACTGACAATCCCCGCGACACTCATGCTGACAAAAGGAAACAGGCATGCAAGCAAGAGCATCATTAATGCACTTATTGCATAACCTGTTGGCTGATTGCGTGGCTCTTTCCACTTTGCTGTCAGCAAAGTACTACACCGAGGGCAAACCGCTTTTTTCCCTTGTTCCAAATCAGGCACAGCCACCAGCATGTCACACTGGGGACAAAGAACCAGCTTGTCATACTGATGGTTATTGGAACACAAAGTATTTCTCCTTTAGCAAAGCCTACATGGTTTTTTTATGTAGCAGCTATCATCCATTTTTCATCATTTCCAATTCCTGCCAACGATCAAAAGCTTTTTCCAATTCTTGTTCTTTATTTGCCAATCCATTCAGAACATTTTGTGTAATTTCATGTGATTGGTTGAAGAATTCAGCGTCACTGACCTGAGATTGCAGTTTCTCTATTTCTTCTTCTAACTTTTCTAATAATGATGGTAGTTGTTCTAACTCACGCCGTAAATGATAGCTTAACTTATTGTTGGTCTTTTTCGGGGTATCTTTCGGTTTTACAACCTTAGTTTCAACACTGACCTTTTTCTCTGCGATCTGGCGCAAGGAAATACGCTGCTCTCGTTGTTGTTGAGCATCGTAATAACCTCCCACATAATTGTTGATTTCACCGTCACCTTCAAAAATCCAGCATTCAGTGACTGAGTTATCAACAAATTGACGATCATGGCTTACCAGAATCACAGTTCCGGTATAACCATCAACCATTTCTTCGAGTAGTTCCAATGTTTCAACATCAAGGTCATTGGTTGGTTCATCAAGAATAAGTAAGTTGCTTGGTTTCAGGAACAGACGCGCCAACAACAGACGGTTGCGTTCACCGCCGGAAAGTGCCCGTACAGGTGTCATGGCTCGTTTGGGATGGAAAAGGAAATCCTGTAAATAGCCCAGTACATGGCGGGAGCGCCCGTTAACCATCACTTCCTGTTTGCCTTCAGCAAGGTTATCCATAACGGTTTTATCAGGGTCTAACGCTGCACGATGCTGATCAAAATAAGCGACTTCAAGTTTTGTACCGCAATGCATGCGCCCACTGTCTGCTGACAAATTGCCTAACATCAGTTTCAATAGCGTGGTTTTACCACAGCCGTTTGGCCCCACTAACGCAATCTTGTCGCCACGTTGAACCTGAGCCGAGAAATTTTTAACTAATGTTTTATCACCAATCTGGTAATTTACATTTTCCATTTCAAACACGATCTTACCGGAACGTGTTGCTTCCCCGACCTGCATTTTCGCGGCGCCCATAACATTGCGGCGTTCAGAATGCTCTACACGCAACGCTTTCAATGCTCTTACACGGCCTTCATTACGGGTACGTCGGGCTTTAATACCCTGGCGGATCCAAACTTCTTCCTGCGCCAGTTTTTTGTCAAATTCGGCATTTTGCAATTCTTCAACCCGCAATGCCTCTTCTTTGCCTTCAAGATACTTATCGTAATTTCCTGGCCATGATGTCAATTTTCCACGATCCAGATCGATAATACGTGTCGCCATATTGCGAATGAATGACCGATCATGGGAAATGAAAACAAGACTTCCGTTGAAATCTTTCAGAAAATTCTCCAACCATTCGATCGTGTCAATATCAAGGTGGTTGGTCGGTTCATCCAGAAATAACACTCTTGGCGCACAAACCAACGCCCTGCCCAATGCCGCCTTGCGCAACCAACCACCGGACAGTGAAGATAATTTCGCGTCTGCGGGTAAGGACAATTGTTTCAATACATCGCTAATCCGGCTATCCAGTGACCAAAGACCTTGAATATCCAGCACTTCCTGTAATTCTGCAAGGCGATTGAGGTTCTTTTCGCTCGGATCGGTTTCCACCAAGCGCGAAGTATGGTGGAACGCTTTAATACATTCGGCCTGCTCTTTTACCCCTTCGGAAACAAAATCAAATACCGTGCCTTCTACATCGCGGGGAGGATCTTGCTGTAAGCGGGCGACAATCAAATCCTGCTCATAAATAACCAACCCGTCATCCAAAGGTTGCTCTTTTGCCAGCACGCGTAACAGTGTCGATTTTCCCGCGCCATTACGCCCGACCAGACACACTCTTTCATTTTCTTCTATATGCAGTTCAGCATTATCCAACAACGGTGCATCACTAAAAGACAACCAGGCACCAGATAAACTAATCAATGACATAATATTATTTTTCCTCGCCAGCGTGACGTAGCAACCAGCAATTATGAATCTGACGGTTACGGGCAAAATCCTGAGATAACGTTTTTTCTGTTATTTCTTCTGCAACCAACCCTAATTTTTCCAATTCAGCAAAATCCATTTTGAAGCCCCGCTTATTATTGGAAAACATCAAAGTCCCACCACGACGTAACAGGCGTTTTAATTGCTGCATTAATGTAATGTGATCACGCTGAACATCAAAAGTATCTTCCATTCGTTTGGAGTTGGAGAATGTTGGAGGGTCAATAAAGATCAAATCGAATTGTTCACGCGTTTGTGCCAACCATCCCAAACAATCAGCCTGAATTAAACGATGCTGACGTCCGGCTAAGCCATTTGCCTGTAAATTTTTCTCTGCCCATTCAAGATAAGTACGGGACATATCTACGGTGGTTGTCGAACGAGCTCCGCCCAATCCTGCGTGAACCGTCGCCGAACCGGTATAAGCAAATAAATTGAGGAAATCTTTATCTTGGCTCATTTCCCCTAATTTTCGGCGGGCAATGCGGTGATCAAGGAATAAGCCCGTATCCAGATAATCAGTCAAGTTAACCCAGAATTTCGCCCCATATTCATTAACCAAAAAGAACTCTTTCTTTTCGGCCATCTTTTCATATTGGCTACTGCCTTTCTGACGTTGACGAGTTTTCAGGATCAGTTGGCTGGATGACAAACCAAGTACATTCATTGTTGCACTGATAACATCAAATAAACGTTGGCGTGCTTTATTCGCATCCACAGATTTCGGGGGCGCATACTCCTGAACAATGACTTTATCCGCATAGCGATCAACTGCAACATTGTATTCCGGTAAATCTGCATCATATAACCGATAGCAATCAATACCTTGCTGTTTGGCCCATTTACTGAGTTTTTTCTCATTTTTACGCAAACGGTTTGCGTAATCCTCAGCAATACCAACATCCAAAGACTGTGGTTTATCCGACAATTGATAATTCTTCTGGATACAATCCAGCGGGCCATTTTTCGCCTTGAACTCTCGTTCTGCACGTAATTGCAAGCAGCTCAACAGTTCTGGCGAAGCACTGAATAATGATAAGCGCCAGCCGGGGAAGCGGCTTTTCATTACGCGGCCAAATACACTATGCAGTGCAATCAACGCAGGCTCACTTTCAAGACGTTCACCATAAGGCGGGTTGCTCAGTACCGTTCCCGTAACCCCTTCCGGCAATGGATTTTCCAGCTTGCTGGCATCCCCCTGTTGGAACTGGATCAGTTGGGATACTCCTGCCCTGCGCGCATTTGAACGAGCCATATCCATGACGCGGCGATCAATATCTGTTCCGAAAAAGCGGGAAGTGGTTTCCTGTAACCCTTTACGGAAACGTACTTGTGCTTCTGTGGTCACTTCACGCCAGATAGTTTCATCGAATTTCAGCCATGAGGTGAATCCCCAATATTTGCGATGTAAACCTGGTGCACAATCTGCCGCCAGCATAGCGGCTTCTATTAACAATGTGCCTGAACCACACATTGGATCAATCATTGGCGTTCCTACATTCCAGCCAGAACGCAAAATAATTGCTGCCGCAAGATTTTCTTTCAGTGGCGCTTGCCCTGCCAGATCACGATAACCACGGATATGCAAACTGTCTCCACTGAGGTCAAGTGAAACCGTCGCTTTTTCTTTATTCAAGAAGACATTGACACGGACATCAGGTTGTTGTTTTGCAACATCAGGACGCTGCTTTATTTTACGTACAAAACTGTCAACAATGGCATCTTTGACTTTCAATGCGCCATATTGTGTATTTCTGATTTCTTCATTCGTGCCGCTGAAATGCACAGAAAACGTGCTATCGACCGAGAAAATTTCACTCCAATCAATGGATTGGACACCAAGGTACAGATCTAAGTCACTATAAACCTTGAACTCATTGAGCGGCATCATGATACGAGATGCCAGCCTGCTCCACAGCAGGCTTTTATACATCACCCGATCATCACCCTGAAAATGAACCCCGCCTTGGGCAATCTTGCAGGATTGCGCTCCCAGCATTTCCAGTTCGTTTTTTAACAGTTCTTCCAGTCCACGTGCCGTGCTGGCAAAGAGAGCGTTCATTTTATTAATCACCACAAAAGTTCAATACAAAAAATTGTGGCACATTATAGCCAATACCGACGACATGTCATAAAGTTGCTTATTCAATTAAAAAATAAAAATGCTCTGGAGATAATGGATGATAACTTTGTCGCGCCTCTATACTTATCCCGTCAAGTCTATGCGTGGATTGCAACTTTCACATTCCCTCGTCAATGAAAGTGGCCTTACGTTTGATCGCAACTTTATGATAACCACAACAGACGGTACTTTTATTACTGGCCGCCAATATCCACAACTGTTGTTGTTTACGCCAACGATGCTCCATAACGGTCTCTATCTACAGGCACCAAACGGAGAAAGTGCAACTGTACTTTATACTGATTTTAAAGAAGAGCGTTTACCCACCGAAGTCTGGGGGACTCATTTTACTGCTTTAGTTGCCCCGGATCTTATCAACACTTGGTTAAGTGGTTTTTTTGATACCCCTGTGCAACTCCGCTGGCTAAGTGAGGAACTCACCCGAAGAGTCAAAAAATTCCCGGATATTGCTTTATCATTCGCGGATGGTTACCCCTATTTAATGATCAATGAAGCCTCTTTCCATGCTTTACAACAACGCTGTCCCGCAAGTATTAAAATAGAGCAGTTTCGTGCCAATATGATTGTCACAGGGGCTGCGCCCTTTGAAGAAGATAGCTGGAAAGTCATCCAAATTGGCGATGTTATTTTCGACCTTCCCAAACCGTGCAGCCGTTGTATTTTGACAACTGTCAGCCCTGAAAAAGGTCGTAAAAATCCTAAAGGTGAGCCACTGGCAACATTACAGTCTTTTAGAACTGCCAAAGAAAATGGAGCTGTCGATTTTGGGCAGAATGCCATTGCCCGTAATAGCGGCATTATTCGCGTTGGCGATCGTGTCACCATTTTGGAAAAGAAAACCCCGCGTGAATATGGCAGCGGTGAGCAAGCGAATGATTTAAATATACAGAAAATTGCTGAACAATCTATTTCTATTGAATTCAATGGGCAGCGTTTTATTGGAAACAATCAACAAATAATTCTAGAGCAGCTCGAAAACCAAGGTATTAGAGTTCCTTATTCATGTCGTGCTGGCATTTGTGGTTCTTGTAAGCTATCCCTGCTTGAAGGGGATGTACAGCCATTAAAATCAACATCCATCAAAGACAATGGAAAAATTCTGGCATGTAGTTGTATTCCCAAAAGTGATTTAGTGATTGAATTAAACTAATCATTAATAATATATAGTGATAATAGCTAGATCAGGCAGTATGAATAAAATCATCTGTCTGACTTTTTATCCCTATCTTACTAATTTTAATTATATTTTTATTTTAAAACTTCAGATGGGAAAACTTTCCGGAAGCAAAATCATTCAGGTAAATGACATTATAAATATACCTGTTCAGGTATGATTAATTGAGTTATACATTCAACAATTGAATGAAATTAAATCGCCCTGTCATATACCGACACCTGAGTTAATTCGATATAAGGTAGCAAGCGATCGTTCATTACCTTAATAGCATCACAAAAACTCATCACACGATCATTCAGTTCCAATTTTTGCTGCGCTAATAAACATAAACTCGCATTGTCACCGACTTCCACCACCATAAAAAGTGCTTCAGTATCACTATCCTGCAAACGAAGTTGAACAATTTCACCATGTTCAGGTTTTTCTACTAAAGAAAAAGGGGAAAAATGCCAGCTTCTGGGCATTTGTGGTTTCATAAAGCGGAATGCCACCACGCCATTCAGGGCTAATTCAGTTCTGAGCGCTGGTGCAATATTAATACGACGCGAATGTTCTTCGAAAGCATAATAAAACGCAGCATCGTCGACAGAGAAAGACATTTCTTTCATTGTCATTGCATAGTCGGTCAACATTTTGGCAGGGAAATGAGAACGAAAAACCATGCCATTAGCAAGATCGAGCATGACACGACTATGTTCATGATCGAAATACCAGCGCCACTGATCATCAGGTCTAATTTTCATTGATTACCCTTTATACTCACAATAGCTTTTTTGGTTAAAAATAAACATCACTACTGAAATAAAAATTCAAAAGAAATAATAAGGATTTAAGCTGCTAGACAAAATATAGACGAGTTGGGGGAAGAAATAAACCCCCAACCCCGAATTGCGGCAAATATTCAGATATGATTAACTATATCTTTGATGAGTTTTGGCCCTTTATAGATAAAACCAGAATATATTTGAATCAACGAAGCACCCGCTTCCATTTTTTCTCTGGCAGCAACAAGCGAATCAATTCCACCAACACCAATAATCGGTATTTCACCTTTTAATTCTTGAGAAAGGCGTCGAATAATCTCTGTACTACGTAATTGAACAGGACGCCCGCTTAATCCGCCCGCTTGTTGACAGTGGTTCAATCCTTCAATAATCTTTCTATCCAATGTCGTATTAGTTGCAATAACACCATCAATCTGATAACGCATTAAACTATCAGCGATTTTAATTAATTCCTCTTCTGAAAGATCTGGAGAAATTTTTACAGCAACAGGCACATATTTTTGGAACTTCTGTTGAAGCTCTCCTTGCTTATTTTTAATCGCAGATAAGAGATCGTCCAGCGCTTCCCCATATTGCAAGGTTCTCAGGCCGGGGGTATTGGGAGAAGAAATATTGATAGTGATATAACCTGCATGCGGATAAACCTTATCCATGCAAATTAAATAATCGTCTTTTCCATTCTCTACTGGTGTATCTTTATTTTTGCCAATATTGATCCCGATAATCCCGTCGTATTTTGCTCGTTTAACATTCTCAACCAGATTATCCACACCAAGGTTATTAAACCCCATCCGATTGATGATCCCTTCTGCCTCGACTACACGGAATAATCTTGGTTTATCATTCCCCGCTTGTGGGCGTGGAGTCACTGTGCCAATTTCAACAAAACCGAAGCCCATTGCACCAAAGGAATCAATGCAATCACCATTTTTATCAAGACCAGCAGCGAGACCTAATGGATTTTTGAACGACAGCCCCATACAAGTAACGGGCTTAGTAGCAACTGATTGGCGAATAAGGAATTCGAAAGGAGTACCGGTGACGCGCTTGAGCTGACGGAAAGTAAGCTCATGTGCTTGTTCAGGATCAAGCTGGAACAATGCCTTCCGTACCAGAGAATAACACATTTAGATTAACCTATTGTTTTTTATACAGGAATTGTCAATTATATATTTTGGGTTATGCACAATCCCATACATATATGATTGCTGCTTTATCGTGACTGGCAAAGACCGCTAATTTACCATTATCTGCATAAACAAAAAAGCCTTCTCTTTATCGGCAAAAGCCGATCATTCCTTCTCTTTTATCTGAGTCAATTATTTTGGTGGACTTGTTTTAGTGGGCTTGTTTTAGTGGGCTTGTTTTAGTGAAATTATTTTACAGAATTATTTGGGCTTATTGGAATGAAATTTTCTATACACTCAATATTCCGGATTTGCCCGACGATTGGTATGGGAGATACTGAAGAAGTTCAGGTCAATATCCTCCGGCTATCACCGGAGGATATATCACATATTAACTTTCAAGTGCCTTGGTAATTTTTTCGAACAAATCACCGGACAAGTTTTCCAGTTCTTTCAACTGTTCCAGTGCCGCACGCATCAGGACCTGACGTTTCTCATCGTAACGTTTCAGACGAATCAATGGATTAATCAAACTTGATGCTACTTGAGGGTTTCGGCTGTTCAGATCAGTCAACACTTCCACCAGGAACTGATAACCACTGCCATCTTCAGCATGGAAAGCCACAGGATTACTGATAAAGAATGTTCTCAACAGTGAATAAACACGGTTTGGATTGCTCAAACTGAAAGAACGATGCTTCATCAAGCCACGTACTTGATCAAGCGCATCAAAGGCCGGGTTGGTTGCTTGCAGTCTGAACCATTTATCCATGACCAAACCATTCTGATGCCAACGTTGATCAAATTCATCCATTAATTGATAACTGCAAGGCAATTCAGCAGATACTGCCGCAGACAAGGCAGCGATACTGTCAGTCATGTTATCAGCCTGATAATATTGTGCTGCCACTAATTTATCAGCCAGCTCTTTGTTATCAATAAAGGCCAAATAGTAGAGACAGGTATTACGTAAATCACGTTTCGCAATATCCTGATGATCCACACGGTATGCCCCTGTATGAAGGCTGTGATAAACCGCAGTAAATTCATCTGCCATTTCATTAGCCAGCGCCTTCGTCATTGCACCAATGACATCATGGATGGCTTTAGGATCGACAACCGTAAACAGTTCTGCTATTTCATTTTCAGACGGCAAAGTCAGGATCAATGCAGCTAATGCCGGATCGATCTCTTTATCCAGCAATACCGCACGGAAAGCGTCAATGACATGCATTGGCAATTCCAGTGCCTGAGATTTTTGATTTCGGACAACATTCAGCTTTACATAATTGGTTAGCAGTGCCTGCGCCGCATCCCAACGAGAGAATTCGTTACGTGCATGTTTCATCAAGAATGAAAGTTGCTCATCACTATATGGATAATCCAATTTTACTGGTGCAGAGAATTCACGCAGTAAAGAAGGAACAGGACACGATGAAACATCATCAAATACAAATGATTGTTCTGCATGAATGACATTCAGAACATGATGCACAGGCTGACCATCACGACGCAGCGGGATTATTCTTCCTTGTTCATCATAAAGCTCGATGTCCAGAGGAATGTGCAGTGGCAATTTTTCTTTCTGATCCAGCGTTGGTGGCGTCATTTGACTGACGTGCAAAACATATTGCTGTTTTTCTGCATCGTATTCGTCGCGGACAGTCAGCACAGGTGTTCCTGATTGGCTGTACCAGCGGCGGAAGAGTGTCAGATCAACGTTTGACGCATCTTCCATTGCCTGAACAAAATCATCACAGGTTGCAGCGCTACCATCATGACGGTGGATATAAAGCTGCATACCCGCCTGAAATTGTTCTTCACCCAACAAAGTGTGGATCATCCGAATCACTTCCGAACCTTTTTCATAAACGGTCAACGTATAGAAGTTATTCATTTCCATCACCTGATCGGGACGGATAGGATGAGCCATCGGGCTGGCATCTTCAGCGAACTGTGCAGCACGCATAACACGCACGTTATTGATACGGTTAACCGAACGAGAACCCAAATCAGAACTGAATTCCTGATCACGGAATACGGTCAGCCCTTCTTTCAGGCTTAACTGGAACCAGTCACGGCATGTAATGCGGTTTCCTGTCCAGTTATGGAAATATTCATGTCCAATGACGGCTTCAATGGCAAGGTAATCTTTGTCAGTTGCGGTTTCCGTTTTTGCCAGAACATATTTGGAGTTGAAGATGTTCAGCCCCTTGTTTTCCATCGCGCCCATATTGAAGAAATCAACGGCAACGATCATATAGATATCAAGGTCGTACTCCAAACCAAAGCGGGTTTCATCCCACTTCATCGAATTTTTCAGCGATGTCATGGCCCAGTCAGCACGATCTAAATTACCCCGGTCGACAAACAGTTCCAGTGCAACTTCACGGCCACTACGGGTTACAAATGTGTCCCGCAGGACATCAAAATCACCTGCCACCAGCGCAAATAGATAAGCCGGTTTTGGGAATGGGTCCTGCCATTTCACCCAATGGCGCCCATCATCCAATTCTCCCTGTTCAATGCGGTTACCATTGGAAAGCAAGAAGGGGTATTTGGCTTTATCAGCGGTAATGCGCGTAGTAAAGCAAGCCAGAACATCTGGACGATCCAAATAATAAGTGATGTGACGGAATCCTTCGGCCTCACATTGGGTGCACAAGGCATCTCCGGAGACATATAAGCCTTCAAGTGCTGTATTTGCTGATGGGCTAATTTCATTCACAATCTTCAAGGTAAACTGGGCTGGTAGCTGCTCAATCAACAGCTTACCATCCTGTTCCTGATAATGTTCCCACGCTTTATCATCTATGTAGATACTTTTTAACGTGAGATTTTCTCCATCCAGAATCAATGGAGTAATATCATTAGCCAGACGTTTTACCTGACTGATTGCCGTTACCGTGGTTTTATCTGTATTCAACTCAAAATCGAGATCAATGTCGGTAATTGTATAATCTGGTTTTCTGTAATCCAGACGGTGTTTTACGAGTCGCTGTTGTGTCATAGGGAACCTTTTCCATTATTTTTTAACAGGCATATTTGATAACATCTGCATAACTTTAGCTACAAGGCGCCTGGCATATTGTGTTTCCATAGAAACTTTCCAATCGCTAACGCTGCCATAGAGAAACCATCCTTTCAATCAATAAGTCTCTTTTTCTGAATGTTAATAACTTATTAAATAAAGGTATAAATGATGTAGTCAGCATATTAGTACTTTCGTGCGAATTGTCATCTCATATCTCATTTAACATGATATTATCTATAAATGGATTAACCTTAATCTTTAGATTCGGGAAAATATATGCAGCTACATAGCTTCATTAACCCAATAATCACGGTATACTCTCCCGACTTTATCGATTTAGCAGACACGAATATGCTCCGCGAGGATGCCTGACGCGCCATGACTTTAGACGCTACCCCGATTATCAAATCACTGCTTGATACAGATGCTTATAAATTTCATATGCAGCAAGCAGTGTACCACCATTACAACAATATTCCTGTTGTTGCAGAATTTCGTTGCCGTGGTGATGAGCTGCTCGGAGAATACGCCGAGGCGTTGCGCCATCAAATTAATATGATGGCTGATTTAAGATTAACAGAACGCGAATTCGATTATCTCTCTCGGCTCCCGTTCTTTAAAGAGGATTACCTGAACTGGTTCAAGACATTCCGCTTTAACCCTAAACAAGTAGACGTTTCTGTTACCCATAAAGGGCAATTGGCTATCCGCATTTCCGGCCCATGGCACGAAGTTATCCTGTGGGAAGTGCCTTTACTTGCCCTCATCAGCGAATTAGTTCATCGCCATCGCTCACCTGAAATAAAACCAGAAGATGCGGTTATTCAGCTCAGAAAACTGATTGAGCTGTTCCACAAAGATGCGAAAGAAGAACATATTGATCTGTCCGGCTTTAAGTTAATGGATTTTGGCACTCGTCGCCGTTTTTCACACGAAGTACAGTATGCCATTATCAATGAGCTGAAAAATAGCTTCCCTTATTTAACCGGAACCAGTAACTATCAACTGGCAGAGCAGCTTGATCTTCCTCCGCTTGGTACACAAGCTCATGAATGGTTTCAGGCTCATCAGCAGATTAGCCCTGAACTGGCTAATAGTCAGCGAGCTGCGCTACAAACATGGCTGAATGAGTATCCAAATCAGCTAGGTATCGCTCTGACAGATTGTATCACTATGGACGCTTTCCTGCGGGACTTTGACAAACCCTTGGCGACAGCTTACCAAGGCCTGCGTCATGATTCCGGTGATCCTATTGAATGGGGTGAAAAAGCCATAGCACACTACCAGTCACTAGGAATCGATCCAATGACGAAAACACTGGTATTCTCTGACAGTCTGGATTTGCAAAAAGCATTAGCGCTATATTGCCATTTCCATAAGAGAATCAATGTCATTTTCGGTATTGGTACACGACTGACCTGCAATATTCCAGGTGTAAAGCCACTGAATATTGTTATCAAGCTCGTCGAGTGTAATGGCAAACCGGTAGCGAAACTCTCCGATAGCCCCGGAAAAACCATCTGTGAAGATGATGAATTTGTCGATAGATTACGCCGGGCGTTCGACATTCCTTATATAGAAAAAGCAGTATAATCTGGCTGATTGTTCCTTGCGTAACCAGCTCTATGCTGGTTACGCAAGTAAAAAACAACTTTTCCCCTTATTTCCTCGCTAAGACGCGAAATTTCTTCTTGTTTCCTGAGAGATGACAAGTAAGATAGAAGATCTGCCCCTGAAGATGGGGCATTTATGGTAAATCTATCTAGTTATCTAATTCACTAATAAAAGAAGAGAGAAATTTATGAGCGTAGCGCCTGTAGTCGATGTACTGCAAGGCCGTGTTCCGGTTGACAGCGAAGTCACCGTTCGCGGTTGGATACGTACAAGGAGAGATTCTAAAGCTGGTATCTCGTTCCTCGCCGTCTATGACGGTTCCTGCTTTAATCCATTACAGGCTGTCGTTAATAATAATTTACCTAATTATCAGGATGAAGTTCTGCATTTAACCACAGGCTGTTCTGTAGAAGTGACAGGAACAGTGGTTGAATCCCAAGGTAAAGGTCAATCTTTTGAATTGCAGGCAACTAAAGTTGTTATCGTTGGCATGGTTGATGATCCTGATACCTATCCAATGGCAGCCAAACGCCACAGTATCGAATACCTGCGTGAAGTTGCTCATCTTCGTCCGCGCACCAATTTGATCGGCGCAGTTGCTCGTGTTCGTCATACACTGGCACAAGCCCTGCACCGCTTTTTCCATGAAAAAGGCTTTTTCTGGGTATCATCTCCGTTGATCACTGCATCAGATACTGAAGGTGCCGGCGAGATGTTCCGCGTTTCCACGTTGGATCTGCAAAACTTGCCACGCACAGATAAAGGCGAAGTGGATTTCAGCCAGGATTTCTTCGGTCGCGAAGCTTTCCTGACCGTATCTGGTCAGTTAAACGGTGAAGCTTATGCTTGCGCGCTGAGCAAAGTTTATACTTTTGGACCAACTTTCCGCGCAGAAAACTCCAATACCAGTCGTCACTTGGCAGAATTTTGGATGGTTGAACCCGAAGTGGCGTTTGCCGATCTGAATGACATCGCCAAACTTTCCGAAGATATGCTGAAATATGTTTTCAGAGCTGCTCTGGAAGAACGTGCTGATGATTTGGCTTTCTTTGCAGAACGTGTTGATAGCGAAGTTATTACTCGTCTGGAGAAATTTGTCGATTCAGATTTCGTTCAATTGGATTACACCGATGCAATAGAAATTCTGGAAAATTGCGGCCAGAAATTTGAAAACCCTGTTTTCTGGGGCGTGGATTTGGCATCAGAGCATGAGCGCTATTTGGCAGAGAAACACTTCGAAGCGCCAGTGATCATGAAAAACTATCCAAAAGACATTAAATCCTTCTATATGCGCCTGAACGAAGATGGTAAAACCGTTGCAGCGATGGATGTGTTAGCTCCTGGCATTGGTGAAATCATCGGTGGTTCTCAGCGTGAAGAGCGTCTGGATATGCTGGATCAGCGTATGGAAGAAATGGGGCTGAATAAAGAAGATTATTGGTGGTATCGTGATCTGCGCCGTTATGGCACCGTTCCTCATGCTGGTTTCGGTTTGGGCTTCGAACGTTTGGTCGCTTATGTGACTGGAGTATCCAACGTTCGTGACGTTATTCCATTCCCACGGACACCGAGAAACGCAAGTTTCTAATGAATCAGCTCAATAAACGAGCACAATTCAATCCTCTGAAAAGCCAGCGAAAGTTGGCTTTTTTTATTTTATAGTAAAAAGCACACAAAAAAAGTTCCCTGACATTTACATTTTGAAACACCTATTTGCACTTTGTTACCGATTTTGCGCTTTTGTAGCATTTTGAGGGTAGATAAAATTCATTACCAATGGAACACTGGTCGCCGACTAATAAGACACTCGATACCCACAAATAGTTCCAAAATTTTTTAGTGTTCTATTTCTGGCAGTGGCAGGTGTCTGCATAACACCAATGAGGGTAATAATAATGAAGCGCAATATTCTTGCAGTGGTAATCCCGGCTCTGCTGGTTGCTGGTACAGCAAACGCAGCTGAAATCTTTAACAAAGACGGCAACAAACTGGATCTGTACGGTAAAGTAGACGTTCGTCATCAACTCGCAGACGAAAGAAGCGGTGAAGATGGTGATGCTTCTTATGCGCGTATCGGCATCAAAGGTGAAACTCAGATCTCTGACCAACTGACTGGTTTCGGTCGTTGGGAATACAACCTGAACGCTAACGACGTAGAAGGTAAGCAAGAGACTAAAACTCGTCTGGCTTTCGCTGGTTTGAAATTCGCTAACTACGGCTCACTGGATTATGGCCGTAACTACGGCGTAAACTACGACGTTAACGCATGGACTGACGTACTGCCAATCTTTGGTGGTGACTCCATGTCTCACACTGACAACTACATGACTGGCCGTTCTACTGGTCTGTTGACTTACCGTAATACTGACTTCTTCGGTCTGGTTGATGGCCTGAACTTTGCTGTGCAATACCAAGGTCAAAACAGCGAAGAACGCACCAAAAATGGTAAGAACCGCGACCAAAAAACAGCAAACGGTGATGGCTACGGTTTGTCTACCACTTATAACGTAGGTTACGGTATCACTGTTGGTGGTTCTTACGCCAATTCTAATCGTGGAAACAATGATTGGAAAAATGTTAATGCTCACGGTAAGCGTGCTGAAGCATGGAACATCGGTGCTAAATACGATGCTAACAACGTATACCTAGCAGCAATGTACGGTGAAACCCGTAACATGACCCCAGGTAAAGGTGGCAATGAATACCGTGGCGTAGTGAAATCTTTTGACGGTATCGCTAATAAAACTCAAAACATTGAACTGACTGCACAATATCTGTTCTCTGACTTAGGCCTGAAACCGTCTCTGGCTTACGTTCAATCCAAAGGTAAGGATCTGAAACGTAACGACGGTGCCAAAGGTTTCAACGCAGATCTGGTTAAATACGTTTCTGTAGGTACTTACTACTACTTTAACAAAAACCTGTCTACCTACGTTGATTACAAAATCAACCTGTTAGACAAAAACGAAGGCGGCGATACAAACGCTCGTAACGTATTCGGTGTTGGTCTGACTTATCAGTTCTAATTACTGTTGATGAATTATTTAGCGAAACGCTAATCGATTTATCTCAGAAAAAGCAGCGCTCCGGCGCTGCTTTTTACGTTTTATTCCCCTGTTTTTATTATCTTTTTTCTTTACTCCGTAAACTACTTCACAAGATTTTATTCTTTTTGCTACAAGTGGTTGGCAAATAGGTTCCTTAAGGTTACCCTGAGCAGCGTATAACTTACTTTGGGCTTAACTCTCCGAGACTTGGAATCAAAAAAATGTTTGAAAAAATCACAGCAGCGCCTGCCGACCCTATTCTTGGTTTAGCCGATAGCTTTAAAGCAGATCCACGTGAAAACAAAATCAATTTAGGTATCGGCGTCTACAAAGACGAAACCGGTAAAACCCCTGTTCTGACCACCGTTAAAAAAGCAGAAAAATTCCTGCTGGAAAACGAAACCACCAAAAATTATCTGGCAATTAGCGGGTTACCTGAATTTGGTCGTGTCACTCAGGAACTGCTATTCGGTAAAACCAGCCCTATCGTAACCGACAAACGTGCCCGTACTGTACAAAGCCCAGGCGGAACTGGCGCACTGCGCACTGCCGCTGACTTTATTGCTAAACAGACCAATGCAAAGCGTGTTTGGATCAGCAACCCAACATGGCCAAACCATAAAGGTGTTTTCTCCAGTGCTGGTTTAGAAATCCGCGAATACAACTATTACAATGCAGAAAAACATGCTTTGGATTTCGATGGCATGCTGGCAAGTCTGTCTGAAGCGCAAGCCGGTGATGTTGTTTTACTGCACGGTTGCTGTCATAACCCAACTGGTATTGATCCAACTGCTGAACAATGGCAAAAACTGGCGGATTTATCTGCTGCAAATGGTTGGTTGCCGGTGTTTGATTTCGCGTATCAAGGTTTTGCTAAAGGATTGGATGAAGATGCAGAAGGTCTGCGTATCTTTACCAAAAACCACAATGAACTGATCGTTGCCAGCTCTTATTCCAAAAACTTTGGTCTGTACAATGAGCGTGTTGGTGCCTGCACCATCGTTGCAACAGATAGCGATACCGCAGAAAAAGCATTCAGCCAAGCGAAATCCATTGTTCGTACCAACTACTCTAACCCACCAGCACACGGTGCTTCCGTTGTTACGACAATTTTGTCTAATGATGATCTGAAAGCAGAATGGGTTCAGGAATTGGCAACAATGCGCGAGCGCATTCAGCGCATGCGTCAATTATTTGTGAACACTTTACAAGAAAAAGGTGCGAAACGAGATTTCAGCTTCATTATCGCTCAAAACGGCATGTTTTCATTCAGCGGCTTGACTAAAGAACAAGTTGATCGTCTGCGTGAAGAATATGGTGTTTATGCGGTTAGCTCTGGTCGTATCAATGTAGCGGGTTTGACACTGGAGAACATGGTTCCTCTGTGTGAAGCTATTGTTGCAGTGCTCTAATTTATACCTAACTATCTGATATCTATTCCAAAAAAGCCGCTAAAGAAAGCGGCTTTTATATTTACGTGATGCTTTGCACATTTCCAATTAATCTTGCAAGAATGGATTGGTTTTCCGTTCGTGTTCTAAAGTTGACATCGGCCCATGACCGGGAATGAACTGGTAATCATCGCCTAACGGCAATACTTTTTCTTTAATAGATTGAATCAGTTCATCATAATTTCCACCCGGGAAATCAGTACGACCAATACTCCCTTTAAACAGCACGTCTCCCATTGAGATTAATTTATCCACGTGATTAGCAAGGATGATATGCCCTGGTGTATGCCCCGGACAATGCAAAACGGATAATTCAACATTGCCAATTTGCAATGTATCCCCTTCATCTAACCAACGATCAGGCGTGAAAGATGGACATGGCTCAACACCAAACATTTGGCACTGAATTTCCAACCCTTCTATCCAAAAAGCATCCCCTTTATGTGGCCCATAAACAGGTACATCAAAACGGTTGGCAACTTCAACGGTAGCACCAACATGATCGTAATGACCATGTGTCAGCAAAATTTGTGTGAGTTTCAGTTCACGACGCTCTATTTCGGCGATAAGTTGCTCGGCATTGCCGCCCGGATCAACAATCGCTGCTTCCTGAGTTTCTTCACACCAAAGCAATGTACAATTCTGCATCGCCATCGTGACGGGGATAATGTGGTATTTCATTATATTGTTTAGCTCCACAATCAAGACTCATTTTTAGTAATAAGATTACCACGTCCTGACCGGGCCTGTATCAATATGAATAAAATTACTTTTTGGATAAAACCCAACTCCCCCTGCCCGCATTTTCAGTGCCGCTTTACGAATATGCGCTAATTGAACACCATCAATATGGAAATCCATTGCCTGCCCGCGCGTATGATAACTATGTTTTGCGACCCCAGCACTAGCTTGGCGCAGTATATTATTTGTCGTCAATGAACGGTAACCAGAAACGAGTTGAACAGATTTATTTGTTCCCATCAGCATCTGTAATAAATAAATTTGATCAAACAATTTCGGATCAATAGTTTTGATCTTATTCTGACGGAAATCCCGGAATAAATAATTCAAACGAGCTAATTCCGATTTGTTATAACGGCGACCATCAAAGAATTCAGCTTTGAGTGTTTCTCCCGTATGCAGATTATCAAAGCGTAAAATTCGGGGACGCGGTGTCGTCAATGCGGCCAAAGCAGGTTGAGGTAATAAACCCAACCCTAGCGCGGCCACGCTTACGCCGAGCCACTTTCGGCGATCGTGGTCAATATCATTCATGGATAAAATGCCCTGCTATTCTATGATGTATTAATAATATCTAAACTACATTAATAGGTGAGTTTAACCAATTAATGAGACATCAACAAATAAAAAGTAGTTTCAATTATTTTTGTATATTACTGTAAATTTACCAGACTATAATTGTGACCAATCTAACAG
>NZ_LFCV01000033.1 GCF_001037465.1 Xenorhabdus khoisanae
GTGCGCTGCTGGTCAGGCTGCTGACCGCCGGTTCGCCCAGCGTGCTGGCCTCACCCGGCTGGTAGGGCAGGCGGATGCCCGGTGGCACTGAACCGCAGTCGTCAGCGAACACCAGCGTGTTGCGCCCGTTACTGCATTCGAAGAAGTAGAAAATCCCCTCTTCTGCCGTCAGCCGTTGCAGGAAATCGAAGTCGCTTTCCTGATACTGCACGCAGAATTCGCGCTCCGGGTGCGGGTGACGCAGGTTGAACACCACGTCGCGGATGCTGTGCTCCTTGAGGATTTTGGTGATGATGGCGGCGATATTGAGCTGCTGGAAGATACGCGAGTTCTGCCGCAGGGTAGTACGCCACAGGTCGGGGCGGATACTCATCCGGTAGGTGGTCTGGTGCAGGCCGGTGTTGCCCTGCTCAAAGCGGGTGACGATGCCGGTGACACTGCGCTGTTCGACACCGCTTTGCAGAATGGTCAGCGTCGCCGTGCGGTCAAGCACCAGCGGGAAGTCAATGGCGGAGTCGGCGCTCGCCAGCCCCACTTCCAGCGCAAAGGGGCGCGAGAAGTGTTCGCTCAGGCTGAAGTCGGTGACGACAAAGGTCTGTGCCGGCAACCCGCCTGCCGTCAGGGTAAACAGCAGGCCGCTGGGATCAGCGCCGCCGCCGCCCAGCCCCAGTTTTTGGCCCAGTTGTTGCAGTGCCTTCACCGCCCCCAGCTGACCTGCGGCGGCTTTGGTTGCCAATCCCGGCCCACCGAGGGCTTTGCCCGCATCACCAGTAAAGCCACCACCGCTGATCAGGCTGCCGGCACCGAGGCCGCCGAGTGATTTACCTGCACCGCCAATAAAGCCGCCACTGCTGATCAGGTTGTAGGCACTGAGACCACCTAATGTCTTGCCCACACCGCCGGCAAAACCACCACCGCTGATCAGATTGTCGGCACTGAGGCCACCGAGTGCTTTACCTGTGCCGCTGAGCGACCCGACCTTGCTGGCTATTCCAGACACAGAACCGAGCATATCGGCAGCTTTGCCAGCACCGCCGGGCAATCCGACCTTACCGGCTATTCCGGTTACAGAGTTGAGCATATCGGCGGCTTTGCCTGCTCCATCGGGCACTGTCACAGAGCTGAGGATGTCGCTGGCGTTACCTCCTGCACCCGACAATAGATCCTTGGCCTGTTTTGTTATCTCCTCCTGTCCCTGTTCTAACAGGGCTTTTCCTTCTTGCAGCTTTGTGATGTGCTTTTTCTCTGACATAGTCTGTCTCCCTGAGGTCATGCCGAAACGTTATGGAATAGGCTATCCTGCCTGATAGCAACGCAGGCCATAACATTCAGGCTCAAGATTTGAACCTAATTCTAACTCACGTTGTCTCTGACAAAATTGTTAATTAAGGGCGTTAATACGCTATATTGCGATAATTTGAGTAGGCGTTGGGTCGGAATATATCGTTTAATTCATGGAAAATAATAATGAGGGAAAATGATAGGTAAGAGATCAGTGAAAACCAAACGAAATCAAGTGAAATAAAAAATGGCATCCGGCAATAACAGCGCAAAAAGTTAAAATGATTGCCGTTGAAGAATAATATTCTGAAATTTCGCACATTATTAGCTTATGCAACTGATTAATATTTATCCATAAAAGGTGTTTTTTTCGTAACATTATGAGGTAAAAATAAAAAAAAGGTAACAGATTTGACAAAATCATGATCATTTTCATTTCATGAACTCGATCACAAAAAAACTGTTTTGAGAAATGAGTTTTTTATTTCCTGTCTTTTTTGTTTAATAAAAAAGAGCGTAATAATGAATGATATGTTTGCATTGAATATATAAATTCCAGCCATTCAAATAAAAGTAAATAAGTACAAGTTTTAGGTTGTAGTTTTCACAATCACCTTTATACTCTGGGGTGTTTTTTTCTTGTCGGAGTGCCTAGCGTTTACTTTGGGTCATACATAGTAAACACAGGCTGAGACCGTTAATTCGGGATCCGCAGAACCTGATCGGGCTAATACCCGCGAAGGGAACAAGAGTAATCACTCCGCTGTTAGTATCAGCGTACATCTATACAAATAGCGTGTACAAATACCAATCAGCATCAACCATTACTCCCTGCGAGCTCCAGACAAGCAATTTTCTCAACTTAAGCCTGTTCAGCAATGAGATAGGCGATAACACAGTCAGGAATTTGCTATGTCTAAGTCCAACAATACCGTTGTTTCCAATGCCGTTGTTTCCGGTTCCGTTATTCCAGCTACGGATATTTCCTCCAAAACCCACCCTGCAAGGCCGCGTAAAGCGCAACGAGACGCAGCTCAGGCATTTATCAGTTCCATTCAAGGCGTTGCTTTTCCCAATTCAAAGCGCATTTATCTTGAAGGTTCCCGTCGGGATATTCAGGTTCCGATGCGCGAAATTCAGTTATCCCCCACACTGGCAGGCGGCACAAAAGAGCAACCTCAATTTGAGGAAAACGACCCCGTACCCGTTTATGACACTTCCGGCCCTTATGGCGACCCCACTTCCGTGCTGGATGTGCAGACGGGATTACACAAGCTCCGCCAGCCGTGGATCGCCGAACGTGATGATACAGAGCCTGTGTCCGTTCTCAGTTCTGATTTTACGCAACAACGTCTCGCCGATGCCGGGCTGGATCACCTGCGTTTTCACCATCGCCCACATCCACTGAAAGCCAGACCAGGCAAGCGCGTTACCCAATTGCACTATGCACGCCAGGGCATCATCACGCCAGAAATGGAATTTATCGCACTGCGCGAAAATATGGGACGCGAGCGTATTCGCAGTGAAGTCCTGCTCCAACAACATGCAGGGCAAAGTTTCGGTGCCAACTTACCGGAAAACATCACGCCAGAATTTGTCCGTCAGGAAGTTGCTGCCGGTCGTGCGATTATCCCCGCCAATATTAACCATCCCGAATCCGAACCCATGATTATCGGCCGCAATTTTTTGGTGAAGGTTAATGCGAATATCGGTAACTCTTCTGTCACCTCATCCATTGAAGAAGAGGTGGAAAAACTGATTTGGTCTACCCGCTGGGGTGCAGATACGGTGATGGATCTCTCTACCGGACGCTACATCCATGAAACCCGTGAATGGATACTACGCAATAGTCCGGTTCCCATTGGTACGGTACCGATTTATCAGGCACTGGAAAAAGTCAATGGCATAGCGGAAAACCTGACATGGGAAATGTTCCGCGATACGTTGCTGGAACAAGCCGAACAAGGTGTAGATTACTTCACCATTCACGCAGGGGTATTATTGCGTTACGTGCCAATGACCGCCAAGCGTCTGACAGGCATTGTTTCCCGTGGTGGCTCGATTATGGCGAAATGGTGCCTCTCCCATCATCAGGAAAATTTCCTCTACACGCATTTCCGTGAAATTTGTAAAATCTGTGCCGCCTATGATGTTTCCCTCTCTTTGGGTGACGGATTGCGCCCCGGTTCCATTCAGGACGCCAATGATGAAGCTCAATTTTCTGAACTGCATATCTTGGGTGAACTGACCAAAATCGCATGGGAGTACGATGTTCAGGTCATGATAGAAGGGCCGGGACATATCCCGATGCAATTAATCCGCCGCAATATGACGGAAGAACTGGAGCATTGCCACGAAGCCCCATTCTACACATTAGGGCCATTGACGACAGATATCGCCCCCGGTTATGACCATTTCACCTCCGGCATTGGCGCTGCCATGATTGGTTGGTTTGGTTGTGCAATGCTGTGTTATGTCACGCCAAAAGAGCATCTCGGATTACCCAATAAAGAAGATGTCAAACAAGGGCTGATTACTTACAAAATCGCAGCCCATGCGGCTGATCTTGCCAAAGGCCATCCGGGTGCTCAGATCCGTGATAACGCTATGTCGAAAGCACGTTTTGAATTCCGTTGGGAAGATCAATTCAACCTCGCGCTTGACCCTGATACCGCCCGTGCTTATCACGATGAAACCTTACCGCAGGAGTCCGGCAAGGTCGCCCATTTCTGCTCCATGTGCGGGCCAAAATTCTGCTCAATGAAAATCACACAAGACGTACGTGATTACGCGGCAAAACTGGAACAGGAAGCCGGAATGGAACAGATGTCTGAAGAGTTCCGCACCCGTGGCAGCGAGCTGTATCACAGTGCTGAGGCTACCGCCAATGAAAAATCAGCGTGAAACACTGCATGACACACCATCATTTGCTCCAACCGCACATCGGTTGGGGCTGTATCCCGTTGTGGACTCTCTGATGTGGATTGAACGATTATTGGGCGCTGGCGTCAGGACTTTGCAACTGCGCATCAAAGATAAGCCCGAAGAACAGGTAGAGCAGGATATTCAGTCCGCCATTGCACTCGGCCGTCAATACAATGCCCGGCTGTTCATTAACGATTACTGGCGGCTGGCAATCAAACATCAAGCCTATGGCGTTCATTTAGGGCAAGAAGATCTGGATATCGCCGATCTTAACGCCATCCGGCAAGCGGGCCTGCGTTTGGGGATTTCCACCCACGACCAACAAGAGCTGGCGCGGGCAAAATCCCTGCGCCCCTCCTATATCGCATTAGGGCATATTTTCCCCACCACCACGAAAGAGATGCCGTCGTCACCTCAAGGTCTTGCAGCACTAGAACATCAGGTTGAGATCACACCGGAATATCCTACCGTTGCCATTGGTGGTATCTCGCTGGAACGTGTACCGGATGTCGTTGCAACAGGTGTTGGGGGCGTTGCATTAGTCAGTGCCATCACGAAATCGAAAGATTGGCAGCAAACCACAGCGAAGTTACTTCATTTAGTTGAAGGACAAGAGCGGAGGGATTTATGCTAAACGATCAAGAATTTATGCGTTACAGTCGCCAATTACTTCTGGAAGATATTGGCCCTGAAGGTCAGGAAAAATTAAAGAACAGCAAGGTGCTGATTGTCGGTCTGGGTGGCTTAGGTTCACCCGCAGCGCTCTATCTCGCCGCAGCGGGAGTAGGGGATCTTTATCTTGCCGATGATGACAGGTTGCATATCTCGAACCTGCAACGCCAAATTATCTACCGCACCGCAGATATTCCTGCCAACAAAGCCCAATCAGCAGCAAAACAACTGGCTGATTTGAACCCGCAGATCAATATCACTGACCTCTCAGAACGGCAAGATCGTGAGTCTTTGGCGAATATTGTCAGCCGGGTCGATTTGGTACTGGATTGCAGTGATAACATGGCAACCCGCCATGCCATCAATGCCGCCTGTGTTGCTGAAAACAAACCGCTCATCAGTGGCAGTGCTATCGGTTTCAGTGGCCAACTGATGGTTTTCGAATTTCCTTATCAACATGGATGCTATGCCTGTCTCTATCCTGATCAAGAAGAACCCCAACGCAATTGCAGAACAGCGGGGATATTAGGCCCAATCGTTGGTGTCATTGGGACATTGCAATCATTGGAAGCGATAAAAATGCTGGCTGGCCTCCCCTCTCCTTTGAGTGGAAAACTCCGGCTGTTTGATGGCAAACAGCAAAGTTGGAGCACGTTACAACTGACTCGCTCACCACAGTGTCCAGTTTGCAGCTCAGTTATCGAAAACGCCAATATCGATAAACAACGGGCAGGAAAGAAGTCGTATGAACATTATCGTTAACGATCAGGTGATGACACTCAGTACCCCCATGACGGTGCAACAGTTGCTGGAACATATCCAGCGCACTCAATCCGGCACCGCATTGGCTATCAATCAAACCATCATTCCACGCTCAGAGTGGCATACCCATCAGGTGAATGACGGGGACAATATCTTGCTGTTTCAGGCCATTGCTGGTGGCTAATATTGCTGGAGGCTAATTATGTTAAAGATTGCTGATACCACCTTCGACTCCCGTCTGTTTACCGGAACAGGCAAATTTGCCAATGCCGGATTAATGATCGAAGCAATTCGGGCCTCAGGCAGCCAATTAGTCACAATGGCGATGAAGCGTATTGATCTCCATGGGAATGACGATGGTATTCTCGCGCCCTTGCAACAGTTGGGCGTTAAACTACTCCCCAATACTTCTGGAGCCAAAACGGCGGAAGAAGCCATATTTGCTGCTCGTCTTGCACGGGAAGCGCTGGGAACTCACTGGGTTAAACTGGAGATCCACCCCGACGTAAAATACCTGCTACCTGACCCGATTGAGACACTGAAAGGCGCAGAACAGTTAGTGAAAGAAGGATTTGTCGTCCTGCCTTATTGCGGCGCTGATCCTGTTCTGTGTCGGCGGTTGGAAGAAGTCGGCTGCGCGGCTGTCATGCCATTAGGGGCTCCCATTGGCTCAAATAAAGGATTACTGACGCGTGACTTTCTGCAAATCATCATCGAACAAGCCAATGTGCCTGTCGTTGTGGATGCAGGGATCGGCGCACCCAGCCATGCGCTGGCAGCCATCGAAATGGGTGCAGATGCCGTGCTGGTCAATACCGCCATCGCTGTTGCCCGCAACCCTGTCAAAATGGCACAGGCGTTTAAAACCGCCATTGAAGCAGGCGAGCTTTCACATCAGGCAGGCGTAGCAAGCCAAAAATCCCATGCAGAGGCTTCCAGCCCCCTCACCGAGTTTCTGGGGGCGTTATGACCAACAGTACATTTCGTCACAGTACATTTCGCCACAATACGTTTCGTCAACACTGGCAACAATTGGATTGGGACGACATCACCCTGCGCATCAACAGCAAAACATCGCGGGATATTGAACATGCACTAACCAGTGATCACTTAACGCTGGATGATTTTATGGCTTTGCTCTCCCCTGCGGCTCTGCCTTATCTTGAATCACTCGCTCAACGCGCACAGCAACTGACCCGACAGCGTTTTGGCAATACCGTGGGATTTTTCATCCCACTTTATCTTTCCAATCTGTGCGCCAACGACTGCACCTATTGTGGTTTCTCTATGAGTAATCACATTAAGCGCAAGACACTCAATGAACAGGAAATCGAAGAGGAATGCCTTGCACTGAAAAAGCTGGGGTTTGAGCATATCTTGCTGGTAACGGGAGAACATCAGAATAAAGTTGGCATGGATTATTTTCGCCGCTACCTTCCTCTGATCCGCCGCCATTTCAGTTCAGTTTCAATGGAAGTCCAGCCACTGGCACAAGAAGAATACGCTGAGTTGAAAACATTGGGACTGGATGGCGTGATGGTCTATCAAGAAACCTATCACCAACCCAGCTACCAATTGCACCATTTGAAAGGCAAAAAGCAGGATTTCCACTGGCGATTGGAAACCCCGGAACGCCTTGGGCGGGCAGGTATCGACAAAATCGGGCTGGGTGCCCTGATTGGGCTGTCCCACAATTGGCGAACCGACTGTTATATGGTGGCGGAACACCTCTTTTTCCTGCAAAAACAGTTTTGGAAAAGCCGCTATTCCATCTCCTTCCCACGGCTACGCCCCTGCGCTGGCGGCATTGAGCCAGCCTCTTTGATGAATGAAGCGGAGTTAGTACAACTCATTTGCGCGTTCCGCCTGCTGGCACCGGATGTCGAACTTTCTCTTTCAACCCGTGAATCACCCTACTTCCGCGATCACGTTGTACCACTCGCTATCAATAACATCAGTGCCGGCTCCAAAACCCAGCCCGGCGGTTATGCTGACGGTCATCACGAGTTGGAGCAATTCGCTCCTCACGACAATCGCCCTGTTTTTCAGGTTGCCGAAGCCTTAGTTAAATCAGGTTTACAACCCGTTTGGAAAGATTGGGACAATTATCTGGGGCGATAGTTATTTTATTTGGGATAACAGTTAATTAGTGCCATCGCTACTTGATATAGCCTATGACTTGAGGGTGCTGCAATTGCAGCACCCTCAATAAGGGGTAAAAACATATCCAAACGTTTTACAAAGAAATACATTAACGAATTGGTCGAAGAAGTTAAGGAAAGTGTTTCTCTTTGGCCTGAATTGGCCAAAGAGAATGAAGTACCGCTTTCATTAATAGAAGAAATTGAAGCTAACCTTCGTCTGGATATTTAATTAAGCAATTAACTTAAATCATGCAGGTGTTTTCTCAGCGACGACATCAATTTGAAATCAGAGAATTTCACCTGTAACCCTTCACGTTCTGGTGAACAACACATAGCTCCAACAAAGATACGCTGACTATTCAGCGTAAAAGGAGATAATCTCAGTAATGGCCATGTCACACCATCAGTGGAATATTGCAACCGGATAGCACCGTTACTATAAGTCAGTCGTAGCCAAAATTTATCGGGATTACCCTGAAAAACCCCCATCGCCCAGTCAGACTCACCATTCGTCAGTACACTGCCAATCGTTGCCTGCCCGTCTGAATGCTCAATGCCAGCTTTTAGCCAATGTTGTTCATCCACCAGCAACATAATGCCCGCCTGATCGTATAACTTCTCAAACTGCCCTTCTATGCAAAGCTGAAAAGTAAAACCAGCATCAAGCTGAAAATCATCAACATAACCGCCAAATACATGACCGCTATGACGTTGAAAGCCATACCACGTATCACGCCAGAAATCGGTTTTATTATCCGTCGTGACATAAAGCTCATCTTCCTGACACTGCCAGGAAGCCGGTTCATTTAACCAATGACATTGCTGCAAATTCATCAATATTTACCCTGTTATTTTTTGGTGGGATTAATCAAGCCATACCCCGCCAACAATGAAAGAGAAAGCAAAGCAATACAGGCAAAAGCACCATGTAACGTAACTTGGTGCGCTAAACCTCCGATAATTGCCGGGCCAAGCAAAATGCCCGAATATCCCATCGTCGAAACAGCAGAAACAGCCAGCGCATCAGGCATGACTTTCTGTTGCCCTGAAGCAGTGAAAAACATCGGGGCCAAATTAGATAACCCAGCACCAATCATCAGGAAAGCAATTGCTAGCTGAACAGTACCCGTTGCCAGATAAATCAGAACAAAACCCGAAGTCGCCAAAATGGCACTGCCCAAAAATACACGCCGATACCCGAACGCCGCAATGATCTTATCACCCAGAAACCGGCCACATGTCATGGTAATCGCAAAAAGGGTATAACCGAACCCGGCTTGATGGCTGCTCATGTTATGCACACTGCTTAACAAGATCCCGCTCCAATCCAACATCGAGCCTTCCATCAGATAGACAACAAAACAGAGAGAACCAATCAGTATGACAATGCCACGCGGTAAGGCAAAAAATGGCGTATCTTCCGTTTCAGTGTTATCCAGTAACCCATTCCACGCAGGCAATAACAGTAAAATCACGAATAAAGCCACAGCAATTGTGACCTGAAACGGAGGAATACCCATAAACAGCAATAAGCTGACAGAGCCTGCTCCCGCAATTCCACCTAAGCTGAACAACGCATGAAAGCCTGACATAATCGGCTGGTGTACTCTTTTTTCAACATTGACCGCATGAATATTGATGACGACATCGCTCGCCCCAATTCCTGCACCAAATAAAAACAGAGCACAAGCCAACGTCAGTGGCGTCGAAAGCACACTTAACGCCGGCAATACCAAAATAGCCAGCAAAGCAAAAAAGGTAAAAACTTTTCGGCAACCAAAACGAGTCGCCAACATTCCTGCTATCGGCATCATGATAAAAGAGCCAATACCAAACAACAGTATCAGCAACCCAATTGAGCCATCATCTAACCCCAAGCGTTCCTTCACCAATGGGATCAGGGGTGCCCAACTCGCAATACTGAATCCCGCAATAAAAAATGAAATTCGCGTTGCCATAACAGGCTGCTTTATTGAAGAGATTGTATATTCTTCAGACAATTCAATTCCTCCAGACAAGATTCCTAAAAAACAAGACTTCTAAACAATATTTTCAAATAACGCTTTAAAATATGTTATTAAAATATGCCCTCTACTGACTTTAGTGGAGGGCATTAAATATTGCTCATCAAGGCATTACATTAACTTCACATTTATTCCAGAAAACTGGGGAATATCCGCTAACCCTTCAATGACACGGGTCGCCTGCTTATACTGTTCTGTCAACGACAAAGCGTGAGGCCAGGCATAGATACATGGAATACCCGCCTGTTTTGCCGCTTCTATTCCCAAATCAGTATCTTCAATCACCAGAGTTTGCTGAACATCCATCGCTTTCAGTTTCAACATTGCCAGATAAGGATCAGGGAAAGGTTTGGTTCTTTCCACATCATCACCAGAGATCAGGGCCGGTGATTCATCCAGATCCAACAATCTTAAATTCGCCAAACATACATCACGCGGAGCAGTGGAAACAAATCCAAAATGAGTGCCATTTTGTTGCAAGGCCGCAATCAAGCTAGTAATCCCCGGACGCAGATAATGTTTAGACAATTTTTCTTGATAACGCGAAATAATCCTTTCAGTAATACCTTGCTGCATTGATGCCGGAAGGCCAATCGCATCCAGTGTTTCCGCCAGGCTTAATCCAATCAATTGCTGCGGCTGAATATCCTTCACGTGCTCTGGTGCCTGTTCACCCAATACATCACCGACTACATCACGCAATACATCAAAATGCAGTTGTTCACTATCGACAATAACGCCATCGATATCAAAAATGACATTCCATTTATTCATCGGAAGCAGTGCCTCAAAACAGTTAATTATTTTAGATCAGATATCCTAATCAACACTTTGCAATTTGGGGTATTGAGAGGAACTTGGGCTTTCGCCGTAAGATCACAGCCGACAATGAGAAAAGCCTGTTGGTAATCTTTGAAAGCAAAGGTCTGACTAATCAAACGCCCTACAGGAATGACGCCATCACGGATCATGGCATAGGCACGCTCAAAGCTATTGTTCAGGGAATCAATGGAGCCAATGACAGAAAGGCTTTTATCCGCAATTTTCATGATATCCAGACTGGCATGTTTATCCTTCAGGGCAACATTCAGCAGTTTTCCTCCGGGTGCCAGATGATCGAAAACATATTCGGTCAATTGCCCTGTTGTATCCACGCACAAATCAATCAACGTCGATTGATCACCATATTCTTGCATCAGTGCCGTATCAAAATCGGAGTATAACTGACATTCTGGCGGCAAATTATCTTTGGCGAATTGCATCCGGCTCTCATTTTTCTCAACCATAAATGCCTTCACGCCCCGCTCATACAGTGCCCAAATGTACAACATCCCCATTGGGCCAGCGCCTGCCACTACCGCACGAATATTCGTATGGGTGATCCCCAGTTTATCCACGCCGGTTAATGTGCAACTTAGTGGCTCAGTCAACGAAGCCTCTTCCATACTGACGTGATCGTCCAACTTAATCAGCAAGTTTTCTTTTGCCAGATATTGACCGGCAAACGCGCCATCATAGGAAACACCGGCTTCTGTCCCAAACTTTCTCTCACAATGGTTGGGATTTCCTATCTGGCACATCCGGCAATGTCCACAAAAGTAGGTCGGGTTAACGACAACACGATCTCCCACCTGAAACTGAGTCACACCGCTACCGATTTCAGCCACCACACCAGCGGTTTCATGACCCAACGTCGTCCCCGATACGGCAACAGGATAAGAACCCGTAATGATCCCTACATCCGTACCACAAATGCCACACACGGCGATATCAACAACAACATCATCCGGTTCAATACAGGACAAGGGTTCAACTTGTTGAAGCCCGACGTTCCATGCCTGATGGTATTTAAGCGCTAACATTATGCAATCTCCCTATATTCATGTGTGGCAGAGCTTAACTCTGAAAAAGTCAGGTCTATCTTATGCAGGATTTCATTCAAATGTTCTTGTGTACAAATCAACGGTGGACGCACTTTGATTGCCTTTCCTTTACCATAGCGGGAGCCACGCAGAATTAAGTGGTGGCGGCTGGCAGTTGCGATGGCCTGTGCAGCAAATTCCGGGTTTGGTGTATCAAAGCCATACATATAACCTACCCCTCTGACGCCTGTGATTTCAGGATATTTATGCTGTAACTTCAACAAACCATCACGCAGATAGGCTTCATTTTGTTGTACATTTTCCAGGATTTTGTCATCTTCAATAATGTCGATGATTTCGTTGAGGGCAACTAAAGAGAGAGGGTTGGCACCAGAAGTGCTGGAATGTTCAAATGATTCCAACACATCCAGTGAATGACGCATCAGTACACCACCAGTCGGAATACCAATACCGCCAGCACCTTTGGCGAAAACGATAATATCCGGCTCCAATTCCTTGGCATAGCCTGCCGATGCAAAGAAAGTTCCTGTACGACCAAATCCGGTTTGTACTTCATCTGCAATAATGATGATGCCATATCGGTGGCAAATCTCCCTGATCTTGCGGTAGAACGCCACAGGGAAAACCGTGTTTCCGCCGTTCCCCTGAATCGGTTCAATAATCAGACATGCAATATTGTCGCTAGAGCCTAATTGAATGAATTGCTCTAAATCAACAAATTTATCTTCTTCCAACTGTGATTGTGATTCAGCCAGAACACTGGCAGGAGCAGGAATTTTTATCGAACCATCGATATTAATATGAAAGTCTTTAATTCTGAATGCGTTACCCGAAATATGAGCTGTTGCTAAAGATTGACCGTGGTGAGCAAGAAAGAACGAAATAATGCCTGAACGCCTTGTGGCTTTTTGTGCTATCCGAATGGCACATTCAACCGCACCAGAGCCGGAAACATCTCGCAACCAGATACGATCTATTCCCTCTGGGGTATATTTCTGTAATTTAGTCAAAATATACTGTGACATTTCACGTGTATAAGCCGAACTTAAATGCGTACATCTATCAATCTGCTGCTTGAGTTTTTCTGCAATCCTCTGATTTGTGTAGCCAAGCGGCAAATTAAACGTACCTGATGCCGCATCAATATATTTTTCACCATCAATGACCAAATAAGGGCCATGACCCACAAAACGAGAAAGCATCTCTTCAAGATCGTTTTTATTTTCCATAATGACTCACCACCAATTAGTTATATTAAACAATAAGAAAACACCTACTGTGATGAGAACAGCTTAAGCACATTTAAATTTTATTTCGATCACGAAAACGTCATAAAAAATATTATGTAATTTTAAAAATTATTTAATATTTGAAATATCATATATTTTTCCATTAATATTTTTTTATTATATTAAACCAAAAGCAAATCACTTCTGGAAATAGCCATTAAACCCCCAACCCCATCATTTGCATCAAATTCTGAGCCTGATGAATAGCTTCCTGCCGATGAGTAATGCCCATTTTCTGATATAAATTACGTATATGGGTTTTAATAGTTGTCGTAGCGACATCCAATTCGGCAGCTATCTGGTCGTTGCTGTAGCCAGAATAAATCAGCCCCAATACCTGCCATTCACGCTGGGTAAGCGGGCTATTACGAATCAGTTCTGGCACATCAGGATGATGAATCAATTGTTCGACAAACGCTTCATCAAAGTGGGCAAATTTATGTCGGTGCTGGCGGTTGATTTCCCGCAGGATACGCTGTGCCCGATGTTGTTCCATTTCCGGCAAAATATTAAGCTGGATCAGCTGGCGTAATTGCAAAGCCATCAGTTCCCCTTCAATGACAAAGTGGCTGATGAATCCCGTGCGATTAGCCAAACGCAAAGCTTCCATCAAAACATCCTGAGCCTCAGCTTTTCGTCCAAGCTGCCAGTAAAGCAGATTGCACAGCAGAAGATTTCTGTTCAGGTCGCTGACCAGCGCCAACTCTCTCGCGTATTTATTCAGTGTCTTTAAGATAGATTCGGCTTCCGCATACTGCCCCAGCTGGATTTGTGCGCGGGCAATATTGCGCCATTGATTTTGATTGAAGTGATTACAGAAACTTTCAGGCCGTTCTGCCTGCACCAGCCATTGAGTCATCGAATTGCTGTCTTCCACACTCTGCCAGATAATAACGCGCAGTTTGTCAGTGTTCGTCCGCCAATCACGGTGATACTGACCATTACTCAGCAAATTCTCACAACGGGATAGATAACGGCGGGCATTATCAATATCTCCACGAATCAAAGAACATTTCGCCAATTGAGTCAGACATTGTAATTGCTGCTGTGGCTGGAAATTAGACAACACGTCCAATCCTTGGCGGGCCGCTTCTTCCGATTCATCAATGCGTGCCCAACACCACAAAAGCTGTGAGCGAATTCTCAGTAGAAACTCATGCATCGGCAATTGTTCCAAATGCTGCTCACGAATTAAATCAAAAGCATGGGTTTGGATATCATAAGCAGCCTGTAAATAACCCTGAGCCAGTAAAATCTCACTTTGTTGCAGCAACGCCCATAAAGCATAGTGGTAAACATGGCAAAGGCGGGCAAGTTGCTCCGTCTGCTTCATCAGAGCCAGCGCACTAACCAGTTGCCCATTGCAATGTAATACTTCACCTTTCACCGACATAGCCACAATACGACCATATTGATTATCCGGCAGCAGGGTCGCCAGCGCCTTTTCAGCCAAGGCATCCGCATCGGCTGGCCGCCCATCGTTAATTGCCACTTGAGCGCGCAAAGCATCAAACTCCGCCAGCAACTCTGGTTCAATAACTATTTGTTTCTGCTTAAGCGATTGCTCCGTCTGATTCAATAAGGCATTCACCTCATAGTGGCGGTGCTGACTTTGTGCCAGCCACGCTTGCAACAGTACCAAACGCGGGCTTTCCAATAATTGTTCATATGGCAGTGCATTCATGCACTCTTCCAGCAAAGACAGTTTGCTGTGGTTAAACAGATCCCAGGCATGTTGCAGTAAAATATCCCGCAACAACACGCTATCCCCAGCGGCAAGGGCATGGTGAATAGCTTCTCCCGGATATCCCTGCATCAACCATCCTTTCACTGCCGCTCTGTGTAATTCAGGCAATTTCGCCGCCATTTCCCATTGGCAGCGCTGGCGCAAAAATGATGCAAACAAAGGATGAAAACAGAACCATTCGCCGGAATCATCCATTCGCTGAATAAACAGCCCCTGACGCTCAATATCTTCAAGGCGCTGCTGGCCGTTTTCTTCTCCCGTCAGACAAACAATCAAACCATCATTCATGGAACGCAAGATAGAACTACGCAGCAAAAAATCCCGCGTCGCTTGATCTACACGATTTAACACCTCATCCACAAGATAATCCGCAAGATGGCTGGCATTAATCCCCGAAAGGCGCTTCGCTGACATTTCAGCCGTGTTGCCCGATTGACGGGCAGAAAGCGCAATAAGCTGCAAGGCCGTCGCCCATCCTGCAACGTCATTGCACAACTGTTTGCAATTATCGGCATCCAGTGGATTCGCCAGCCGTTTGGCAAAAAATTGCTGAGTTTCCTGATAATCGAAAGCTAATTGCTGACTATCAATCTCCAATAGCTGTTCACGCACACGTAAATTTGCCACGCCCAATGAAGGCAAATGGCGCGATAGAATTATCAGCGTTAAATGCTCTGGCTGGTGGCGGAGAAAAAAGCGCATCGCTTCGTGAATAAGGTCATTTTCGATAAGATGGTAATCATCAATCACCAGAAAAATTGGCTGCTGCCATTCACTGAGTTCAATAAAAAGTTGAGCAAACAGTGCGGATAAATTGGCATACTGATGCTTCTGAGCCAGCACCTCACTTTTCGCACAGTGACTTTGCGTTGCCTGCTGAATTGCAGCTATCAAGTAGCTGGCAAAACGCTCTGGCTGATTGTCGCTGTCATCGAGAGAATACCAGCCCAGATTATCCCGTCCGGCAGCCCATTGTGACATAAGGGTGGTTTTACCATACCCTGCCGGACTGGTTATCAACACCAAGCGATAATCTTGTGCCTCTTTGAGCTTTTCTAACAGACGCTCCCGCATAACCATATTATTCAGGCGAAGTGGACGACTGAGTTTCGATGGGATAAGCATTAATTTTCTCCCCCACACAGGCAATGAATAAAACTGATACCAGAATTCCGTTTGATGCGATTGGCTGACTTACGCCCTTAACATACATCAATGCCAACCAAATTTAGAGAAACGCCCATCTTTTGCAAACAAGTTGTTTGATTTCATTGTGTTAAATTGCACCTTGTCACATTCTTTCACTACAATCTTTCTATTTCTCTATGAAATTGCGAAAAGATTCGAAAGAAATGGCTACGCCCTTGCACTCCTCCCCGCGAATATTTTCACGGGATGATGTTTCCCATGCCATGAGCATTCAGCATATTCCGCTAAATAATCTCTACATTTTCCTTATTCAGTGACAGGATGACGACGCCATGCAACAATTCGAATCAGGTGAAAAAACCAAGCTAAATAAAGCCACATTCCAAGCGGCTCTCACACGCCAATGGCAACGCTTTGGTCTTACCTCCTCACAAGAGATGACCCCACATCAGTGGTGGCTCGCCGTGAGTGCCGCACTTTCTGAATTACTTCCTCTTTCTTCCCAGAAAAATCATAGTAATCCCTCTCATGACAATCCATCCCAAAGTAAGCAACGTCATGTGAACTATATTTCGATGGAGTTCCTGATAGGCCGTCTGACGGCTAATAACTTATTGAATCTGGGGTGGTATGACGATGTGCAGGCTTATCTGGCAGAAGAAGGCATCGTTTTAACTGATTTGCTGGAAGAAGAAACCGATCCTGCATTGGGTAACGGCGGACTGGGGCGGTTGGCAGCTTGTTTTCTTGATTCCATGGCAACAATCAATCAACCCGCCACAGGATATGGCCTGAATTACCAATACGGCCTGTTCCGCCAATCCTTTGAACACGGGCAACAGATCGAAGCACCCGATAATTGGGAACGAGAGTCTTACCCGTGGTTCCACCATAACGCCCAGCTAAAAGTTAATGTTAGTTTTGGTGGCGAAATCGTGACAACTGCCGATGGTCATGAAACGTGGAGCCCTGAATTTACCCTGATTGGCGAAGCGTGGGATTTACCGGTAATTGGGTATGGCAATGGCATGACTCAACCACTGCGCTTATGGCAGGCAACATATGATAGCCCCTTTGATCTATCACTTTTCAATGATGGGCAATTTCTGCTTGCTGAACAGCAAGGCATTGAAGCCGCCAGCTTAACCAAGGTGCTCTATCCGAACGATAATCATCAGGCCGGCAAGCGCCTGCGCCTGATGCAACAATACTTCCAATGTGCCTGTGCCGTGGCAGACATCCTGCGCCGTCACCAACAAGCAGGGCGTAAAATAGAAGAACTGGCACGCTACGAAGTTATCCAGCTTAACGATACTCATCCAACTATCGCTATTCCTGAAATGATGCGTCTTCTGCTGGATGAATACCAGTTAGATTGGGAAATGGCATGGAAAATTACGGGGCAAACTTTCGCCTATACTAACCATACACTTCTGCCAGAAGGCCTGGAACGTTGGGATGAAAAACTGGTTATTGAACTCCTGCCACGTCACCATCGCATCATTCAAGAAATCAACCGACGCTTTAAAGAAACCGTGGAGCAAACCTGGCCTGGTAACCAACAAGTCTGGGAAAAACTGGCGGTCATCCATGACAATCAGGTAAGAATGGCTAATCTCTGCGTTGTCGCCTGTTTTGCCGTCAATGGCGTTGCAGCACTGCATTCATCTTTGATCGTGTCTGATTTATTCCCTGAATATTATCAATTGTGGCCAACAAAATTCCACAACGTCACCAATGGGGTAACTCCTCGTCGTTGGTTAAAACAGTGCAACCCAGCGCTTTCTGCATTAATCAGCCAGACATTAAACCAAGAATGGGTTAATGATCTTGATACACTTAAACAACTCGAACCTTATGCTGATGACGCCACATTTTGCGCAGCTTACCGCACCATCAAACAGGAAAATAAAATTCGCTTGTCCAACTATGTGAATAAGGTCATGGGACTCAAACTTGATCCTCATGCCATTTTCGATGTGCAGATAAAACGCCTGCATGAATACAAGCGTCAGCATTTGAACCTGCTCCATATCTTGTCACTTTATCGACAAATTCAGGAAAATCCGGCTTTGGATATCCATCCCCGTGTTTTCTTGTTCGGTGCCAAAGCCGCTCCCGGTTACTATCTGGCGAAAAATATCATTTCAGCCATTAATCATGCGGCAGAAAAGATCAATCATGATCCGATCGTCCGCGATCGCATCAAGATTGCTTTCATCCCTGACTACAACGTTTCCGTAGCGGAGCTGATGATCCCCGCTGCTGATGTATCAGAGCAAATCTCCACTGCGGGCAAAGAAGCCTCTGGAACAGGCAACATGAAACTGGCCTTAAACGGCGCGCTCACCATCGGAACACTGGATGGTGCCAATGTCGAAATCGCCGAACAGGTCGGAGACGACAATATCTTTATCTTCGGTAAAACTGTGGAAGAGGCAAAAGCCCTGCTGAATAGTGGCTACAATCCACACGATATTCTTCAACAAGATCATCATCTGAAAGGCATATTGGATTCCCTTGCTAATGGCGAATTCAGCCACGGAGATACGCACGCATTTGATCTCATGTTACATAGCCTGATTGATGCTGGTGACCCTTATTTAGCGCTGGCTGATTTTGCCTCCTATTGCCATGCCCATAAGCAAATTGATTCCCTGTATCGTGACTCTCAACGTTGGACACGCAGTGCTGTGCTCAACACTGCTCGAATGAGTAAATTTAGTTCTGACCGCACTATTCGGGATTACCAACAGCGCATCTGGCAAACCAAATAGGGATTGAGCATGGAAAACAAATGGCTAGATGATTTAGCAACTGAAGCCGGCATTACCAGCGAATATATTAATGCCTATGGAAAACCACAGGCGATCCCGGCTGAAACCCGGCATCGGATATTAGAAGCCATGAGTAAAAATAAACCGGTCGATAGGCCGGTTTCTTACTTACAAGATTCTTCTTCGCCTAAGGTTAAAGTGATTATTCAAGGTCAGGAGATAACTCTGCCGCTAAAAGAGCTAAACAGTTACCAATGGCAGATAACCACTGAACAAGGGGAAGTATTTCATGGTCACTGTCAGCATCAACTCACTTTGCCAAGCGACCTCCCTTTGGGATATCACACTCTGACACTGATACCAAAAGTGGAACAAGAAGTCAGTTCTCAACAACAAACTATGCAACTTATTGTTGCTCCTGAACGTTGTTATGAACCAAAGGCGCTGATGCATGGAGAAAAACTTTGGGGCGCTTGCGTTCAGCTTTATACCCTTCGCTCAGAAAATAACTGGGGAATCGGTGATTTTGGCGATCTGAAATACATGTTGCAAGAACTGGCATTGCGTGGAGGTGCTTTTGTCGGCCTGAATCCCCTTCATGCCATCTATCCTGCCATGCCTGAAAATGCCAGCCCTTACAGCCCATCCTCCCGTCACTGGCTTAATATCATCTATATTGCTGTGCATCAGGTGGAAGATTTTAAGGATAGTGCCAAAGCACAAGCATGGTGGCACGCACCGGAAACACAGCTCAAACTCCAGCAAACCCAACAGGCAGAGTGGGTTGATTATACGGCTGTCATGGCACTAAAAATGGCCGCCCTACGTCTCGCTTATCCACAATTTAAAAGCCGAACCGGCGATGATCCCCAGAAAATTGCTTTCCAACAGTTTGTAACCAAAGGCGGCAAAAATCTTTACTCTCAAGCAGTTTATGATGCGCTTCACCATAAACTATATGGGGAAAATCAGACTTACTGGGGCTGGCCGGTATGGCCGGAAAAATATCGTGAATTCGACAGTGAGGCGGTGAAAGAATTTTGTCATTCACACCCTCAAGAAATCGAATTTTTCCTTTGGTTACAATGGATAGCTGATATTCAACTTGCTGAGTGCTTCACAACCAGCCAATCGCATCACATGCCGATTGGTATTTACCGTGATCTCGCTGTGGGGGTAGCACAAGGAGGCTCTGAAACATGGTGTAACCGCAACATTTATTGCACTCAGGCATCGGTAGGAGCACCACCTGACATTCTGGGACCACTGGGGCAAAATTGGGGGCTTCCGCCAATGAATCCCCATGTATTAAAAGCCCAGTCCTATCAACCGTTCATTGAGTTACTACGTAGCAATATGCGCCATTGCGGTGCCTTGCGTATCGATCATGTGATGTCTTTACTCAGACTCTGGTGGATCCCCCAAGGAGAAACTGCCGATAAAGGCGTTTATGTCCATTATCCGGTCGATGACCTTCTGGCGATACTGGCACTGGAAAGCCAGCGTAACCATTGTCTGGTGATTGGTGAAGATTTGGGTATTGTCCCGGAAGAGATTGTAGATAAGTTACGCGATCGGGGCGTTTATTCATATAAAGTGTTTTACTTTGAACGCAACGAACAAGGTGAATATCGCTCTCCTGATGAATATCCTGTGCAAGCAATGGCAACCATTACCACTCATGATTTACCTACCTTACGTGGATTTTGGCAAAACGGAGATCTCACTTTAGGAGAAGGCATTGGTTTATACCCTGATAAAGCACTTCTTGCTGAGTTATATACTGAACGTAAACGTTGCAGGCAGGCATTATTGGCAAGTTTAAATCAACACGGCTATTTATCAGAATTATCAGAAACATTGCCTATAACGGAACCTATAACGGATAAACAGCCATTATCACAGCAAACTGCATTACAGATGCAAACCGAACACCCCATGTCTGCTTCTATCAATTACGCTGTACATCACTATATCGCTCATAGCAATTGCGCCTTATTAGGATTACAACCTGAAGACTGGCTAGATATGGAAAACCCCGTCAATATTCCCGGTACAACTGAGGAATATCCCAACTGGCGACGCAAGCTCAATGTCACATTGGAAGCTATGTTTACGGATGCGCATATCAGACAATTATTGCAAACAGTAAGAGAAGCCAGAAAACAAGCCTCATAACCGGCTAAACCGGCAACGATCGTTATCTTATCGTTGCCGGTTTATTTCAGCCTTTCACGCCTCCCGATGTCAACCCACCGACCAACCAACGTTGAGCAACCAAGAAGACCACCGTAATAGGAATAGCTGACAGCACAGCCGCAGCGGCAAAGTCTCCCCAAAGATAGTTTTGTGGGTGAAGGTATTGCTGCATGCCCACTGCCAACGTGTAATTATCTACATCCCGTAATAGCAGGGATGCAACTGGCACTTCGGTAATCACACCAATAAAAGACAGGATAAACACAACAGCCAATATCGGTACAGAAAGCGGTAGCAGTATCAAACGGAAAACTTGCCACGTTGTCGCCCCATCCAGCATGGCAGACTCTTCAAGCGAACGATCTATCGTTTCAAAATAGCCTTTGATCGTCCATACATGCAGAGCAATCCCTCCCATATAGGCAAAAATCACGCCACCGTGGGTATTGAGTCCAAGGAAAGGGATATATTCCCCTATCCGATCAAACAAAGCATATAACGCGACTAATGAGAGTACAGCAGGGAACATCTGAAAAATCAGCATACTTTTCAGTAAAGTACTTTTGCCACGAAAACGCATGCGGGCAAACGCATAAGCACAGGTTGTTGACAGAGCAACAATTCCGATCGCAGTAATGGATGCAACTTTTACTGAATTCCAAAGCCACTGCATAACCGGAAATGGCGGCGGTACCACTCTCCCATCAGGAGATTCCACACTATAACCAAATGCCAGTTTCCAGTGTTCCCAAGAAATGGTGTCTGGAATCAGGCTACCAGTAGCAAAATTCCCCGGACGCAAAGAAATAGCAATCACCATCAACAGAGGAAATAAAATCAATGCAATAAAAGCCAGCATAAACACATGCGTTGCCCATACCCGCCAACGTTGCGATTTGGATTGTACCATCGCCATATTCTTGCTCTCCTCAATCAAATTTAATGCGGGTGGTTTTCAGATTGATGATGGCTAATACCCCCACTAACAGGAAGATTAACGTCGCAATCGCTGCTGCCAGACCAAAATCCTGTCCGCCGCCGCCTTCAAACGCAATGCGGTAGGTATAACTCACCAAAAGATCGGTATAACCCGCCGGAGTCGTTGTACCAATATGGTCAGGTCTGCCATTGGTTAACAATTGAATCAGGACAAAGTTATTAAAGTTAAAAGCAAAGCTGGCAATCATTAGCGGTGTCAGTGGCTTAATCAACAACGGGAAGGTTATTTTGGTGAAATTCCGCCATGCCCCTGCACCATCAATTGCTGATGCTTCATAGAGGTCATCAGGAATAGCCTTAAGCAGCCCCATGCAAAGAATCATCATATAGGGATAACCCAACCAGGTATTTACGATAATTAACATCGTTCGGGCCAGGGTTGGATCTGTAAACCAATCTGGTTTAAGACCAAACAGGCCGTTAAGCACTAGATTAATTTCACCGAAACTCTGGTTAAACAATCCCTTAAAAATCAAAATGGAGATAAAAGAAGGAACGGCATAAGGCAAGATAAGGAGTACACGATAAATAGCCCGTCCTTTAAGGGCTTCCCACTGCACAATACAAGCGAGGATCATTCCTAATGCAACCGTTAATACTACCGTCAGCAGCGAGAAGATCACCGTCCAGACAAAAATAGACAAAAAAGGTTTTTGAATACCTTCATCCTGTATCACCCGCAGGAAGTTTTTCCAGCCAATCGAAACCGTGAACCCTGGGCTTAATGTTTCCTGTCCCCAACCACTTTCAGCATTAACGGATTGATAAAACCCTGTCTCCATATTCGGCCGGTATTGCACGCCGGTTTGTTTATTGGTCAATGTGACGCTATCTTCTTCAAGGGAATAGAGAGGATGTATAGCGGAAAATTGGCGCAATGAACTCATCCGTAACTGACCGCCATCGGGAAGAACCGCGACCAATCGGCCTAAGGCTTGACGATGCTGGGTAATCGTGCGTAATGTTGCGGCATCACCTTCAACACTTTTTTCTTGTTCACGTAGAGGCAAGGTAATGTCTTCCGTCTCAGAAAAAGAAAAAGGCATTGATACCAGTGGTTGAGTGCTATCTGGAACGCTCAGCGCCAAAACCCACTTATCAGATGCAGGATAGAGTTTGAAATTAAAGGATTGCCCCGCCTGATATTGACGACTCATTAAGACAGTCTGGGCACGTTCAAAAGTCAATTGGTTGGTACTGCTATAGTTTGTGAAAGCAATGGCAATTGTGCAAATAAGCGGAAACAGTATAAACAACCCTATTCCAGCAATTCCTGGGTAGGTATAGCGCCAAACATACGCTTTGCGATTGGCAAAAACATAAATACCGCTTCCCAGTAATATCAATGTCAACATAGCAAACAGGTATTCTCCCTGCGCATACATCAATACAACCAGATAACCGGTAAAAAGTAGGCACAAACCTACAGCAAACCATTTCAAGGCAGGATGCTGCCACCATACTGTTTTTTCTAATGTCGCTGACATCTTGCACTTCCTGTTACAATTACTCGAGGTAAAGTTCCCGTAATTCAATTCCCGTAATTAAGGGTCTATCTAATGGGTACTCAGGCTCCTTTCAAATCAGGAGCCTGTTATTTGTTTATTTTGTCATTCTTGATTCAGCATCATTAAGCGCAGCATCTATTGTCTGACGACCATTAATACTGTTAAGAACTGCGCTGCGCATGGCGTACCAGAAGCTACTCATTTGAGAGATATTAGGCATAATTTCGCCTTTCTGAGCATTTTCCATCGTGGCAGCAATACGTGGATCTTTCGCAAGGATCTCCTGATAAGATTTCAAAGCCACGGCGCCCAACGGCTTATCTTTATCTATCATTGCCAAGCCTTCGTTCGTAAGCAGATAGTTCTCCAAAAATTCCTTCGCCAATTCTTTATTGGGGCTGGCCGCATTAATTCCTGCCGTTAAAATACCCACAAAAGGTTTAGATGGTTTTCCTTTGAAAGTTGGCAATAACGTAACGCCGTAATTAATCTTGTTTTTATCTACATTTGTCCATGCCCACGGGCCGTTGATCGTCATTGCTGTTTTGCCTTTATTAAAGTTGGCTTCAGCAATCGAGTAATCGATATCAGCACTGAGATGTTTGTTTTTGACTAAATCGATCAAAAACTGCATTCCTGCTTTAGAGCCTGCGTTATTCACTCCGCTATCTTTAACGTTATAAGTCCCGTTTTCTGCCTTGAAAGCGTAACCGCCATCTGCGGCAATCAGCGGCCAAGTGAAATAAGGCTCCTGCAAATTGAACATAATTGCGCTTTTATTTTGCTTTTTCAGCTCATTATCCAATGCAGGAATTTCTTCCCATGTTTTAGGCGGAGATTTGATTAAATCTTTATTGTAGATAAGAGAAAGCGCTTCAACTGCGACAGGATATCCCATCAGTTTCCCATCATAACGGACAGCATCCCAAGTAAAAGGGAATAGCTTATTGATGAAAGCACTGTCAGGTGTGATTTCAGCGACTAAACCTGATTGAGCATAACCGCCAAAACGATCATGTGCCCAGAAAATAATATCCGGCCCGCCTCCTGTAGCCGCTATTTGGGTATATTTCTCTTCCAGTTTGTCAGGATGTTCAACAACGACAGGAATTCCCGTTTCCTTTGCGAATTTTTCACCGACCTGGGCCAGTCCATTGTAGCCTTTATCACCATTGATCCAAATCACCAGCTTGCCTTCCTCAAACTTTGCAAAAGCTGGGGCAGACAATACCCATGTCGTTAAAACAGACAGCATAAGGGTGCGGGTACCCATTTTAAAATTTGTTTTGATCATCATTCCGCCCTTTTATCATTTGTCAGTTCAAGATGAGTTTCTTCTTTACTCATTTCTTTGCTACATGGCTAAAAAATAGTTCTCAGTGTGCAATTAATATAAAAAAGACTCATCCTCCTCTGCTCTACGCCTCAATCAGAATGAGTGTGAGCTGGGTTACAAAAATAATTAAAATCATAACGTTAATACTAAGATGGCATTATTTTTTGCGATTTGAATCACATCTTATCTGACAATTGACTCCTTCATGCCCTAACCGCATTAATCTCATCATCCTGATTCCTCCCCCATAAAAAACTCGGGAATGGAGGATTCTTACACCTGTTATTTTGTACACAATCTTGCCAATCCGAGGGAGGGAACAAATGTCTAGCGTCACATTCCGCAATGTATCTAAATCATATGGTGAAACAGTCATCTCCAGAGATCTCAATCTTGATATTCAGGAAGGAGAGTTTGTCGTATTTGTCGGCCCATCAGGGTGTGGAAAATCGACGTTACTGAGGATGATTGCGGGCTTGGAAGACATCACATCCGGCGATTTGCTGATGGCGGGAAAACGGATGAATGATGTTCCGCCCGCTAAGCGTAGTGTCGGCATGGTTTTTCAATCTTATGCGCTATATCCCCATCTCTCTGTTGCTGACAACATGTCATTCGGCATGAAGCTGGCAGGAATCAACAAAAGTGATATTCAAAAACGGGTGCAACAAGTTGCAGAAACCCTCCAGCTTGCTCATTTGCTCGATCGTCGCCCTAAGGCGCTATCCGGTGGACAACGCCAACGGGTCGCTATTGGGAGAACACTTGTCGCAGAGCCAAATATTTTTCTGCTGGATGAGCCTCTTTCTAATCTGGATGCGGCCTTACGTGTACAGATGAGAATAGAGATCTCACGTCTGCACAAGCGCCTGCAACGTACGATGATTTATGTAACCCATGATCAAACTGAAGCCATGACTCTGGCGGATAAAATTGTGGTGCTGGATGGTGGAAACATTGCCCAGGTCGGCAAACCTCTTGAAATTTATCACTATCCTGCCAATCGCTTTGTTGCAGGTTTTATTGGTTCACCAAAAATGAATTTCCTACCTGTCAAAATCTCAGCTATTGCCGTCGATCAGGTACAAATTATCCTGCCTAATGGTCAACTTGTTTGGTTGCCCGTTGAAAGTAAAGGGCTCACTGTAGGTAGTAATGTCTCTTTGGGAATTCGCCCCGAACACCTTTTGCCTAATGATGTTGCTGATGTTACGTTAGAGGGGACAGTACAGATAGTGGAACAACTGGGCAATGAAACCCAAATTCACATCCGCATACCTGCCATTCACCAAAACTTAGTCTACCGCCAGCCTGATATTGTTCTCGTGCAAGAAGGAGCGGACTTCACTATCGGGTTAGCTCCCCACCGTTGCCATCTTTTCCGCGAAGATGGAACTGCATGCCAACGTTTACATAAGGAACCCGGGATCTAGATCCGCGGTTATCAAAAATAACAGGAGAATCATTATGCGTATATTGCCTCTCTCATTGGCCATGCTCACTGGTTTGTTATCCATGCAGGCTGCTGCGGTAGATTTCCACGGCTATGCCCGTTCAGGAATTGGCTGGACAGGTAGCGGTGGCGATCAAAAATGTGCCCCAGTCACAGGCGCTCAGAGTAAGTACCGTCTCGGCAATGAATGTGAAACCTATGCGGAACTTAAGCTAGGTCAGGAATTATGGAAAGAAGGTGACAAAAGTTTCTACTTTGATACCAACTTAGCTTACTCCGTATCTCAAGAAAAAGACTGGGAAGCAACCAATCCTGCTTTCCGTGAAGCAAACGTAAAGGCAACCAATATCATTGACTGGTTGCCCGGTTCAACATTGTGGGCAGGTAAACGTTTTTACCAACGCCATGATGTTCATATGATCGACTTCTATTACTGGGATATTTCTGGCCCCGGCGCAGGGTTGGAGAATATTGATCTTGGTTTCGGCAACCTTTCCTTCGCTGTAACCCGCAATACAGAATCCGGTGGTCCAAATGGCTGGGTTGCGGGTGACAATAAAAAAATCTCAACCTCAAATGATGTTTTCGATATAAGACTCGCTAAATTACCCGTCAATGATGGCGGCACATTGGAACTTGGCATTAATTATGGGCGCGCTAATGCACGCAAAGGATATAAGCTTGATCACAAGGCATCCAAAGACGGTGTGATGCTGACTGCTGAACATACCCAAAGTGTGCTCGGGGGCTTCAATAAATTTGTCTTACAGTATGCAACTGACGCTCTGACTTCCAGCAGGAATGGACGTGCTGAAGGCGCTAGTGTCAACAATGACGGGCATATGCTGCGCGTTCTGAATCATGGTGCCATCAGTGTTGCAAAAAACTGGGATCTGATGTACGTCGCCATGTATCAAGATATTGATCTCGACAATAACAATGGCGATACATGGTACACGGTAGGTGTCCGCCCAATGTACAAATGGACACCAGTAATGAGTACCTTGATGGAAGTTGGCTATGACAACGTAAAATCCCAACGAACCAGCAAGAGCAATAATCAGTACAAAATTACACTGGCCCAACAGTGGCAAGCCGGTGATAGTATCTGGTCACGCCCTGCCATTCGTTTATTCGCTACCTACACCAAATGGGATGAGAAGTGGGGTTATAATAACGGCGTAGCTTATCGTGATACACCAGCGCACCGATTCAGCCGTGGTAACAGCGATGAATTTACGTTTGGTGCTCAGTTTGAGGCTTGGTGGTGATGAAAACGAAATTACTCGTGCTTTGTCTCAGTACGTTATTCTACAGCATGATTCCTGCCGGAAGTTATGCTGCATCGAATGCTGTAATCACTAATAAAACCAGTTCAGGGATAGAAACATCCAGCGCTACTATTGCACCAAGTATTGCACCAAAGTTGTCTCTGTCAGCCTTACACAAGTTACAATGGCAACCCGTTAATACTTATGATACACAAACCGTTATTCTCAGTGGCGCGTCACAACAACTTAATAATGAGGATATCCGCGGGGCGATAGCGGCATTTGCTTTGCCTGCTAATCAAGGTTCATTGGAGATCACGTTAAACAGTCTGATAAAGGATAATCAGGTATATTCGCCAAATGTTCTGGTACTTGATGAACAATTGAACCCTGCTGCCTTTTATCCAAGCCACTATTTTCACTATCAACAACCGGGCATTATGTCCGTTGACAGGCTTCAAGGTGTATTAAAACTGACACCTGCATTGGGGCAACAGCGAATTCATTTACTGATTTATACAACTCTTGCTGATTTAAAGTCCTCTACACAAATGGTCGATCCTGCTAAAGCCTATGCACAAGGAGTAGGTAACGCAGTGCCGGATATTCCAGATCCGATCGCTCACCATACGGAAACAGGAACTTTAATGCTAAAAGTGAAGTCAGAACGTGATGCCGGCAATATTCTGATTGGTCAGGTATTTTCTACACCAGCACCAAAACCCGTTACCGTAGGCTCTACACAAGAGGTATCCTCTTCACCGGTAAGAACAACCCCTGCAGCTGTACCACAATCTACGGCACCCGCAGCTAAACCTGTACTGAGCGATACAGAACAGTATTTCAATGATGCTATCAAGAGAGCTATTAGTCATGGCGATATTGATAAGGCGTTGAAACTGTTGGATGAAGCAGAACGCCTGGGTTCTCCAACCGCACGAGAAACTTTTATTAAGTTGATAAAAAGTAAAGGATAACTTTAATTCATCAAAGGGTTATAGCTTATTGAGTTTGAGAACTAAATATCACTATAACCCTGCCATTATTTCTTAACAGACTTTTGTTATCACTCGTTACTATATGATATTTAATAAAAATCCTTTTTAACGCCCTTCTTTATCAAGATAATTTTTAATTTTCCCGCGAAACTTATAAACGAAACAAACAATCAGCACTAATAATAAGATAATGAACATAATCTTGGGTATTATTACTGAAAATAACAAAAAGAATAAAATACCTATAGATAGCAATGAAATAACAATATCCTTCATTGCAACATTAAATAGCCGCGCAATAAATTTAATAGTATATTTTATGGTTTTATAAAATATTTCCAGTATTTTTGCTAATATATCGACCAATATATCCACCAGCATCATCCCTTGTAAAAAACATTTATGAAATAACTCTTAATTTTTCATCGAATAAATAATTTTACATCTTACATACGATTATCAATCGGTTGCAAAGGCATTGATTCCGGATTATTAGCAATCATTTTTGCCATTTTTTCAATCGGATCTGTTCTTAAGATATATAAACGTTTCAGGGAAAATGGGTTATCACCCAGCTTTACTTTGCCTTGTATCGTGGTAACAGCCAAATGAAACCCGGCTTGTTCAGCCGCTTTCATTGCTTTTGGATTGTATCCACCAAAAGGATATGAAAGATAAAGCACATGGGGGTTAAATTGTGATAGTGCTCGTCTGGAGCGTTCAAAATCATACAAAATAGTATGATATGACCGGCTGAATAATATAGGTTGCTTATTTTTCCCCAAGCGATGCAAAAAGTGGGTATGGGATTGAAAATCAAACACATCCTGCATGGTATATAATTCAGAGAGGCTGGTAAATTGCAGACTATTAGGATCCCATTTCTGCGGGTAACGTTTAATACGAGATGAAATAATAAAGAATGTCGCTTTCTGCTTGTTTTCTTTCAAAATTGGGTAAGCATAACGATACACAGACTTCAAGCCATCATCAAAAGTCAAACCAACCACTTTTGCTGGCAAATTAATGGTGCCATTTATATAACCTTCCAATTCATATAATGAAATTGTGGTGTAACCTGCTTGCTTCAAATAAGCCATCTGCTCACGAAAGGCAGTCAGAGATGTCGTTGTTGAGGTATGGAGAAAACGTTTATTCTCTTTATCCTGCAAAATATGATGATAGGTTAATAAGGGAATCCCATTATCCAATTCAGCATCCTGATCACTAATGTAGCCTAATCGATCACCCACATTAATTTCATACCAAGTATGACGTGAAGGATCTTGTAACTTACTTACAATCGGGTAACGGAGGTTCGCCATCAAAACACCAACTGGCTCGCTATCAATTTCAGGTGTGCTATAGATTTTGGCTTCTTTAAAAACAACCAAATTTTGGGTAACTTTTTTATGAAGAATATTGAAGGGATCTGCGGGAAACGCCGATTTTTTTATTTTCTTTAAATGTTCTTTGGCAATATAGCCAGTGCCATTACCAAAATGAAACGCATAATAATCTTTATCTTCTCCTTCTTCTTCAAACACCTTCAGGCTTTGCCTTTTCTTTAATACACCAGCCTTGATAACGTGTTCACCGATCCAGGCATAAATTTCACTGTCTCTGGTCGCCTCCATGTAGTGATAGTCAGGCAAGTCATGGTGCTGCGCTAAAGCAGGATAGGAAAAACATAATACAAGTGGCAAGAAAATTATTGCAATAACATGAACGATTCGTCTCATTTTAATTTTCCATCCAATAAAAAATGCCCTCTACCAAGAGAGGGCATTTCACGATTAGCCATACCTATGTATGCTACGCATCACGATATTAGTCGTTATTGCTGCTGCTACCGAAACCTGCATTCAACAATTCAGCAAGGTTTGCAGTGGCTTCGTCAACGCTAACTTGTGGTGCTTCAACCACTTCGTTTGCTTGACGACGGCGGATGCGATCCTGATGGTAAGCATAACCTGTACCAGCAGGGATCAGACGACCAACGATAACGTTCTCTTTCAGGCCACGCAGTTCATCACGTTTACCTGCAACGGCTGCTTCAGTCAGTACGCGGGTTGTTTCCTGGAACGACGCCGCAGAGATGAAGGATTCTGTTGCCAGTGATGCCTTGGTGATACCCAACAGATCACGGTGGAAAGTCGCCGGTACTTTACCATCCAATTCCAACTTACGGTTTGCAACTTTAACGCGCGCGTATTCAACCTGTTCGCCTTCGAGGAATTCAGAACTACCTGAGTTCGCGATGGTAACTTTACGCAGCATCTGACGAACGATAACTTCAATGTGTTTATCGTTAATCTTAACGCCTTGCAGACGGTAAACTTCCTGTACTTCGTTAGTGATGTAACGAGCAACCGCGTGAACACCACGCAGGCGCAGAATGTCATGTGGAGATTCTGGGCCATCGGAGATCACGTCACCGCGTTCAACAACTTCACCTTCGAATACGTTGAGCTGACGCCATTTAGGGATCATCTCTTCGTAAGCATCGCCACCATCCAGTGGGCTGATAACCAGACGACGTTTGCCTTTAGTTTCTTTACCGAAGGAAACAATACCGCTGATTTCTGCCAGGATAGCTGGCTCTTTCGGACGACGAGCTTCGAACAGGTCCGCAACACGTGGCAGACCACCGGTGATATCTTTAGTACCGCCGGATTCTTGAGGAATACGCGCTAACGTATCACCCGCAGAGATGGACATGCCATCTTCCAGCTGAACAATCGCTTTACCCGGCAGGAAGTACTGAGCAGGCATATCTGTACCTGAGATCAGAACATCGTTACCCTGAGCATCAACGATTTTCAGTGACGGACGCAGGTCTTTACCGCTACCGGTACGCTCTGCACTATCCAGAACCACCAGTGAAGACAGGCCGGTCAGTTCGTCCGTCTGACGGGTAATGGTCTGGCCATCAACCATGTCGTAGAACTGAATGATACCGGATACTTCACTCACAACTGGCATGGTATGTGGATCCCAGTTCGCAACGGTTTCGCCGCCGGTTACTGTCTCACCATCACCTTTAGCCAATACCGAGCCGTAAGGGACTTTATAGCTTTCTTTAGTACGACCGAAATCGTCGATCAGGCGCAATTCGGTATTACGGGAAGTAATAACCAGTTTGCCCGCTGAGTTAGTCACGAATTTCGCGTTGGTCAGTTTCAAGTGACCTTTGTTACGTACCTGAATGCTGGATTCTGCTGCCGCACGAGATGCCGCACCACCGATGTGGAACGTACGCATCGTCAACTGTGTACCCGGCTCACCGATTGACTGTGCCGCGATAACACCAACTGCTTCACCTTTGTTGATGCGATGACCACGAGCAAGGTCGCGACCGTAACAGTTCGCACAAACACCAAAGTCAGTTTCACAGCTTACTACGGAACGTACTTTCACGCTGTCAACGGAGTTTTCTTCTAACAGATCACACCATTTTTCATTCAGCAGTGTATTACGTGCAACCAGAATGTCCGCTGTGCCTGGCTTCAGAACGTCTTCAGCAGTCACACGACCCAATACGCGCTCACGCAGTGGTTCTTTAACGTCGCCACCTTCGATAACCGGAGTCATCAGGATACCGTTGTGAGTACCACAGTCGTCTTCAGTCACAACCAAGTCTTGGGCAACGTCAACCAGACGACGAGTCAGGTAACCGGAGTTCGCGGTTTTCAATGCGGTATCCGCAAGACCTTTACGAGCACCGTGGGTTGAGATGAAGTACTGGAGTACGTTCAGACCTTCACGGAAGTTCGCGGTAATCGGGGTTTCGATGATGGAGCCATCTGGTGTTGCCATCAAGCCACGCATACCCGCCAACTGACGGATCTGAGCAGCGGAACCACGCGCACCAGAGTCGGCCATCATAAAGATGTTGTTGAAAGAAACTTGCTGTTCTTCTTCACCGTTACGGTTAATAACAGTTTCAGTAGACAGGTTTTCCATCATCGCCTTAGCAACACGTTCGTTCGCCGCAGCCCAGATATCGATAACCTTGTTATAGCGTTCGCCAGCAGTTACCAGACCTGATTGGAACTGTTCCTGAATTTCAGCCACTTCCGCTTCTGCTTCCGCGATGATGCCTTCTTTCTTCTCAGGAATAACCATGTCGTCGATACCTACGGATACCCCTGAACGAGCAGCGTAAGCAAAACCGGTATACATGGTCTGGTCAGCCAAAATAACCGTTGGTTTCAGGCCCAGTACGCGGTAACAGGTATTCAGCATTCTGGAGATTGCTTTTTTACCCAGCGCCTGGTTAATCAGTGAGAATGGCAGACCTCTCGGTACGATCATCCACAGGATGGCACGACCGACAGTTGTATCAACCAGCCCTGTATTAACGGTGATATTGCCTTCGCCATCTTTCACTTCTTCAGTGATACGGACTTTGACGCGAGCGTGCAAAGAAGCCAGACCTGCGCGGTAAACACGCTCTGCTTCTTTAGGGCCGCTCAGAACCATGCCTTCGCCTTTCGCGTTAACACAGTCACGAGTCATATAGTACAGACCCAATACAACGTCCTGAGATGGAACGATGATTGGTTCACCGCTCGCCGGAGACAGGATGTTGTTGGTAGACATCATCAGCGCACGCGCTTCCAACTGGGCTTCCAGTGTCAACGGTACGTGAACAGCCATCTGGTCACCATCGAAGTCGGCGTTATAAGCCGCACACACGAGTGGGTGCAACTGGATCGCTTTACCTTCGATCAGAACAGGTTCAAATGCCTGAATACCCAAACGGTGAAGGGTCGGTGCACGGTTCAGCAGAACCGGGTGCTCACGGATCACTTCATCCAGGATATCCCATACGACGGCTTCTTCACGCTCAACCATTTTCTTGGCGGCTTTGATAGTCGTCGCCAGGCCACGCAGCTCCAGCTTGCCGTAGATGAATGGCTTGAACAGCTCCAGTGCCATCTTCTTAGGAAGACCACACTGATGCAAACGCAGGTATGGGCCTACGGTAATTACGGAACGGCCTGAGTAGTCAACACGTTTACCCAGCAGGTTCTGACGGAAACGACCCTGTTTACCCTTGATCATGTCTGCCAAGGATTTCAGAGGACGCTTATTGGAACCCGTAATCGCACGACCGCGACGACCGTTGTCCAGCAAGGCATCAACCGCTTCCTGCAACATACGTTTTTCGTTACGTACGATGATGTCTGGCGCAGCCAGATCCAGCAGGCGTTTCAGACGGTTGTTACGGTTAATAACGCGACGATACAGATCGTTCAGGTCTGAAGTTGCGAAACGACCGCCATCCAGTGGAACCAGTGGACGCAGATCCGGTGGCAGAACTGGCAGAACGGTCAGAACCATCCACTCTGGTTTGTTGCCAGACTGAATGAACGCTTCCAGCAGTTTAATACGCTTGGTCAGCTTCTTACGCTTGGTTTCAGAGTTGGTTTCGTTCAGCTCTTCGCGCAAGGTTTCACATTCGTTTTCCAGATCGATGCTTTTCAGCAAAGATTGGATAGCTTCTGCACCCATTTTTGCGTCGAATTCATCACCGAACTCTTCCAAGGCATCCAGATACTGTTCTTCAGTCAGAATCTGGCTACGCTCAAGGCTGGTCATGCCGCCTTCAACAACCACATAGGATTCGAAGTACAGTACGCGTTCAATATCGCGCAGAGGCATATCCAGCAACAAACCGATACGGGATGGCAGAGATTTCAGGAACCAGATGTGAGCGGTTGGAGATGCCAGCTCGATGTGACCCATACGATCACGACGAACTTTAGTCTGGGTTACTTCAACGCCACATTTCTCACAAATCACACCACGGTGTTTCAAACGCTTGTATTTACCACACAAGCATTCGTAATCTTTGACTGGTCCGAAAATACGCGCACAGAAAAGACCGTCACGTTCAGGTTTGAACGTACGGTAGTTAATAGTTTCCGGCTTTTTTACTTCCCCGAATGACCACGAACGGATCATATCTGGAGAGGCCAGAGCAATTTTGATCGCATCAAACTCTTCGGTCTTGGTTTGCGCTTTCAGAAACTTCAATAAGTCTTTCACGAAATAGCTCCTGTCGGAGTTAGACCTGTTAGGTGAGTGGCCCATGCCACTCCCCTCTATAACCAGTATAACCACTGGCTGGTAAACCGCCCGACCGTATGTTTCTACATACGGCCGGACAGTACCAGCGGGAAAACAATTTATTCGTCTTCCAGCTCGATGTTGATACCCAACGAACGGATCTCTTTCAGCAATACGTTGAAAGATTCCGGCATGCCTGGTTCCATCTGGTGGTTACCATCCACGATGTTTTTATACATCTTGGTACGACCATTAACATCGTCGGATTTAACGGTGAGCATTTCTTGCAGGGTGTACGCAGCACCGTATGCTTCCAATGCCCACACTTCCATCTCACCGAAGCGCTGACCACCGAACTGTGCCTTACCACCCAGCGGCTGCTGAGTAACCAGACTATAAGAACCGGTGGAACGGGCGTGCATCTTGTCATCAACCAAGTGGTTCAATTTCAGCATGTACATGTAACCAACGGTTACTTGACGCTCGAATTGTTCACCAGTACGGCCGTCGAACAGTGTGATCTGACCAGAAGTCGGCAAGCCACCCAATTTCAGCAGCTCTTTGATTTCGGTTTCTTTAGCACCGTCAAAGACTGGTGTTGCGATTGGCATACCTTTTCTCAGGTTTTCTGCCAGACGCATCACTTCTTCGTCAGAGAAGGTATTTAAGTCAACTTTCTGACGAGTATCGTCACCCAGATCATAAGCTTTCTGGATAAATTCACGCAGCTTGGCAACTTCTTGCTGTTGTTTCAGCATTGCATTGATCTTGTCACCAATGCCTTTCGCCGCCATACCCAAGTGAGTTTCCAGAATCTGACCGATGTTCATACGTGATGGTACGCCCAGCGGGTTCAGTACGATGTCAACAGGAGTACCATTTTCATCGTAAGGCATGTCTTCGATCGGGTTGATCTTGGAGATAACACCCTTGTTACCGTGACGACCTGCCATCTTGTCACCAGGCTGGATTTGACGTTTCACCGCCAAATACACTTTGACAATTTTCAGTACGCCCGGTGCCAGATCGTCACCTTGTGTGATCTTACGACGTTTAGCATCCAGTTTTTTCTCGAACTCTGCTTTCAGTTCGTCATACTGTTCTGCCAACTGCTCCAGCTGATTTTGTTTTTCTTCATCAGCCAGACCCAGTTCCAACCAACGTTGACGAGGCAGTTTGCTGAGTTTTTCTGCTTCAATACCACCTGCAACCAGTACAGAGTGAATACGAGCAAACAAGCCAGCTTCGAAAATTTGCAGTTCTTCTGTCAGGTCTTTCTTCGCCTCACGCAACTGCATCTCTTCGATTTCTAACGCACGCTTGTCTTTTTCTACGCCATCACGGGTAAAGACCTGTACGTCGATAACAGTACCGGAAACGCCGTTTGGTACGCGCAGAGAAGAGTCTTTAACATCAGACGCTTTCTCACCGAAGATCGCACGCAGCAGTTTTTCTTCTGGAGTCAGCTGAGTTTCACCTTTCGGCGTCACTTTACCAACCAGAATGTCACCGCCTTTCACTTCTGCACCGATATAAACGATACCGGATTCGTCCAGCTTAGACAGCGCAGCTTCACCCACGTTAGGGATGTCAGCCGTAATCTCTTCAGGCCCCAGTTTGGTGTCACGGGACACGCAAGCCAGTTCTTGAATGTGAATCGTTGTGAAACGGTCTTCCTGAACAACACGTTCAGATACGAGGATGGAGTCCTCGAAGTTATAACCATTCCATGGCATGAACGCCACGCGCATGTTCTGACCCAGCGCCAATTCACCCAAGTCGGTGGATGGGCCATCAGCCAGTACGTCACCACGCTCTACCAGCTCGCCCAGAGAAACACATGGCATCTGATTGATACAGGTGTTCTGGTTAGAACGGGTATATTTGGTCAGGTTATAGATATCAATGCCCGCTTCACCTGCGTACATTTCATCTTCGTTAACCTTGATAACGATACGAGATGCGTCAACGTACTGAACCATACCACCGCGTTTAGCAACAGAGGTTACACCAGAGTCAACTGCTACCGCGCGCTCCATACCTGTTCCGACCAGCGGCTTGTCAGCGCGCAGTGTTGGAACCGCCTGACGTTGCATGTTCGCACCCATCAATGCACGGTTGGCGTCATCGTGTTCAAGGAATGGGATCAGGGATGCACCGACGGACACGATCTGTTGTGTCGAAACGTCCATGTATTGAACCTGATCACGGTTGAACAAGCTGGATTCATCGTAATGACGGCAAGTTACCAATTCTTCAACGAAGTGGCCTTCTTCATCTAATACGGTGTTAGCCTGTGCAATAACGTAGTTACCTTCTTCGATCGCAGACAGGTAGTGAATTTCATCGGTCACTACACCATCACGAACCAAGCGGTAAGGGGTTTCAAGGAAACCATACTCATTGGTACGCGCATAAACGGACAATGAGTTAATCAAACCGATGTTTGGACCTTCAGGCGTTTCGATTGGACATACACGACCGTAGTGAGTTGGGTGTACGTCTCGAACTTCAAAGCCTGCACGTTCACGAGTCAAACCACCTGGACCCAACGCAGAAATACGGCGTTTGTGGGTAATTTCCGACAGTGGGTTGTTCTGGTCCATGAACTGGGATAGCTGGCTGGAACCAAAGAACTCTTTCACCGCCGCAGAAATTGGCTTGGCGTTGATCATGTCCTGTGGCATTAAAGTATCCAGATCGCCCAGAGACAGACGCTCTTTCACAGCACGTTCTACACGAACTAAGCCAACGCGGAACTGGTTTTCAGCCATTTCACCGACAGAACGGATACGACGGTTGCCCAAGTGGTCGATATCATCGACTTCACCTTTACCGTTACGGATATCAATGAGCTTCTTCATCACGTCAATGATGTCTTCTTTGCTCAGGATACCGGAACCTTCAATCTGATCGCGATCCAAAGAACGGTTGAACTTCATACGACCAACCGCAGACAGATCATAACGATCTTCAGAGAAGAACAGGTTCTCAAACAGATTTTCTGCGGCTTCTCTTGTTGGTGGTTCACCCGGACGCATCATGCGATAGATTTCAACCAGGGCGCTCAGGCGATCGTTGGTTGGGTCAACACGCAGAGTTTCGGAAATGTATGCACCGTGATCCAGATCGTTGGTAAACAGGGTCTCGATAGATTTGTGACCAGACTGACTCAGACGCGCCAGAAGATCCAAAGAGAGTTCCATGTTAGCCACACAGATGATTTCACCTGTGTTCTGGTCGATGTAGTCTTTTGCTACAACTTTACCCGCGATATATTCGACAGGCACCTCAATGCGGTCTACCTGATCTTTTTCTAACTGGCGGATATGACGAGCAGTAATACGACGGCCTTTTTCAACATAGATCTTGCCGTTCGCTTCAATATCAAATGAAGCGGTCTCGCCACGCAGACGTTCTGGAACCAGCGTCATCTGCAATTTGTTGTCGCGAATTTCGAAAACAGTTTTGTTGAAGAACAGATTCAGGATGTCTTCAGTAGAGTAATCCATCGCGCGCAGAATAATCGAAGCCGGCAGTTTACGGCGGCGGTCGATACGCACAAACAGGTTATCTTTTGGATCGAATTCGAAGTCCAGCCATGAACCACGGTAAGGGATGATACGTGCATTATACAGTACCTTACCGGATGAATGGGTTTTACCCTTATCGCTGTCAAAGAAAACGCCTGGGCTACGGTGTAACTGAGATACGATAACGCGCTCAGTACCGTTGATAACGAAAGTACCGTTATCAGTCATGAGTGGAATTTCACCCATGTAGACTTCTTGTTCTTTGATGTCTTTGACTGTGCCTTCTGGCGCTTCGCGCTCATAGATCACCAGACGCAGTTTAACGCGCAGCGGTGCGGAGAAAGTCACACCACGGATCTGGCATTCTTTAACATCAAAAACAGGTTCGCCAAGACGGTAGCTTACATATTGCAGCTCAGAATTGCCGCTGTAACTCTGAATTGGGAACACAGAACGGAAGGCCGCTTCCAGTCCATTCTGGCCTTCAGGATCTTGCTCGATAAACTTCTGGAACGAGTCAAGTTGGATAGAAAGAAGGTATGGCACATCCAAAACTTGTGGACGTTTACCAAAATCCTTACGAATACGTTTTTTCTCGGTATAGGAGTAAACCATAGGGTTCCTCAGCTCGCTGACAAGTGACCCACTCTGTCCGCCCTTAAGGACAGCACGCTGCAACACTATTTTTTTCGAACAGAAAATAGAATATTTTCCGTAATACCCATTACTATTACTCTTAAATCATTTCATTGCGTTACCTTACTACCGAGCTACCCGAGTGGATCGTAGCTGAGAACGCAGTATATTAAGTCGTCAATAGGAAGAAGTATTTTGGGTTAATTAGTAGCCAAACAGTGTGAAATGCTACTAACTCCCTACAGCGCAAAAAGGCTGGCGATTAAAAAATCGCCAGCCGCCAGCCTTAAAAAATCAGGCTGCGAACTTCAAACTGATCTTACTTGATCTCAACAGAAGCACCTGCTTCTTCCAGAGATTTTTTCAGAGCTTCAGCGTCGTCTTTGCTGATGGCTTCTTTCAGTGCTGCTGGTGCGCTTTCAACCAGGTCTTTAGCTTCTTTCAGACCCAGGCCAGTTGCGCCACGTACTGCTTTGATTACAGCAACTTTGTTTGCGCCAACGCCAGTCAGGATTACGTCGAATTCAGTTTTTTCTTCAACTGCTTCAGCAGCGCCACCAACTACAGCAACAGCTGCAGCAGCAGAAACGCCGAATTTCTCTTCCATCATGCTGATCAGTTCAACAACGTCCATTACAGACATTTCTGCAACTGCGTCCAGAATTTGTTCTTTAGTGATAGACATAACAATGTGTTCCTAAAATTCAGAAAAAGTTTATACGTTAAAAAGCAACGAAGGAAATAGGCTATTAAGCAGCTTCTTTCTGATCGCGTAGTGCAGCCAGAGTGCGAACCAGTTTGCCTGCAGAGGCTTCTTTCATGGTTGCCATCAGGCGTGCGATTGCTTCATCGTAAGTTGGGAGTGTTGCCAGACGATCGATATTTGATCCTGGGATGAACTCACCTTCAAAGGCTGCTGCTTTAATCTCGAATGCTGGGTTCGCTTTCGCGAAATCTTTGAACAGACGAGCTGCTGCGCCCGGATGTTCGTTAGAAAAAGCAATCAAGGTTGGACCAACAAACGCTTCTTTCAGGCACTCGAACTCAGTACCTTCAACAGCGCGACGCATCAGGGTGTTACGAACAACACGCATGTAAACGCCAGCTTCGCGACCTGCTTTACGCAGTTCAGTCATTTTATCTACGGTAACGCCACGAGAATCCGCAACAACCGCAGACAGCGCGCCTTTGGCTACTTCGCTGACTTCAGCAACAATCGCTTGTTTGTCTTGAAGATTTAGTGCCATTAGCTTCTTGCTCCTGGATTAACCGGGAAAACCCGGAACTCACTTCACTCAAGGCACAAAATGTGCCTGAGCGCTAAAACACGGTGAGCAGAATCCAGAAAATAAATTTCATTTGGCTCTGTCACCGTCTACGCAGGATATTAAGTAAGTAAATTATTTCTACGTACTTACGCCTGCGGTCTTGGACGGGGCTTGGATTAGGGCCAAGCTCCAACCGAAAACTTGTTATTTGCCGATATTACCTTATTTTTCAAAAGCTGTGTGTCGTTACACACCCTATCAGGCAAATTTTAAGCGTCAGATTTTAGACAAATCTGACGCTAAGGTAAAGCGTTATTCTCAGCTTAAATAATTAAACTGAAGCGTTCAGACCAGACTGGTCGATCGCAACACCTGCACCCATGGTAGTGGACAGGCTAACTTTCTTGATGTAAACGCCTTTAGCAGAAGATGGCTTAGCTTTTTTCAGCGCAACCAGCAGAGCTTCCAGGTTTTCTCTCAGTTTGTCAGCTTCGAAGTCAACTTTACCGATGGTAGTGTGGATGATACCGTTCTTGTCGTTACGGTAACGAACCTGACCTGCTTTAGCGTTTTGTACAGCTTCAGCAACGTTAGGAGTTACAGTACCCACTTTCGGGTTTGGCATCAGACCACGTGGGCCCAGGATTTGGCCCAGTTGGCCAACAACGCGCATTGCATCTGGAGATGCGATAACTACGTCGAAGTCCATCTCGCCTTTCTTAATCATCTCAGCCAGATCTTCCATACCTACCAGTTCAGCGCCAGCAGCTTTAGCCGCTTCAGCGTTTGCACCCTGGGTAAATACAGCAACACGTACTGAACGACCGGTACCGTGTGGCAGTACAGTTGCGCCACGAACGTTTTGGTCAGATTTACGAGCATCGATGCCAAGATTAACAGCTACGTCAACGCTTTCTACGAACTTAGCAGTAGCCAGTTCTTTCAGCAGAGTAACAGCTTCGTTGATTTCGTATTGTTTAGTTGCATCAACTTTTTCACGGATAGTGCGCATGCGCTTGGTCAGTTTAGCCATTGATTAACCCTCCACTACCAGGCCCATGGAACGAGCAGTACCTTCGATTGAACGCATCATCGCGTCAACGTCAGCACCAGTCATGTCCGCAGCTTTAGTTTCAGCAATTTCACGAATTTGAGCGCTGGTTACTTTACCAACTTTCTCTTTGTTCGGTTTACCAGAACCAGATTTGATGCCTGCTGCTTTTTTCAGCAGAACAGCCGCCGGTGGGGTTTTGGTAACGAAAGTGAAAGAACGGTCTGCGTAAACAGTAATAACAACTGGAATTGGCAGGCCTTTTTCAATGCTTTCAGTTTTAGCATTGAACGCTTTACAGAATTCCATGATGTTAACACCCTGTTGACCCAGAGCTGGACCAACTGGTGGGCTTGGGTTAGCCATACCCGCTGCAACTTGCAGCTTAACGTAGGCTTGTACTTTCTTAGCCATCTATATTTCCTCTATGTGGGTCTTATCGCCTCAAAATGAGGCTCCCCTGACGATTTAGGCCCCGTCAAAAGACCAGGCCACTTAAAACATTACCTTGTTTATCCAGAAAGCATCATCTAAAAATAATGCCTGGATAAAAAACAAAAGGCGCGAAATTGTATGCTAATTTCACACCCTTTGCAAGCGAGCCCGCTTATTTAAGCATCAAATCAGGCTTTCTCTACCTGACTGAAATCCAGCTCGACTGGTGTAGCACGACCGAAGATAGAAACCGAAACTTTCAAGCGGCTCTTCTCGTAATCGACTTCTTCCACTACACCATTGAAGTCTGCAAACGGGCCATCGCTGACACGAACCATTTCGCCTGGTTCGAACAACGTTTTTGGCCGTGGCTTATCACCAACTTGCTGAAGACGATTCATAATCGCATCAACTTCTTTATCGCTAATTGGTGCCGGACGGTCAGACGTGCCGCCGATAAAACCCATTACGCGAGGTACACTACGAACCAAATGCCAAGTTGCATCGTTCATTACCATCTGTACCAAGACATAACCGGGGAAGAATTTACGTTCGCTTTTACGGCGTTGGCCACTGCGGATCTCAACAACTTCTTCTGTCGGCACCATGACTTCACCGAAAGAATCTTCCATATCCTGTAATTTGATATGCTCACGCAGAGATTGAGCGACACGACCTTCAAACCCAGAAAATGCCTGTATGACATACCAACGCTTTTTTGGGGATTCAGACATTTTTTAAAACCTCAGGCCTGTAATAAATGAAACTAAACGCACCAGAATACCATCCAATCCCCACAAAATCAGGGACATGACAGCCGTTACAGCCGCAACAATCAGAGTTGTATGCAGCGCTTCCTGGCGAGTTGGCCAAATGACTTTCCGCATTTCAATGCGGGCTTCACGGGCAAATGCTAACGCAGATTTACCTTTCACAGTCCACAATGCAGCTGCTCCTGCAAGGGCAACAATAGCAACGACGGCTATCGCGCGCAGAGGCAGGTTATACTCTCGGTAATAATAATTACCCACAATAGCAACCACCAGCAGCACTGCTACCAATAGCCATTTTGCTATATCAAGACCACGCCCGCTTTCTTGAGCATCGCTATTTGCACTCATAAACCAACCTGTAACTCTATGTAAGTAACTATGATGAAAATAGATAGCCAGCTTGCCTCGCAAGAGCAAAACAAATCAGACCGAAACCAAAGATAATTGTAATTGTATCTGACTCGGCGCCATAATTCAGTAGGACTTTCGTATCATTATGATCTTTAAGCCCATCCGTTGTATCAGAGCCTATCTCACCAATAGTTAAGAATAGCAATCAAATGACGATTTATCTTGCCATTAGACAATTATTAATGAACAACTATTGATGAGATAGGTTCTTCTTAAGACAATGTTCTAAAACTTAGTCCTAAGACAACGTATAAAAAGGGCATCTGTCGATGCCCTTCCAAATGAACACATTAAAAAAATTATGCGATCACTTTAGCAACAACACCAGCGCCTACAGTACGGCCGCCTTCACGGATTGCGAAACGCAGACCTTCGTCCATTGCGATTGGAGCAATCAGGTTAACTACCATGTTGATGTTGTCACCTGGCATTACCATCTCTACGCCTTCTGGCAGTTCGATAGTACCGGTTACGTCAGTTGTACGGAAGTAGAACTGTGGACGGTAACCCTTGAAGAATGGAGTATGACGGCCACCTTCATCTTTGCTCAGGATGTACACTTCAGATTCGAACTGAGTGTGTGGGTGGATAGAACCTGGCTTCGCCAGAACCTGACCACGCTCAACGTCATCACGCTTAGTACCACGCAGCAGAACACCCACGTTCTCACCCGCACGGCCTTCGTCCAGCAGTTTGCGGAACATTTCAACGCCAGTACAAGTTGTTTTAGTGGTTTCTTTGATACCAACGATTTCGACTTCGTCACCCACTTTAACGATACCACGCTCTACACGACCGGTAACTACGGTACCACGGCCGGAGATGGAGAATACGTCTTCGATTGGCAGCAGGAATGGCTTGTCAATGTCACGCTCTGGTTCTGGGATGTAGTTATCCAGTGCTTCAGCCAGTTCGATGATTTTCGCTTCCCACTCTGCTTCGCCTTCCAGCGCTTTCAGAGCAGAACCACGGATGATTGGCGTGTCGTCGCCTGGGAAATCGTACTGAGACAGCAGCTCACGTACTTCCATTTCTACCAGTTCCAGCAGCTCTTCATCATCAACCATGTCACATTTGTTCAGGAATACGATGATGTATGGAACGCCTACCTGACGACCCAGCAGGATGTGCTCACGAGTCTGTGGCATTGGGCCATCAGTTGCAGCAACAACCAGGATCGCACCGTCCATCTGAGCAGCACCGGTGATCATGTTTTTCACGTAATCGGCGTGGCCTGGGCAGTCAACGTGCGCGTAGTGGCGAGTTGGGGTATCGTATTCTACGTGAGAAGTAGAGATGGTGATACCACGTGCTTTTTCTTCTGGTGCGTTATCGATCTGATCGAATGCACGAGCGCTACCGCCGTAAGTTTTCGCCAGAACAGTGGTGATTGCAGCAGTCAGGGTAGTTTTACCGTGGTCAACGTGGCC
>NZ_LFCV01000034.1 GCF_001037465.1 Xenorhabdus khoisanae
AGGTAGAAAAAGGTTCAAAAAAATCCCTCGATTAAATCGAGGGATTTGTGTAGAAGAGACAGGCTATTAGCGGGCTTTCTTGCAATATCACTTCCCAATACAAAAACTGGAAAAAATCCGCCCTAACAAATCATCAGAAGTAAACTCACCGGTGATTTCGCTCAATGCTTGCTGTGCTAAACGCAATTCTTCTGCCAGCAATTCTCCTGAGCGGGCGAAAACCAACTGTTGATGGCCTTCCTGCAAATGTTCTGCTGCGGTATTCAATGCCTGCAAGTGGCGACGACGGGCAAGGAAACCACCCTCAGTATTGCTGTTAAAACCCATCGCTTCTTTCAAATGATCGCGCAGTAAATCAACACCTTCTCCGTCACGGGCAGAAAGACGAATTAATGAGTAGCCACTGACTTCTGATACGCTCGTTGCTTCTCCCGTCATATCCGTCTTATTACGAATAACAGTCACTGGCAGGGATGCGGGTAGTCTGGTCATAAATTCAGGCCAAATTTGTACAGGTTCAATGGCATCCGTTGTCGTACTGTCTACCATAAACAGTACCCGATCCGCCTGTTCGATTTCCTGCCAGGCGCGCTCAATACCAATGCGTTCCACTTCATCACTCGCTTCGCGCAATCCGGCCGTATCAATCACATGCAGCGGCATGCCATCAATATGAATATGTTCACGCAAAACATCACGCGTTGTACCCGCAATATCAGTCACAATCGCCGCTTCACGGCCTGCCAGTGCATTGAGCAGGCTGGATTTACCCGCATTCGGGCGACCTGCAATCACGACTTTCATGCCTTCACGCAGCAAGCTACCCTGACGCGCCTGTGAACTAACGTTCTCCAGTTCAGCGATCACTTCATCCAACTTGGCCTCTATCTTGCCATCAGAAAGAAAATCAATTTCTTCATCAGGAAAATCAATCGCCGCCTCAACGTAAATTCGCAAGTTAGTCAGCGCTTCCACCATTTGATGAACTTGGTTGGAAAACGTTCCTTGCAGGGAATTCATCGCAGAACGAGCTGCCTGTTCAGAACTGGCGTCAATCAGATCCGCAATCGCCTCTGCCTGTGCCAGGTCGAGTTTGTCATTCAGGAAAGCGCGTTCAGAAAACTCACCCGGATTGGCAATGCGCACACCCGAAATTGTCAAAATACGCTTTAACAGCAAATCAAGAATAACTGGCCCGCCATGCCCCTGAAGCTCCAGCACGTCTTCCCCCGTAAAAGAGTTCGGGCCGGGGAAGTAAAGGGCAATGCCTTGATCAAGTACAGAATCATCTGCATCACGGAAGGGCAGGTAATCAGCATAACGAGGTTTTGGGAGTTTCCCCAATACCACTTGAGCGACTTCCGCCGCCTTGCGGCCAGAAATACGCAGGATGCCTACACCGCCTCGTCCCGGAGGAGTGGCCTGAGCGACTATCGTGTCAGTGGTATTCATGAAATTCTCTCTTTTGAGCCAGGATTAGGAACGGAAATAATAAAGGCGGCCAATGACCGCCTTCTACTTATTTTTTAACAGACTGGTTTTTTAACAGACTGGTTTTTCTGAAAGGCCTATTTTTTATTCAGGTCTACTTTCTTTTCGCGGGTATGTAAACCGCGCTTTTCCAGACTGCGGAAAATAACCTGCTGCTGGATGATAGTCACCAGGTTACTGACGATGTAGTACAGCACCAGACCAGATGGGAACCACAGGAAGAAGACGGTGAACATAACCGGCATGTAAGTCATGATCTTCTGCTGCATCGGATCTGTCACAGTCGTTGGCGACAGTTTCTGGATAACAAACATGGTCACACCCATCAGCAATGGCAGGATGTAGTAAGGGTCTTGTGCAGACAAGTCCTTAATCCAGCCAATGAATGGCGCATGGCGCAGCTCAACAGACCCCATCAACATGTAGTACAGCGCAAGGAAGATTGGCATCTGAATTACCAGAGGCAAACAGCCACCCAACGGGTTCACTTTCTCTGTTTTGTACAGCGCCATCATTTCCTGGCTCATGCGCTGACGGTCATCACCGAAACGCTCACGCATTGCCGTAATTTTCGGCTGTAACAGGCGCATTTTCGCCATTGAGGTGTATTGCGCCTTGGTCAGCGGGTACATGATACCGCGCACGATAAAGGTAATCGCAATGATGGAGAAGCCCCAGTTACCGATATATTCATGCAGGAATTTCAGTAACTTGAACAGCGGCTGGGAAATAAACCACAACCAACCGTAATCTACGGTCAAATCCAGATGTGGCGCAACCTCTGCCATTTTGTCCTGAATTTCAGGACCAACCCACAGGGTAGAAGAGATATTCTGCTGGCTGTTTGCCGCAATATTGACGTTTTCACCCTTGTACCCGATGATCGCCATTTTCTGGTTTTTCAGGTCAATGGTGTAGAAATTGCTGGTTTTGCCTTCACCCGGAACCCAGGCAGTCGCAAAATATTGCTGGAGCATCGCGACCCAACCACCTTTTGTGGTTACAGCAAGCGCATTGCTTTCAATCTCATCGAATTTGTACTTTTCGTATTTGGCTTCATCAGAAGAATACGCAGCACCACGATAAGTATGCAGGGCAAAGTTGCTGCTGCCGGTATCACGGTGTTTTGGCAAATCAACGCTCTGTTTCAACTGACCAAAGAACGCCATTTGCAGCGGTTTATCAGTAACGTTATTGATGTTGTAATCAACCGAAACTGCGTAATTACCGCGTTTTAAAATGAAAGTTTTGACATAAACAACGCCATCCGGCGCAGTGTAAGTCATCGGAATACGCAATTCATCCTGACCATCAGCCAAAACGAAGCTATTCTGAGTGGTGTGATAAAGTGGACGTTCTGCCTGATTATCCGGGCCATTAAGACCAGTTAACCCACTTTGAGCCTGATAAGTGAACTCAGGAGTTGTTTCCAGCAGTTTGAACGATTTTGGGGAACCGAGGGTATCAGGATAGGCCAGCAAATCAGCCTCCTCGATATCACCGCCACGGGTATTAATGTGCAATGAAAGCACATCCGTTTTCACGGTGATCAGTTCACCTTGCCCACTGCTTGCTTCGCTACTCAGCGTATTTGTTTGCTGAGTGATCTGGGCCGTTGGTTGTGGGTTCTTATCATTCTCCCACGCTTGCCAGACCAGAAACGAAACAAACAGCAAAGCGATGAGAAGAAGATTGCGTTGCGAATCCATCGTTAATGTTCTCTGTTATCGTTGTTTTTAGGTGGGACAGGATCATCACCACCTTTGTGTAAAGGGTGGCATTTTAATATGCGTTTCACTGTTAACCAACTGCCTTTTATCATTCCAAACCTACGCAATGCCTCTATGCCATAATGAGAACAGGTAGGGTTGAAACGACAACGAGGCCCCAGTAGCGGACTGATCACTAACTGGTACCCCCTGATTAAAGCAATCAGGAGGCGCGAGCCAAGCGACAGTGACGACGCCATAATTTGCCCAAAGCCTCCGTTAGCTCACGGTTATCAAGCTCAGCGACCCCTTTCCTCACCAAAATCACAAAATCCATTGAAGGCAATTTATGCTGGTTTAAACGAAAACTTTCACGAGCCAATCGCTTAATACGATTACGCTCATGGGCGCGTTTTACATTTTTTTTGGCGATGGTCAGACCGATGCGGGGATGCCCCAGCTCATTCAGGCGTCCAAGGATAGTTATCTCTGCGGAGCTTGCCCGTTGTGGCTGCTGGAAAACATAAGTGAAATGCTCGGGAGTTAACAAACGTAACTCCCTCGGAAAAGCGAACTTAACCACTTGGTATGGTAAGCTTTATTACTTAGAAACGGTCAGACGAGCACGGCCTTTCGCACGACGGCGAGCCAGAACCTGACGACCATTTTTAGTGGCCATACGAGAGCGGAAGCCGTGAGTACGGTTACGCTTCAGTACGGACGGTTGAAAAGTGCGTTTCATAGCGATTTCTACCTAGCTTAAAATTTGTTACTGATTCAGCAAATGCGTTGGCGACCAGTGAGAATGAGTAGACACCGATGCCTCAATCGCAACATCAATATATAGAAAGAGGCAGGATTGTAATAAAATGTACTACCCTTAGTCAATCCAAGATGACGCGAGCCTGGTCGTTTTCCTGTCAGATTTTTACTTCAATCAGACATTCATCAAACATGACCAGACTTTTTGCTACCCGAAGTGCTTACCCCAAATCCTCACCAGACATGGCCGGAAAAAAATCGTTGGTATAACACGCAGGGTGCAAGATTATACGGACTGTGTAATAAAGCGCAAGGATCATACACAGATCGTTGCGATTGAATTAGTGATCATCATGTTGTTTTCGCATCAAATTTTAAACGATAGATAAACGAAGTTTGCTATATGCCATGATTACACTACAGTATCTCTTACGGGCCTTTATATTCAGCAAGTACCAAAGCGTGGTGATCACCCTGTGGATAAAAAGCGTCAAAGCTGTGTAAAAGAATGAGGATCTATGTCGTCTTTTGCGTTATGATCGTCGGCCACGATCCCAACCTCTCTAATATTATGCGGATCGTTGGGGAGCGATGATATTAAAAATCGCCACAAGGTACATGCTATCTTCCTCAGCATTGAGGAGTAATGCCTTGTGTCCAGTATAACGTATCTATTATTCCGGTTTCTTTTATTGGTCTCGTTTTAGGGGAGTTCGCCGTGTCACTTTCGCTTTGGCAGCAATGTCTTGCCCGATTGCAGGATGAGTTACCTGCCACAGAATTCAGTATGTGGATACGACCCCTTCAGGCAGAACTGAGTGATAACACTTTGGCTCTCTACGCCCCCAACCGTTTTGTGCTGGATTGGGTGAGAGAGAAATATATCAATAATATCAATGTGTTATTAAATGATTTCTGTGGTCCTGAAGTACCGTTGCTGCGTTTTGAAGTAGGAAATAAGCCTGTTTCACCTAACCAGTCTGCATCTCAGAAAATCATTGCCGATATGCCGGTAACTGCTGCGCCGTCCAGTATATCTGTACGTCCAAGCTGGGACACTGCAAAAGCCCAGCCAGAGTTATCCTATCGTTCCAATGTCAATCCTAAACACACATTTGATAACTTTGTTGAAGGTAAATCTAACCAGCTCGCCAGAGCGGCTGCCAGACAAGTTGCTGATAATCCGGGAGGCGCATACAATCCTTTGTTCCTCTATGGCGGTACAGGCTTGGGTAAAACCCACCTTCTGCATGCTGTCGGCAATAGCATCATGGCGCGCAAAGCCAATGCAAAAGTGGTATACATGCACTCTGAACGTTTTGTTCAGGACATGGTAAAAGCATTGCAAAACAATGCGATAGAAGAGTTTAAACGTTATTATCGCTCAGTGGATGCCCTGCTGATCGATGATATTCAGTTTTTTGCAAATAAAGAGCGATCCCAAGAAGAATTCTTTCACACGTTCAATGCCCTGTTGGAAGGTAATCAACAGATTATTCTGACATCAGATCGCTATCCGAAAGAGATCAACGGCGTCGAAGATCGGTTAAAATCCCGCTTTGGTTGGGGATTGACCGTTGCCATAGAACCACCGGAGCTGGAAACTCGCGTCGCTATTCTGATGAAGAAAGCTGACGAGAATCAAATCCAGTTGCCGGGGGAAGTAGCTTTTTTCATTGCCAAACGCCTGCGATCCAATGTTCGTGAACTTGAAGGCGCTTTGAATCGAGTCATCGCCAATGCCAATTTTACCGGCCGTGCAATTACCATTGATTTTGTACGAGAAGCATTACGTGACTTATTGGCTCTACAGGAAAAGCTGGTAACCATTGATAATATTCAGAAAACCGTAGCTGAATATTACAAAATCAAGGTTGCTGACCTGCTTTCCAAGCGCCGTTCACGCTCTGTTGCCCGTCCGAGACAGATGGCAATGGCGCTGGCAAAAGAGCTGACAAATCACAGCTTGCCTGAAATCGGGGATGCCTTTGGTGGACGTGACCATACAACCGTACTTCACGCTTGTCGTAAGATCGAGCAACTGCGTGAAGAGAGTCATGACATCAAAGAAGATTTTTCTAACTTAATCAGAACATTATCTTCATAGCGCTATGAAATTCATCATTGAACGTGAGCAATTACTCAAACCCTTGCAGCAGGTTAGCAGCCCCTTGGGCGGTCGCCCTACCCTGCCCATTTTAGGCAACTTATTATTGCAGGTCACTGAAGGCTCTCTGCTGCTGACAGGCACCGATTTAGAAATGGAAATGAAGGCACGGGTAACGCTTACCCAGCCTCATGAGCAGGGAGCAACGACCGTCCCTGCGCGTAAATTCTTTGATATCTGGCGCGGGTTGCCTGATGGTGCAGAGATCAGCGTAGAATTGGATGGCGATCGCATTCTCGTCCGTTCCGGGCGTAGCCGCTTTTCACTTTCTACCCTGCCCGCTTCAGATTTTCCCAATCTTGATGACTGGCAGAGCGAAGTCGAATTTTCTCTGCCACAGGCCACACTGAAACGTCTGATTGAATCCACTCAATTTTCCATGGCGCATCAGGATGTCCGCTATTACTTGAACGGCATGCTGTTTGAAACCGAAGGGGAAGAGCTGCGTACCGTTGCAACAGATGGCCATCGTCTGGCGGTCTGTTCCATGAATATCGGGCAAAATTTGCCGTCCCATTCCGTCATAGTACCTCGTAAGGGTGTCATTGAATTGATGCGTCTGCTGGATGGCGGTGATAATCCACTGCAATTGCAGATTGGCAGCAATAACATCCGTGCCCATGTTGGTGATTTTATCTTCACTTCCAAATTGGTTGATGGCCGTTTTCCTGACTACCGCCGCGTACTGCCAAAGAATCCAGATAAAACACTGGAAGCCAATTGCGACATGCTTAAACAAGCATTTTCACGGGCAGCGATTTTATCCAACGAAAAATTCCGTGGCGTCCGCATTTACTTAAGCGAAAACCAACTCAGAATTACAGCCAATAACCCTGAACAGGAAGAAGCAGAAGAGATCGTTGACGTCAGCTATCGAGGTACAGAAATGGAAATTGGCTTCAATGTCAGCTACGTACTGGATGTTCTGAACGCATTGAAATGCGAGCAGGTGAGCCTCCTGCTGACGGATGCCACATCCAGCGTGAAAATTGAGAACTCAGCCAGTCAGGCCGCGACTTATGTCGTGATGCCGATGCGCCTGTAAAGAATGCACCTGTAACAGTATTAATTCATACTTATGATTCTCTCGCGTTTGCTGATCCGCGATTTTCGTAATATCGCGAATGCTGACTTACCGTTGGCGACCGGTTTTAATTTTCTGGTTGGGCCAAACGGTAGTGGCAAAACAAGTATACTGGAAGCCATTTATACATTGGGACATGGTCGTGCCTTTCGCAGCATTCAGGCCGGAAGGGTGATCCGCCATGATTGCGAGGAATTTATTCTTCATGGGCGGCTTGATCAGCAACCCCATGAACGTTCCTTATCGGTCGGACTGAGCAAAAACCGCCAAGGCGACAGCAAAGTCCGCATCGATGGTAGTGACGGGCATAAAATCGCCGAATTGGCGAAAATATTACCCATGCAGCTTATCACACCAGAAGGTTTCACCTTACTAAATGGCGGCCCGAAATATCGTCGGGCTTTTATTGACTGGGGCTGCTTTCACAATGAGCCACGCTTTTTCACTGCCTGGGTCAACCTGAAAAGGCTGCTCAAACAGCGGAATGCGGCATTGCGACAAGTCACCCGCTATAACCAGATCCAACATTGGGATCGTGAACTCGCTCCGCTGGCGACAGAAATAAGTCACTGGCGAGCTGAATACATTGCAGGAATTTCGGAGGATATCGAAAAAACCTGCCAACAATTTTTACCTGAATTCACCCTCAGTATCAGCTTCCAACAAGGCTGGGACAAAGAGAGTGAATATGCAGAACTCCTCGCGCGGCAGTTTGAGCGCGACAAATCGCTAACCTACACCGCTTCCGGCCCCCATAAAGCTGATCTGCGGATCAGGGCGGACGGCACACCGGTAGAAGATATGCTTTCCCGTGGTCAGTTGAAGTTACTGATGTGTGCGTTGAGGTTAGCACAGGGTGAATATTTCACCCGACAGAGCGGGCAAAAATGCCTGTATCTGCTTGATGATTTTGCCTCAGAACTGGATGCCGGCCGTCGTCAGCTATTAGCCGAGCGTCTGAAATCTACGCAAGCCCAGGTGTTTGTCAGCGCAATCACAACCGGGCAAGTTACAGACATGATTGATGTAAATAGCAGGATGTTTCGCGTAGAACATGGCAAAATAGAGGTTCAACCACAGGATTAAGATGAGCGAGAAACGTTGATGTCGAATACATATGACTCCTCAAGTATCAAGGTATTAAAAGGGCTGGATGCCGTCCGTAAACGTCCAGGCATGTATATCGGTGATACCGATGATGGTACTGGCCTGCACCACATGGTCTTCGAGGTTGTTGACAACGCTATCGACGAAGCCCTCGCAGGTCATTGTGACAAGATAGTTGTCACCATCCATGCAGATAACTCTGTTTCTGTACAGGACGATGGCCGCGGTATTCCTACCGGCATACACGAAGAAGAAGGTGTTTCAGCAGCAGAAGTCATCATGACCGTGCTGCATGCGGGGGGTAAATTCGATGACAACTCCTATAAGGTTTCCGGCGGTCTGCATGGCGTAGGGGTTTCTGTTGTTAACGCCTTATCAGAAAAACTGGAACTGACTATCCGTCGTGACGGAAAAGTCCATGAACAGACCTATCGTATGGGTGTTCCACAGGCACCGTTGAGAGTTGTCGGTGATACCGAGCAAACGGGAACCACTGTCCGTTTCTGGCCAAGCATGGAGACGTTCAAGGTTAACACTGAATTCGAATACGATATTCTGGCAAAACGTCTGCGTGAATTATCATTCCTGAACTCCGGTGTTTCCATTCGTTTAGTCGACAAGCGCACAAATGCAGAAGATCTCTTTCATTATGACGGTGGGATTAAGGCGTTTGTTGAGTTCCTGAGCCGCAATAAAAACCCAATTCACCCCAATGTTTTCTATTTTTCTACGGAAAAAGACGGGATTGGCGTTGAAATTTCCATGCAATGGAATGATGGTTTTCAGGAAAACATTTACTGCTTCACCAATAACATTCCTCAGCGCGATGGGGGAGCCCACTTGGTTGGTTTCCGTACCGCGATGACCCGTACCCTCAATAGCTATATGGATAAAGAGGGCTACAACAAAAAATCCAAAGTCAGCGCTACCGGTGATGATGCTCGTGAAGGCTTGATTGCGGTGATTTCCGTTAAAGTGCCTGATCCTAAATTCTCTTCCCAGACCAAAGACAAACTGGTTTCTTCCGAAGTGAAGACCGCCGTCGAAACCCTGATGAATGAGAAGCTGGTAGAATATCTGCTGGAAAACCCGAACGATGCCAAAACGGTTGTCGGTAAAATCATTGATGCGGCACGTGCCCGTGAAGCAGCACGTAAAGCGCGTGAGATGACCCGCCGTAAAGGTGCGCTGGATCTGGCCGGATTGCCGGGCAAACTGGCGGATTGTCAGGAGCGCGATCCTGCTCTGTCAGAACTCTATCTGGTGGAGGGTGATTCTGCGGGCGGTTCTGCAAAACAAGGCCGTAACCGTAAAAATCAGGCTATCCTGCCACTGAAAGGCAAGATCCTGAACGTTGAGAAAGCGCGTTTTGACAAAATGCTCTCTTCACAGGAAGTGGCAACCCTGATCACCGCACTGGGCTGTGGTATTGGGCGTGACGAATACAACCCGGATAAACTGCGTTATCACAGCATTATCATCATGACCGACGCCGACGTTGATGGTTCTCACATCCGTACCCTGTTGCTGACATTCTTTTATCGTCAGATGCCGGAAATCATCGAGCGTGGCTATGTCTATATCGCCCAGCCACCGCTGTATAAAGTGAAGAAAGGCAAACAAGAGCAATACATCAAAGATGACGATGCAATGGAAGAGTACCAGATGTCCATCGCATTGGATGGTGCCGCGCTGTATACCAACCCACATGCGCCGGGACTGAAAGGTGAAGCACTGGAAAATCTGGTGACTGAATTTAACGCCACCCAGAAAATCATCCGTCGCATGGAACGCCTGTATCCGCTGGCACTACTGAACAACCTGGTTTACCATCCAAAACTGACCGAAGATACACTGAACGCTCAGACAAAAGTGGAAGAGTGGGTCAGTGCGCTGACGATTCGCCTGAATGACACAGAGCAGCATGGCAGCACATACAGCTATCACATTCATGAAAACCGTGAACGCCAGGTTTTCGAGCCAGTTTTGACCATTCGTACACATGGCGTTGATACCAACTACAATCTGGATTTCGATTTTATCCACGGTGGCGAATACCGCCGCATCACCAAACTGGGCGAATTGATCGGAAACCTGATTGAAGAAGACGCATATATTGAACGTGGTGAACGTCGTCAGGCAATCAACAGCTTTGAACAGGCTCTGGAATGGCTGACCAAAGAATCACGTCGTGGTCTTTCCATCCAACGTTATAAAGGTCTGGGAGAAATGAACCCGGATCAGTTGTGGGAAACCACGATGAATCCTGAAACACGCCGCATGATGCGTGTTACGGTAAAAGATGCCATTGCGACTGATCAACTGTTCACGACCCTGATGGGTGATGCCGTTGAGCCTCGCCGTGCATTTATTGAAGAGAATGCGCTGAAAGCGGCGAATATTGATATCTAATATTACTGCTTAAATCTCATATCCCAGATAACGAAGGTTATCTGGGATAAAAAACTCATATCATTTGCTGACATGAGTTTTTTTATTTAGCCAATAACACATATGAAATAATCACATCAATCTTTTCAGGTTTTTCCAGCCACTTGTTAAAGACTTTACCCATCCCTTTTTGTTTATAAGCGTCATCACAACTTGCAAATGTCCCTATAGGGCCTAAACCATACGTTCCACCACCCTCGGCTTTAGGCTGGCATTTATGTAACTTAGTGAAATCATGATATAACCATTTAGGTTCTATGGTACTGAACTCAATGACAACACCTGGATTTTTATTAGTCAAATAACCTTTTGAATAATCAAAACGAGGCGCAATACCACAAAATGCGTTTTCCTCTGTAACACAAGGAAGCTTCCGGTATTTATTGGCATCAAATACCTTATATTCATTTGATCCCATTCCCCGATACCAATACATTGCGTCCTTTGCCTCTTTATTGGCTTTGGCTGCTTTTTTATTGATTAAAGTCACTTTATTCGGCGTGTTGGCCTCAACAACCAATGTTCCATTTTTATACAACGACATCACTTTCGTATCTTTTAAACCATTCTTTGTGATTAAATTTTCAATCGCTTTATCCGCCACACTAAAATGACTCACCCCTAACAAAAAAGGCATCAGAAAAAGATAATTTTTTTTATTCAGTTTCATAAAAAACCTCGTATTAAGAGATTAAAATCAGCAAAAACCTTATTTATACAAAACAACAATAAAAATTTAATCCAACCGTAAAGATAAAACAAAAACAAATTAAGTCAGAGGTAATTAAAATAAATAATAAAAATCACTCACTATAAAAAATCAAACATAGAACATTTTCATGTCATCAATTAAATAATATTTAACTATTACAACAGTAATTTTATTGCTATGATATATTATCAGTGAATTTGCAAAGGATGAGAATTTAACAAAAACAAACCTTATACCAATACATGGTCTTTTTCTTAGCCATGGGGGGTATAGGTTCAAAGGAACTTACTGAAAAGCCATATTAAGAGGTCTTTATTATGTTTAAAAAAACTTATTCTTTTAATAAAGATATTGAAAAAATGCAGTCAAACTCTTTGACTCGTTCAAAAAATTTATCCGCCTCACTACCAGATAATCTATCTAGAATATTTATTAACATTCAAAATCAACCACTTATATATACAATTGCCAATCCCAGATTAAGAAAAGTCAATCCGCAAGAAGCCCAAAACATAGTCAAACAACTTTACTATTCAATCTACGAAGACGGCTGGCTTGACCATATCGAAAAACCCTCAAGATTATGGCGTAATATAGAGAGTAAAGAAGTAAAGACAGAAACAGACAGGTGGAATCTGAGATGTTGTGTAACTGCACATATACTACGTTTAATGAAAAAAGAATTCAATAAACAAGAAAGAAACCCTGAAAAATATATTTATTTTTCTTGTGATATCCAGACAATACCTTTCGGAGTGATGAAGCTGAAATGTGAACCAAATGGTCTTGAAATATCCTACATTGTCACTCATCCTGGAGTAGAAAAATGTTCCTATTTCTTGATGGAAAAAGCAGTCAATCAATCATGCAAAATGGGTTTTAAAGGAAAATTAAAATTGATAACAGCAACCGATGATCTATATGACGTTTATCATAAAATGGGATTCATTAACAATGGCGATTATATGACGTTAGATCCAGAAAAAAGCAATTTTTGGTTTTTATCTCCAATAAATGAAGAATACCACTTTAAAAGGTTCCCCTGAATATTCAATACAAAAAAATTCAGGTAAAAATAATAAATACCGCCAATCTTTTTATTGGATTGGCGGTATGGTTCTAACGAATACAATAAACAGAAACTTCAATAAAAAAATTTAACCCTTTTCTACAACAAAATACGCAGCATACGGCGCAAAGGCTCTGCCGCTCCCCACAGCAACTGATCACCGACGGTAAATGCAGACAGATATTCCGGCCCCATATTCAACTTACGCAGGCGTCCCACCGGCGTATTCAACGTACCGGTTACCGCTGCCGGCGTTAATTCACGCATTGTCAGTTCACGATCATTCGGGATCACCCGAACCCAGTCATTATGAGAAGCCAGCAACGTTTCAATTTCATGAATCGGAATATCTTTTTTCAATTTCAGGGTAAATGCCTGACTATGACAGCGCAATGCGCCAATACGAACACACAAACCATCAATCGGAATCACATGACTGCCCGTATTTAAAATCTTGTTGGTTTCCGTCTGGCCTTTCCACTCTTCACGACTCTGCCCATTTTCCAGTTGCTTATCAATCCAGGGAATCAGACTCCCCGCCAAAGGAACGCCAAATTGGTCAGTCGGCAATGCACCACTGCGGGTAAAATCCGTTACACGTTTTTCAATATCCAAAATTGCGGAGGCAGGATTCTGTAATTCATCTGCAACCTGATTATGCAGCATTCCCATTTGTACCAGCAGTTCACGCATATGGCGAGCCCCACCGCCAGAAGCTGCCTGATAGCTTGATACCGATGCCCACTCAATCAAATCATTGGCAAACAGGCCACCCAATGACATCAACATCAGGCTGACAGTACAGTTACCACCAACAAACGTTTTAATACCTTCATTCAGGCTGTTCTGAATATGTTGATGGTTAACAGGATCGAGAATAATGACTGCATCGTCATTCATGCGCAGTGCGGAAGCAGCATCAATCCAATATCCCTGCCAGCCGGTCGCTCTCAGTTTGGGATAAATTTCATTGGTATAATCCCCGCCCTGACAACTAATGATGATATCCAGCGCACTCAGTGCCTCGATATTAAAAGCATCCTGTAAGACGCCTGATTTACCCGCAAATTCCGGTGCAGCCAGCCCATGTTGGGAAGTGGTAAAAAAAACCGGATCGATTTCGTCAAAATCCCGCTCTTCCATCATTCTCTGCATTAATACTGAGCCGACCATACCGCGCCAGCCGATAAAACCTACACTCTTCATCATGTTTACCCTGTCTTGAAAGATGTTCGTCAGACACAACTGACATCATTAAAACTGACAAAATATAACGAAAGGTGCAAGCATATTTATGCACTATAACACCAACATTTCTGCATGGATGCGTTTGCCATTTTTAAACCATACAGAAGTGTGCCTTTCCATACGACTGGAACTACGATTACTTATCGGTTTGCCTGGCTCTTTAGGTTTCAAAAAAGGTTTTGGTGTAATAGGATCGACAGTCATTGTCCTTGAATAAGCTTCTTTTTCTGCCCTAAAGGCAGCTCTGGCATTTTGGTTCAGAGAAAGCTCTGAAAAATGAAGCTGACAAATATGACCTATTCTGAATACTTCTTCATTACGTTGAATATCTTTATCATGCTCGTAACTCAGGGTTTGTGGATTAAAATAATTATGACGTACCTTAACCGCCCCAACATAACCAATCACAATACTGTTTGAACACAATTTAGAAAACTCAGAAGCAAAAGATTCCTCAAAGCTGTAAGGAGAATCTCTATCCTTCTCGCAAGTTGCGGAATTACATACCACCAGATGAATATACCTAAATCTGTCTAATATTATTCCTCCATTATTAACTAATTGATCATATAGTTCATTAGGTGTCATGTTTTCTACAGTCAGATTTTCACTCAGAACGGTTAAATATCCCATGAAATAATTTTCATCATATTCACCATGAGAACAAACTGATAAACGGAGATGACCACGATAAGTATCTTCGAATGTATAAAAACCACGAAAGACTTTAATATTCCTCATGATAACCATTCCTTATATGCCACTCTTGTCTTTACCATTCCCATACTGATCAGTATGAATACGATAGCAACCTGGTGGATTATTCATGCAATTAATTACCACTTATTAGTTAGAACGAAATATCGCAGAAAAACAAGCAAATAAATTGACTACATTAAGGATTGGATTCTGATTTAATGATCAGAATATCAAATGGATGGAAATAAAGAATCAAAGAAACCTACAGCAAAACTGTAGGCTTTGGATCAACTTTCTTTTCTTACCCTGAACAGCCTTAAAAAAGCGACCAAATCTTTTCTGGAAACTCGTCGTACTTACTGTTTGCGACAATTCGATAACGTAGGTGAATATCTGATCTCATAAAACCCGCATATCGTTATAATATAACATTACGATAATCCGATTTCTTGTTGCTGACAACTCTCTTTTGCTGCTATTCACCGAATAGAACTAAAATGAAAAAAGCAAATACAGGCTAATAATTTAGTTTGTCACTATTTCTTATTCATATTGAGGCTCTTAGATTTTTTCACTATTAATTTTCACTTAATGAGAAAATTAATTTATATTTGTTGGTCATTTTGATATTCATCATTTCATTTCGCCGTAAATCCATAAAACAGGCATGCTTATCGCCAAATTCCCATGATAAATATCAGGTAATCAGAGTAATCCAATTATTGCGATACGATTCAAAAAAGACCTTTTTTCCGCTATTAACTTATTCTGAAAACTGATTTAATTAAGCATTGCTTAATAATCATTATCACCTTGAGACAGCATTCTGATGGCGCTTTTTTTACAAAACTGCTTGGCTTTTCCCGTTGTTATTTTCAGTGGGCTATTATTCATTGTTTTGTTTTATTGGATATGTGCTGCTTTTGGTTTGCTTGATATTGATTTCCTGAGTGTGGATGTAGATAGCTTAGATGCTTCCTCACTGGCTGGCTGGTTAACAAAACTCGGCCTCACTGGAATTCCTGTCACCGTTATTATTACGCTCATTACTCTGATTGGCTGGCCACTCAGCTATTTCAGCATGCACTTAATGCTCCGTTTCATTGAAACTGATGTGCTCCGTTATTTACTTGGAACCGCCACTTTCTTTATCGTGAGTTTCATTGCCCTGTTATTGACGGCAATGCTCTTGCGCCCATTACAACCGAAATTGTCCAGACTCAATCGTTCCAACAGTGTTGACAATCTGATTGGCAAAGTCGCCGAAGTCCGTTCCCCCATTGTGACTGAACAGCGTGGTGAAGCCCTGATGGATAATCACGGAGCCAGTTTAATCTTACAAGTACGAGCACCAGAAAGTGACGGTATTACTCGTGGAGATCGTGTCGTATTGATCAGTTATGACGCTGCAACCCACAGTTACACCGTGGTGAGTGAAGATGAATTTAAGTTGTAACGACTTACTAGCCCCAAAATAAAATGGAGAAATACATGTCAGATATTGCCATGGCAGATTTCATGCCTTTCTTGATCATCGTTGCGACGATAATTGTCGTCATTCTGGGTTTCTTTGGGCTTTTCAAAGCGTTTTACATCAAAGTCCCGCAAGGAACCGCGCTGATCGTCAACGATATGTCCTCCCAGCCAAAAGTGCATTTTACCGGTGCGCTGGTTTATCCGATTATTTACAAAAAGGAGTTCATGCGCATTTCTTTGCTGACTCTGGAAGTCGATCGCCGTGGTAAAGATGGCCTGATCTGTAAAGATAACCTGCGTGCTGACATTACCGTTGCATTCTACCTGCGTGTTAATGAAACCACCGAAGATGTACTGAAAGTGGCGAAATCCATTGGCGTAGAGCGCGCTTCTGACCATAACGCCGTCAATACCCTGTTCAGCGCCAAATTTTCAGAAGCACTGAAAACCGTGGGTAAACAATTCGAACTGTCAAAATTGTTCGAAGATCGCCAAAACTTCCGCGATCGCATTGTTGATGTCATTGGTAAAGATCTGAACGGCTATGCGCTGGAAGACGTCGCCATCGACTATCTGGAACAAACGCCGAAAAACTCTCTGGACCCGAACAATATTTTCGATGCGGAAGGCATTCGTAAAATTACTGAAATCACCGCCATCCACAATATTGAAACCAACCAGAAAGAACGCGATCAAGAACTGGCTATCCAAAAGAAAAATGTAGAAACCCGTGAAGCCAGCCTGGCACTGGAGCGCCAGCAAGCGGATGCAGAAGCCCGTCAGAAGCGTGAAATCGAAAGTATCCGCGCCCGTGAATCTGCTGAAACTTTGCGTGTACAGGAAGAAGAGCGCTTGAAAGCAGAGCAGGCTCGTATTCAGACCCAACAAGAAATTGAAATCCGCGAAGAAAACCGTCTGCGTGAAGTCGAAGTGGCACAACAAAATCGCTCCCGTGCCGTCGCCATTGAGATGGAAAAAGTCATTCGTGCACAAGAATTGGAAATTGTTTCCCGTGAACGCGAAGTCGAACTCCAGCGCATTGATAAAGAAAAAGCACTGGAAGAAGAGCGCAAAAACATCTCTAACGTGATTCGTGAACGTGTTGCCGTAGAGAAAACCGTGGCGCAGGAAGAAGAACGCATCAAAGAAGTCCGCATGGTTTCTGAAGCCGACCGCCAGAAGCAGGTCACCATTATTCAAGCCCAGGCCAAAGCGGAACAAGAGCTGGTTCGTCAGGTGAAACAAGCCGAAGCGGATGAGAACAGTGCCAAGTATAAAGCATTGGAAATCAGTACGATGGCACAAGCAGAGCTGGAAGCTACCGCCAAGCAGTCAGAAGCGAAAAAACGTATGGCCGAAGGTATTGAAGCCGAAGAAGCCGCATTAGGTCTGGCCGAAGCACGAATTCGCCAAGCCAAAGCCGAAGCCGAAGAGAAAGAAGGTCTGGTACAGGCGAATGTGATTGCAGAAAAATTGCTGGCAGAAGCCCGTGGTACGCAGGAAAAAGGTCTGGCAGAAGCACGTGTTCTGGAAGCCCAGGCCAGCGCAGCCGAGAAACAAGGCCTTGCCGAAGCGAAAGTTCTGGAAGAGAAATTGACAGCACAGGCGCGTGGTGATGAACAACAAGCCAATGCTAAAGAAAAACTGGGTTTGGCGGATGCCAAAGTGCTGGAAGAAAAACTGGTGGCACAGGCTCGCGGTGAAGGCCAATTGGGTTCTGCACAAGCAGAAGTTATCCGTCAGCGTCTGAAAGCAGAAGCGGACGGCCTGACCGACAAATTCACGGCGATGGGTAATCTCAACGATACAGCTCGCGATCACGAAGAGTTCCGTATGCAGCTTGAGAAGAACTTCGAACAAGCGATAGCCTCCATTGCAGCCAACAAAGAGATTGCCAAAGAGCAAGCGGAAGTGTTGGCAGCGGCGCTCAGCAAAACCAACATTGATATCGTCGGTGGTGACGGCAGTTTCTTTAATACCTTCTCCAAAGCGCTCAGTGTGGGTAAAGCCATTAATGGCGTGGTAGACAAAAGCCCTCTGGTCAAAGAAGCCGTGCAGAAGTTACTGGCTGGAAAAGGTGAAAAAGAAATCAGCGAAAAAGAAGTGGGAGAACAAAAGCTAAACCTCGATTCACTCCTGCAAAACCCAGAAGTGCAGTCTTTGGTCAACATGTTTGGTGCAAATAAAAAACGCCATAACAAAGAAAGTACCGAAGAGTAAAAAGCAACACTTATCCGTCACGGTTGCCTGTGACGGATTTTCCCTGCACTCCATTTTCCCTGTACTACGCACCATACTGAACCATATTGAAGGAAACGTGATACGCCATGTCAGATAGCCAATTGAATAATCGTGAACAGGAATTACTGGATAATGCTGTCGCGGAAGGCGGAGCCTACGATATCTTACGCAGTCGTCTGTCTGAACAAGGCCAGCAGCTACATGAAAAAGCTAGCCTGTTGAACAGCCGACGTCTGAAAGAGTTTGGCAAAAACCAGACTGATATTATCGGGCGTATCCGCATCCGTACAGAAAACAACTGCGTTGCCCGTGATATTGTCCGTGTCGGCAATTGGTTATTGTTTGGCTACAACGTATTCCTCGGCTTAAAAAAAGAGACGCGGGTTGAAGATGTTTTTTCCCTGTACAGGCTCAAGAAAGAAAATGACGAATATGATGTGGAATCCGTCGCGCTGACAGGCACGTTTCTCAACATCACCAGCTTTGTACAGGATTTCAACGAGCTTTACACTTACTACAAAAACACCCAGCTATTGGAACTGGTTGAGCGTGATGGCAAATTGCTCGCCAGCTTTCAGATTGGTGAACGAATTACCGACATTCGCGTGTTTCGCTGGGCAATCTCCAGCGACAAAACAGAAATAACCTACATTGATAACCGTGGTGAACGTGATATCGCTTTGCCTCCTGCCTATGATTTTGAATGGCAGAAAACCACGCGCGAAAACACCGTAAATGGCCGCTATCCACATATGAACATTCTGGATACCGTGTTTGTGGAAACCATTGGCGGCGATCTGACCATTAAATGTGAAAACAACACCGAAGATGGATTGGGGATCTACCGGGAAGCGGTGCTGGATAAAACCCAATCACTGGATGATGCCCAGATTGAATACGCCCAGACAGGCAGCCTGATCCTGTTGAAAATCCTGCCCTACCGTGAAGAATCCTGGCGTTATCTGGTCTATAACACGCTGACCCAAAGTGTGCAGCGCATTGATGCCATCGGTCTGGCCTGTATTCAGTTACCTGAAGATCACGGTATTATTTTCCCCGGCGGCTATTATCTGCAAAGCGGGGAATACAAAACTTTCGATCAGCCGATGGATGGCATGCGTTTTCGTCGTGTCCGCCGATCCCCAAATGGCGAAGATGTCATGTATATCTTCTATGAACCTAATTTAGGCCGTTTGGCTCTGTTCAATTACAACTTAATCGAACGCAAACTCCAAAACCCACTATTTGGTCACGGCTATGCCATGCTGGAAGATGGTCAGATGGTGCTGTTTGAAGGGCAATCAGAGGAACCAACCCGCATCCATCCGATGCAAATCTGGCAAACTCCGTTCTATTCTGACGAATACGCTGCTCGCCAACCTGCGAGAAACAGCTTTTTAGGCCGCATCGGTAATGCTGAACTGGTGCGCGGTATTTCCGATCTTTACCATATTGCTAAGGAAATTGAACAACAGCAAATTTCCTCCCTGCTCTACGAAAAACTCTGCCAGGATGCCCGCCGTTTGGTAGATATCTATTATTGGCTAAATGACGAACAAAGCCTGCATATCTCCGGGTTACTGAAAGAGATTGCCAATACCGGTGAGAAGGTACTGGATGAATACGAAAAAGTAGAAAGTATCCGTCGCCAGTCCATTCGGGCCATGAATGAGGCGACATCACATCAGAAAGCGTTACTGACAGCGATGCTGCCTGAAAGCTGGACTGAAACTCAGCAATTTATTGAAGCCTTAAACAGTTTGAGCATCCAGCGTGGTCACTTGATCACACTGCGCGACCATCGTTATATCGATCTGTCCCGCCTTGATGAAATGGAAGCGCAACTGGCTGATAACCAACAGCGTATTTCACTGGCGACTGCCGAATTTCTTGCCAGCGAGAAAGCACTACAGCCATTTACTCTGCAATTGCAAGAACTGGAAAAACAGGTTCAGGCCGCTGCCAATCGCGCCCAGCTTAACGAGCCACTGGCGGGCATGGAGAAAATGTCCACCGATCTGGATATGTTGTCAAACCTGATGGCTTCGTTGAAATTCGAGGACACAACCCAACAGACCCATATTATTGAGTCGATTTCCGAAATTTATGCCCTGCTGAATCAGGCTCGTGCCAGACTGCAACAACGGCGTAAAGAACAGGGCGCGGTTGAGTCCGTCGCGCAGTTTGGTGCACAATTTAAATTATTCAGTCAGGGGATTACTAATGCCCTGACACTTTCTACCGATCCAGAACGCTGTGACGAACAGCTTTCCCGCCTATTGGTACAACTGGAAGAGCTGGAAACCCAATTCAGTGATCACGATGAGTTCCTGAATGACATTCTGGATAAACGTGAAGAGTTGCTGGAAACCTTTGAAACCCACAAGCAGTCATTGCTGGATGAACGTCAGCGTAAGACCCGGAACTTGCAGGTTGCGGCAGAACGTCTGCTGGATAGCGTTAGTCGCCGGACAGCAAAATTTTCGGCCCTTGATGAACTGAATGCCTTCTTTGCTTCCGATACCCTATCGCTGAAAACCCGCGAAATTATTGAACGTTTGCGTGAACTGAAAGACAGCGTAAAAGCAGACGATATCGATGCCAAATTCAAAGCTGCGCGAGATCAGGCGATCCGCAGCCTGCGGGATAAGACTGAAATCTATGAAGATGGCGGAAACGTTATCAAACTTGGTCCACGCCACCGTTTCAGCGTGAATACCCAAGAGCTGGATCTCACCATCCTGCCACGGGGCGATCATCTCTATCTGCACCTGACAGGCACAGATTATCAGGAACCCATTGATAGCCCGGAACTTGAATCCCTGAAACCTTATTGGTCGATTACTCTCGAATCAGAATCCCCTCAGGTTTATCGCGCTGAGTACCTTGCTTATTCACTGATTTATGCAGCGAGTAAAGAACATGATGACCTGACACTGGATGGCTTGAAATCCCTGTTAAGCAAGCCAGATATTCTGGAAAAAACCGTTCGTGAATTCGCTGCACCCCGCTATAAAGAAGGCTATGAAAAAGGTATCCATGACCATGACGCAGTGGAAATCCTGCGTAAATTAATTCCGGTTGGGGAAAGTGCCGATCTTTTACGGTTCAACCCTCATGCCAGAGGGATTGCCGTGCTTTTTTGGGAACAAGTTCAACACGAAGAACAGCCTGCATTGTGGCCTGAACGTGCCCGTACCTGTACCAATATTTATCAGCTTTTCCGTAATGATGCTGGCTTACTGGATCTTCAGGCGGAAATCGAAGCAGAGATTAGCCTGTTCCTTGAACGCCATCCAATTAAGTGTGAACCTTACCAACAAACACAAGCAGCGGAATACCTGGGCCTGGCACTGAGCCGGACAAACGTGGAATTCAGTTTCAGCAAATATGCCCGTACATTATTGGAAGGACTGCAATCTGAACTGGAAAAAGCCCATATGTGGGGGGATTTCAGCCACTCCCAACAGAATCTCGGTCAACGTTTTACTCAACGCTGGATGCTGGTGGAAAATTGGCTGAATGGTCTCTGTTCCCTGCCAGAATTTTCCTCTCTGAAAGGATATATTTCAGAAGCCGTGGCGTTGGTTTTATTAGAAAAAACGCTGAATGCCCGTTTCAGTGAAGTAGATCTGCACTTTACTGTTACCGGCTTGATTGGTGAACACTCTTCCATCGTTAACCAAGCTCTGACTCTCAGCCTTGATGACTATTTCTGCCGGATGCGCAAACAGCGCAAAGTATTTATTCCGGCCTATCATCATTATCAGGAATTGCGTCAAGGTGTATTAAACCAACAGAGAAAAAATCTGCGACTCCATGAATTCAAGGCCCGCCCGCTCAGCTCATTTGTACGTAATAAACTGATCAACGATGTGTATCTGCCACTGATTGGCGATAACCTTGCCAAACAGATCGGGGCGATCGGGGAAGGTAAGCGAACGGATCTTATGGGGATGTTATTAATGATCTCCCCGCCCGGCTACGGCAAAACAACGTTGATGGAATATATCGCCAATCGCCTTGGTTTGATCTTCATGAAAATCAACGCGCCTGCGTTAGGGCATGATGTTTTGTCGCTCGATCCGGATCAGGCGCCAAACGCCACCGCCCGTCAGGAACTGGAAAAACTGAATCTGGCGCTGGAAATGGGCAATAACGTGATGCTGTATATCGATGATATCCAGCATACCAACCCTGAATTCTTACAGAAATTTATTTCCCTGTGTGACGGTACACGACGTATTGAAGGGGTCTGGAAAAACCAGACTAAGACCTACGATATGCGAGGGAAAAAATTCTGCGTTGTTATGTCTGGTAACCCTTATACCGAATCTGGCGAATTGTTCAAAATCCCGGATATGCTGGCAAACCGTGCTGATATCTACAACCTTGGTGAAGTGTTGGGTGGTATGGAAGAGGCATTTACGCTGAGTTATATCGAAAACAGCCTGACATCGAATCCGGTTCTGGCACCGCTGGCATTACGTGATATGAACGATTTGTATCTGTTTATCGATAAAGCGATGGGCAAACCGTTCTCCAGCAATGGCCTGAGCTATCCCTACAGTGAAGCGGAAATCACTGAAATTGTCGCGATCCTTGAACGCCTGCTGATGATGCGGGAAATCGTATTTAAAGTGAATCAGCAATACATTGCCAGTGCTGCGCAATCCGACAAATACCGGACAGAACCACCGTTCAAGTTGCAGGGCAGTTACCGCAACATGAACAAACTCAGCGAAAAAGTTTCTGCTGTCATGAATGACGAAGAGATACGGCGCATTATTCATGATCACTATTTAGGTGAAGCCCAATTGCTGACAAGTGGCGCCGAAGAGAACCTGCTCAAACTGGCAGAAATTCGCGGCACAATGACACAGGAAGAAGCGCAACGCTGGCAGCAAATCAAACGCGATTTTATGCGAAATAAAGCACTGGGTGGTGATAATGCCGATGTGGGTGACCGCGTTGTGGCACAACTTTCTGATTTGGTTGAAAGTGTTCAGGCTTTGGGAAGCTACCCGAAGCATTAAAAGGAAACTCGCCGTGAATTTTTTAATGAGAGTGTTGCTCTCTATAATACTGGCATTCAAACCTTCCCTAATCTGATACTTGCCAGAATATTAGGTTATCAACCACGCACCATGCTTGATATCAGTGCCAGTGATAAATAAGGAAATTTCATGCTGACCATCCCTTTTGAACTATTTGGTTTTGCCGATATGATGGAAAAAGAACCCGGATACGTCATTGCCATATCAACCTTTGGCCTGTTTATTCCTTTCTTCATATTCGCTATATTGCAGAAAATTCCTCCATTAAGGACTTTCTCCAATATTATCCTGGGAACTCTTGGATTATCATTGTTTCCAAATTTAATCGCATTGATGTCTCTATTTGCTCTGAATATCAAAGGAATACATGCGTTCTTTATCTGTATAATTATTATGCTTGGCTGCTTTTTCTTTATCCTGTTTAATTATCATCAGTTGGCAGATTATATTAATTCACCTTTACCTGGACATGATCCGGAAATAACCGATAGAAAACGGAGTAAAAAAAGTAGAAAAATAAATTAGATAGTCCTTCAGCAAGAGAGAACCGATAATTCTCATGTTCTCTGTTATGATAGGGAAAGAAAGTCTTAGTAAGCCGTTTCCAATTCTTAACAGGGAGGCAATGATGACAGTATGGTTTAAACAACGCTTAAATATCCTTATAGGAATAGCTTTAATACTGATCACCATTCAGTTAATTAATAGCTTCACGGGGTATGCCTTAAATCATTTCGGCCTTATTCCCCGCCATGTTCAAGGGCTAATTGGTATCCCTTTCTCTCCTTTCCTGCATGGCAGTTGGGAGCATCTGTTTAGTAACGTTCCCGTCTTATTAGTACTCAGTGCATTGCTGATGACTCACTCCATTCGTTATTATTTACTGGCCAGCCTGTTTATTATCTTGACGGAGGGAACTCTGCTCTGGTTATTTGGCCGTGCTGCCATACATATTGGTGCCAGCGGCTGGATTTTTGGTTTATGGGGATTATTACTGGCTAATGCTTATTTCCTGAGAAGGTTTAAGGATTTCTTCTTTGCGATTCTGGTGTTCATCTTCTATCAAGGAATTGCCTTCGGTTTGCTGCCGTGGCAACAAACCGAAGGACATATTTTTGGTACTCTCGCAGGGGTAGTTTTCTCTTGGCTTACTAAAAAATGGATCATTACACATCGCTAGTTCAGAAAAACAAAAAATATGGCGGGAGAATTCATTTTAAAGACCGGATTACAGCTATTGAGAGAGGAAGCTAACTTCTCTCCAAGAGCTATAGTCGGGAAACTTAGCCTATGTGTCGAATTGCCCAACGGTGACATCAGAACGTTTAGGATATGAGACTTATTTTGTTAAAAATATAGCGGCCTAAAATCAAATAAATCTACTTACGGTTTAATTAAAATTAGATCGGATTAGATTAACTTAAATTCAATTTATATTAAACCAACTTAAATTAAAAATATAAAGTGGAACATTCCAATATAAATTAATATTTATTAACATTTCTATCTAATAATTAATCTTTATGGTTATTGAACACTACGATAAATGAATGATAAAGTAAGTATAAGCACATGCAATGCTTTTCACTCAATGTACTTTATATCTATTCTCTATATCCATAAAATCTAAAAAGGAGTTTTAAATGGTTTGGACTTATCATCAATACTCAGGTGACCTATATCATAACGACAGATTAGTTTATCGTGGCGGATATAGTGGGAAAGGGATACATAAAAACAACCCTGCATCAGAATCAATACGCGGGAAAGGCCCTATTCCTAGAGGAAAATATACTATAGGGGGATATACAAGCAGCAAAGGACCAATGACTATCATTCTGGAACCGTGTGATTGTAATAATATGTATGGAAGAGACCTTTTTAGAATTCATGGAGATAGTAGAGAAAATCCTGGGCAAGCATCAGAAGGTTGTATCATTGTAGGGCCTGATGCCAGAAGGGAAATAATCAGCTCTGTAGATAGAGAGTTAGTGGTGGAATAAGTATGAAAAAATTCATTTTACTTGCAATGTTATTTGTTCCTAGTATTGCATTATCTTCAGCGAAAGATTCAACAAAAGAAGCTTTAGATTACTGTGCAACAACCGAATCTTGGGCTGCTCAAAAAGTGATAGATGCAGCAGTCGAGAGAAATAAACAGCTTGATCGAATGAAAGCGACCTCTTCCCTAATTGAGAGAAATAAATTGGTAAAAGGGAAGAAACCAATCACATTCGAAGACTGGGGTCAGTTATACACTCAAACAATAGAAGTCTCTATTCCATATATCGATAATCACAAAAAACCTGTTATTTTCATAGCCTCATCAATCATATCAGCGGAAGAGTGTTCATTAACAGAACCCGCTTACTTTGATATAACTCACTAAAAAGATTAATTTTATTCTCAAAATAGGATTAATCAGGGGCTTTATCGCTTTTCAAAACGATAAAGCTTCCCCCTTTTTACTCTCATGAGCAGTTGAAATCACATGCTAGGCCCATAGTTACGGTTGGGTTTATTTTTTGGCACTGGCCGTTCTAATTTCTACTGCCTTATCACCTGTTCTGCCTGCAAAAGTTCTCGAACTGCTGGAGCTGCATTGTCAATTCGGTCACACGATTGTTTAACTAATTGGCTTGTTTTGTCGGATATTAAAAAGTTACTTCCAGCGTAATGCCATATCATCTACTGGTTGCCCTATAACTTCTTTATCCTTTTTATAATCGTGTGGAACATACCAATTTGGGCTGCGCCCCTGACGAGGAAGGCCAAATTCACCACGTTGTACATACCCCGATCGCAATGCACCAAAAATATGCTCATTGGACAATATTTCACCCGATTGAGCATGTGGGGTTACAACCGTGGCATGGCGGCGATCCATCTCGTTTAACAAGCGACAAATATATTCTGCTGATAGATCAACTTTCAATGTCCAGGCATTATTGATATAACCAAACAAATAGGCGAAATTAGGGATATCCTGTATCAATGTCCCCTTATAGAGCATTAGGTTATTGCTTTGCTGTTGTTGTCCATCAACTAAAAGCTCAATTCCGCCCATCAATTGTAATTGCAGCCCTGTTGCTGTCACTATGATATCCGCAGGTAGTTCTTTACCAGACTGCAATAAAATACCGTTTTCAGTTATACGTTCAATCTGGTCGGTAACGATAGACGCTTTGCCTTCTCTCAATACCTTAAATAGATTGCTGTCGGGAACAAAGCACAGCCGTTCATCCCATGGCATGTACTTTGGCGTAAGGTGTTTCATATCAAAATCAGGGCCGACCTTCCTGCGAGCTAACCCCAGCAAAAACGATTTCAACAGCTTGGGAAAATACCGACTTACTTTATATATCGAACTGAAAAAGAAGATATTACGACTTCTGCTTAACGCGTAAATCCAACGTGGTGGAATAATGCCGTTGAAAAACTCCGCCATCTTATCTTTTTCCGGTATTGAAAAAATGTAGCTCGGAGAACGCTGAAGCATGGTGATATGTTCAGTGTCATTGGCCATGGCTGGAAGTAAAGTGACAGCAGTTGCGCCGCTCCCAATCACAACAACCCGCTTCCCTTTGTAATCTAATGTTTCAGGCCAATGTTGGGGGTGAATGACCGGACCTTTGAAATTTTCAAGACCGGGAAATTTGGGTAAATGAGGAGCATCATAGTTGTAGTAACCTGTCGCACCGACAAGAAAATGACAGGTAAATTGCCGAGTTTCCCCACTGGTTTCGTCAATCGCGGTAATAATCCATTGGCGAGTTTCATTTGACCAATTAGTTTGGGTGATCTTTAATCCAAACTGTATTTTCTTATTAATTCCATACTCTTCCGCCGCTGAATGGAGATAGCGCCTGATTGAAGGTGCATCTGCAAAAATACTGGTTTCTGTCCAAGGACGAAATTTATAGCCATAACTCATCATATCGGAATCTGTGCGAATACCTGGGTAGCGAAATAAATCCCAGGTTCCACCTATATTATGGCGACGCTCCAAGATCCCTACTTTCTTGTTAGGACATTCTCTTGCCAGATGACATGCCATACCAATGCCAGAAATTCCAGCTCCCATAATCAAAACATCATAATGGTTATTCATGTTACCCCCTCCTGCAAAAAGGCTTTCTAATCAGATAAGTAGCTTGCTGTTCAATATGTCATGTTATTTTTTATTTGCAGGGACAACCATTTGCATTTATATGGGGGGAGTATCAGGATGTTAATGATCAGAGCAAAAGGCAAGGAACGTACTATCACACCTGTTCAAAATACATGGGATAGTTTTTTTCTCTTAGGTCAATCCGTGGCTGACGATTTTTTATCTGAACGCCCTGATCAAGTAACCAGTCAAAGAGAATCATTTGATGATTAAATATCTACTAAGCAATTATGCACGGCTGATAGCCGTACATAAAGATTAAAAATGAGCACTGAACGTATCAAAGTTATCGACTTTGACAAATTTGGCAGCATTGGGTATCTCTTTGCCATCTTTGTCTTTGCTTAACGCATTGAAATGCTCAACGCCACACTTGATCTTAGCCTGTTCAGCCTCACGCAGATCATCTGAGAATATACTTGATTTCGTTTCAACCACGAAGTAAAGCTGCTCTCCCATTCCATCATCTTTGTCAATTAATACCGCCCAATCAGGATTGTAACTGCCCAGCGGGGTATCAATCTTGAACCAAGATGGCAGCTTGGAATAAATCTTCACTTCTTCAGCGCGTTCTAGCTTTTCGGCGAAGTTAAACTCGGTATCTGAATCACAAATGATATAGTCATATATCGATTTTTCAGCTTTCACCATATCTTTGAGGTAGCCAGTCAGCTCTTCTTCCTGGAAAAGCTCTTGGGCATAGTATGTTTCTTCACCAAGACGGTGATATTTAACACCACCTACAATGACAATACGCATTTGTTTACGAATAACCTCACCAGCTAACTCGATAAAGCGCTGAGGGTTGTTTTTGAAGGCTTCCAACTTATCGCCCAAACCCAGCAGAATATCGATAATTGTCTGACGGGTCAGATTGGTCTGATCGGTCAGATAAGTCACGATATCAGGCAACTGGAAGTTGCGATTGCGATAATACTGGATTTTGGTTTTCTCATCGTAGGTTTCCAGTTCGGCTTCAGTAACCGCAACCTTAACTTTGGTGTACTGAAACTTGGCGCTGGCTACCACCACGTTCTCTCTAATTTCCTTGATACAGTTTTCAACCAGGTCGTTGATATTAAAGTTAACACGATAAGTTGTTTTGTATTTAATGCGCCCCCAAAGCGCCTTAAAGGCTTCACCAAGTACAACCTGCTTACCATTTGTATCTTCACACAAAGCGACAGAGCGCTTCTCTTCGTGTTTTTTCACGTTCAAGCCTTTTGTCAGTTTCTTCAACGTGGCAACGATGGCATCAGTATGCTCAGTGACACTGGAAGGCAGACTCACCTCGTTGTTATTAATGGCAATTTTCAGCGCATCCTGAATCTTGCCTTTGGCATCGATATAACCTTGAAACATAAGGTGCCGGAAGATCTCTTCTGACTTCTTCGCCCCCAAGAAGGCTTTCTGATCCAGTCCGCCAGAAACAACAATGTTGGCAAATTGGTGAGACTCAACCGCACCAAATTTAATGCCTTCTTCCGCTTCAATCTCTTTTTGCAGTTCAGAAACAAAGCCTTCATAAGATTCGTTTGCCATAACGGTCAGCGTATTTACCTCAAAACCATAAGGCACGCGCTCACCCGATTGATCAACGGCTAAACGTAGGCCACGACCGATTTCCTGTCGTTTTTTAGTGATTGAATTGGTTTCATTCAACGTACAGATCTGGAAAACATTCGGGTTGTCCCAGCCTTCTTTCAGTGCTGAGTGTGAAAAGATGAAGCGCAGCTTCTCGTCTATAGATAGAAGCTTTTCTTTGTCTTTCATGATCAGGTTATAGGCCGACTCATCGGCCGCAGTTTTTCCCCCTTCGCCTTTAGATGAAAGCTTCGAATCAGCAAACTGAGGTTTGCCAGAAGCATCTTTTTTCTTGTCCTGTGCAAAGTAGCCATCATGCACCGCTTGAATGAGTTCTCGCAACGCGGCTTCGTTGATGGTGTATTTATCTCCATCATGATCCCAGATTATCGGGTATAACACGCGATATTTGGGCTTGCTAACCAGCCTGGCAAACTCTTCTTCAAACCACTTGGCAAACTTACCCTGAACAGGAACGCCATCTTTAGAGTAGCCGCGGTAGTTGGCAACCTTATCGATAAAGAACAGACTCAGCACCTTAATCCCTTTCTGGCTTAGAATTTTCGGGTGCTCGAGCCTGTCATAGCCCGTTGTTACCTTGTGATAGAATTTCAGCTCTTTTTCCAGATGCTCTTCGATAGTTTTGGCTATTTGAATGCGCTTAAAGGCCTCTGAATCCACTTCACCAATGGCTTGCCCAAGGCGCACAATTTCATCGCGACTGGTAAAATCAATATACTCATTACCTTCTTCGCAATAAATATCGTTAACAATATAGCCTTCATAAACACTACGCCCACCCGAAAGTTCGAATAAGTCATTAATCTGACCATCTTTGATAGTTATTACCTTACGTGGTTGCAGCTTACCTGTGCGTGTTTGAGCGTCAATTTCAATCTTGGCAGAAATGGGGGACGTCTTATTATCAACACTCACTAGCTTGATGTAGGCTTGGTTGTGCCCGTCCTTAACATCCAGAGAAGCAACCTCAATTTGCTTAACCAGTTTACGTTCATAGGCATCGATAGCGTCAAGTTTATACAGCAGATGTGGCGCTTCCTTCAACGTGGCTGAATAACGGAATGTACACAGCGGTTTTAAGCTGCCAATCGCTTCTTTTCGGTTTGCCGTTGATACTACTGATTGTGGTTCATCAATGATTACCACAGGGCGAGTAACCTGAATAAATTCAATAGGCTTCATCCCGTTCAATCTGTCATCTGTACGGTGAATCAGATTCGCGGTAGTTTCCTTTGTCGGATCGGTGAATGACTTACTGAACGCATCAATATTGATCACCATGATTTGGATGTAATCATTGGTAGCAAAGTTACGGATCTGTTCGCGCTTTGATGAGTCATAGACAAAATAGTCATACTGGATATTTTTGTACTGCTCACGGAAGTGCTGCTCAGTGATTTGCAGTGATTTATAGACACCTTCTTTAATCGCAATAGACGGCACCACGATGATAAATTTTGTCAGTCCATGACGCTGATTTAGCTCAAAGATAGAACGCAGGTACACATAGGTTTTACCTGTACCAGTTTCCATCTCAATGCTGAAATCTAGACTTGGCAGTTCTTGTTTGACGTTTTCAACCTGTGGCAAGCCATTCTTTAACTGGACATTACGTGTGTTGGCATAAATCTCATCAGGCAATAAAGCGAGAATATTACCAACACCGATGTCGTTGTTCTTACCAAAGATATCTAGCTGCTGATTCGCCAGCATATTATCAGCTACAGTGAAATTGGATTGAAATGTTTCCTGCCCTTCAAACACACCTAAAACAGCCTCAACCGCATCTATTTGGTGTGATAAGTCCGATCTAAATTGAATCTTCATTACCATCACCTTAAATGCTCTTCACATCGTTGATACCATACTGCTTCAGGATCTGAATCGTATTGGCCTTCACTACGCTGTCGGCAAAGCCTTGGTCTTTAAAAACGACTTGAGTACTTTCTGGATTGAATTTTTCTTTCAGTTTGACGATGCCCTCAACCACCTGTTCAGTGATACCATCGTCCAAGCAAACCATTAAGGCACCTGTGCCAACAACAAATACTCTTTTACCTTCTACAATTGCTTCTTCAACATGGGTGGTCAATTCAATACCGTATTTAAGTAGGATTTCATAAAGAATATCTTCTGAGCTTCTATTATCTTTTATGGAATTAGCTGCTTGTTGGATAACTGATTCTAGATCATCAAAATCAGCGTCCCAGCTGTTAATATTGGTGTCACTCAAAGTAAACGCTTTAAAGCCAGTATCCACATTAGAGTTTTCTAATGCTATTTTATCACCAGCTCTCCGGATTCTTTTCTTAGTGATATCGCTTATTTTCTTGTATTCGCTTATAGGTTTTATAAGTAGCTCAGGTAATTGGATAGCAATAAATTTACGATTACCATTATCTTTTGAATTTCGAGCCATTATGGCATGAGCGAGGGTTCCCGAACCCGAGAAAAAATCCATGCAGATTTCATTTAAATTTGGAGGACAAGAATACACGACTAAATCTTCAATAAATTCAACAGGCTTTGGATTATCAAAATCTACGTCAGTCATGAGCGCTCTATATTTCTTTGTCGCGCCATCAGTCGAATAGTCAGTGCCAAACATAACTGATTTTGGTTTTACACGTTTGATAGTTCCTGATTGATCTAAGTAATCTTTTTCATATATATTGCGCTTATCGCTATCTCGAACTGTTCGACCAATTAAACTATCTAATCTCAGGCTAGCTGTACTTTTCCCCCACCTCCAACGACCATCTACATTGTTTGACTTTGCTGGAAGTACTATCTTAGAAAAGACTTCACTTTGTTCTAGACTCACATTTCCCGTCATGGGATCCACGTAGAACGGATAATACATATTTGGTCTTTCTTCCCGCGTATCTGCTCCTCCACGTTTACGTAACTCAATAAGGCGATACCTTCCGTTTTCATCAGAGAATTTGTAATCTTTAACTTTGCTATCTGTGAGGTCTAGCCCATATTCTTCAAACAAGTCTGATTTTTTGTACATCAGAAGTCTTTCATTTGCTGTCGCAATATTCTTTTTATCATTTCTGCCTTTTAAGTTATTTACGACACACACATCAGCTACGAAATTTGTCTCACCAAAAATCTCGTTCATGATGTTTCTTAGATTTGAGGACTCATTGTCATCTATAGATACAAATATCACTCCATCTTCTTTAAGAAGGTTCCTTGCTAATTTCAAGCGAGGATACATCATAGACAACCAATTAGAATGGTAACGTCCAGAAGCTTCTGTATTAGTACTTAATTTTTTACCATCAATACTTACTTGACCAGTTACTTCTAAGTAATTTTTTATATTATCTTGGAAATGATCAGTATAAACAAAATCCTTGCCCGTATTGTAAGGAGGATCGATATATATCATCTTAACTTTCTTGTGATAGGCCTTTTGCAACAATTTAAGCACTTCAAGGTTATCACCTTCAATAAAAAGGTTCTCTGTGGTATCCCAATTCACACTTTCTTCTTTACAAGGGCGTAGCGTACCTGTTGATGGAGTTTGGGCAATTTGACGTGCGCGGGTTTTACCATGCCAAGTGAAGTTATAGCGCTCATCTGAATCATCAACGACTTCACCAAGCACAGCTTTTAAAGCGTCAAAGTCGATTTTTCCTTCAGAAAATACCTCAGGGAAAAGCTGTTTAAGTTGATCGATATTTTCTTGAGTGATATCCGCACTCTTGGATTCTGGGTAGTTCAGGGTGATTTTTTCAATTGTCATCAGAGGAATTCCATTTATTGCCAACTGAGCAAAACTCATGCCCGTGGCTCATATTCTTCGTTAAACTGTTAAATTGTTGCCTTAATCGCAGCAAGTTACTGTTTAAGCGTAGTAAAGAATTCCTGAGACATCATAATAAATACTGATGCTCTTATAACATAAACTGATATATGAAACTAAAACCACCGGACCGCCAACATTCCACTGAATTGAAAACAGCGCCTGTTGCAACACTACGGGCCATGCCCTGCGCACTAATAAAAAATCCGGTCAGCTTCCACGTATAGATGCCAATAAATCCTGAATTTTTAAAAACATGGGAGTTGTTCCATTGGATGCAGGAATTCCCAATTCAACAAATCCGAGAAGTGTGTAAAATGCAACGGCATCAGGATCAGCATCCAAAAATATTCCCTTAATTGGCATCACATTATGAACTTTAATGGCATGCCCTAAAAATTCCCTCATTAAAACATGACCATATCCTTTCTTTTGATGTTTAACTGATACTCCCAGCATCACCAAACGAACAACAGAAAGGTCACTTGGCATTGAGCCGCTTAATACGCCACTGAGCCGAGATTTTGCCAGTGAATAGCCAGTAAAACTACAGACTCCGAGTAATTCACCCGTTTTAGTGTCAATTAGGACTTTGGCAACACAATTTCCATTGGCGACGTTGCTCTTAAGACTATTGCGAACATAACGATTAATAACATGATTGCCACAATCAAAAGCTTTTTGACCCGGGTATGTCATATCGCTCTGATAGTTCACACAAATGTATTCAACCATGATTTCATTTAATCGCTTTTCCATCTTTGCTCTTTCTCATCAAAGCACATAAAGCAAGTGTTGGAGATGCGGGTTCAGCAATCAGTACATTCAAGGTACGCCAGTTTTCTTCATCTAATTCACGACGTTTTTGGTTTTCCAGAACTTCCTCCGCCCGCTCAAAAGCCGCATTCAAGATAAAAGCACTTAAATCAACACCCGCAACCTGCGCGGCCTGACGTAAGATTTCTTTTAGTTCGGTGCTGGTTTTTAACTCTACACGGGCATTTTTAGCCGCCTTGAGCGTTTTTTCCACTGATACCGTTGCCATTCTAGGTCACTCCTGTTGTTTGATAATTACTATTTCTTACTCGTTTGTAGGAATAGTTTTTGTGTATATATTGTACTGATGGAAGATAGCATTTAGTGGAGCCAGATGCAATTATGTACGGCTGTAAGCCGTACGCATAAGATGGAAGTTTAACAACTGAGTGGCACCTATTTGCTGGTTTAAACGCCGTCTGGTTGTCGGTGTCGAACTGTTTCAAATTTTTTAACGACATGTATTTAAAGTAAGAAAGGGACACAAGGGAATGAGTGTCCTCATTTTCAACGTTAACATTCACATATAACTGACCAGATCTGGAAATCGTGATGAAAATATTTTTTAACATGTTGAAGATAAAACGTTTTGAATGCCCGATAGTGACTCATATGGAATAAAATGAGGATCGCCATCATTTCACTGAGCGAAAGGAAAACCTGCCGATGACGTTTGAGTTGCTCATCATTTTCAATTGCATTTGATGTCATTTTTTTTAAATTCTTAGTAAGCATTATTTCAAGTTTATCTAAATAGAACGACTATTCCCGCTAAAAACCATGATACTTATAAGTAGAATTTTCTTATCGTTAACAACATGAGATCGTCCGATTAAATGTTTTTATTCAGTTAAGAATAAAAAAATCCGGTCAGCTTACGCATAACCGGATTTAGAGAGTTTTAATCTTCTTTATGTTTCTATATTAAAACAGATGGGTTTTACTCCACCGTCACCGACTTCGCCAAGTTACGTGGCTGATCCACATCCGTGCCTTTGATCAATGCAACGTGGTAAGACAACAATTGCAGTGGCACGGTATAGAAGATCGGTGCGATCAACTCTTCTACGTGTGGCAGGGAGATGATCTTCATGTTTTCGCTGTTAGTGAAACCTGCATCCTGATCAGCGAAGACATACAACAAACCGCCACGGGCACGAACTTCTTCGATATTGGATTTCAGTTTTTCCAGCAGTTCGTTGTTTGGCGCAACGATAATAACCGGCATATCCGCATCAATCAGTGCTAACGGGCCATGTTTCAGCTCACCGGCTGCGTAAGCTTCTGCGTGAATGTAAGAAATCTCTTTCAGTTTCAGCGCACCTTCAACCGCGATCGGATATTGATCGCCACGACCAAGGAACAGTGCATGATGTTTTTCAGAGAAGTCTTCCGCCAGTGATTCAATCAGCTTGTCTTTAGACAACATGCTTTCAATACGACTTGGCAACGCATGCAGAGCGTGGACAACATCTTGCTCCAGTGCTGCATCTGCACCTTTCAGGCGCCCCATATATGCTACCAGCATCAATAACACAGTTAACTGTGTGGTGAAGGCTTTGGTGGATGCTACGCCGATTTCTGCCCCGGCTTTGGTCATCAGGGCAAATTCTGATTCGCGTACCAGAGAGGAACCTGCCACGTTACAGATGGTCAGTGAAGTCAGGTAACCCAATTCTTTAGATAAACGCAATGCAGCCAGAGTATCCGCCGTTTCGCCAGATTGGGACAGGGTGATCAGCAGGCTTCTTTTACGGCGCGCCGGCTTGCGGTAGCGGAATTCAGAAGCGATTTCAACATCACATGGAATGCCCGCCAAAGATTCAAACCAGTAGCGCGAAACCATTCCTGCATTGTAAGAAGTACCGCAGGCAACAATTTGGATATGCTCAACTTGAGACAATAATTCCGCTGCGTTAGCGCCCAGTTCTGACAGATTTACCTGACCATTGCTCAAACGGCCTTCCAATGTGCTTTTGATCGCCATTGGCTGTTCGTAAATCTCTTTCTGCATGTAGTGACGGTATACACCTTTATCACCTGCATCGTACTGAACGTTGGATTCAATTTGCTCGCGCTCAACCGCTTCGCCCTGTACATCAAAGATACGAACGGTACGGCGGGTGATTTCTGCAATGTCACCTTCTTCCAGATAGATAAAGCGACGAGTTACTGGCAGTAACGCCAGTTGGTCAGAGGCAAGGAAGTTTTCCCCCATCCCCAAACCAATCACCAATGGGCTGCCAGAGCGTGCTGCTACCAGTACATCAGGATGACGGCTATCCATAATCACAGTGCCATAAGCGCCACGCAATTGTGGGATCACACGCTGAACCACTTCCAGCAATGAGCCGCCTTGTTGCTGTTCCCAATGAACAAGATGGGCGATAGTTTCTGTATCTGTATCAGAAGAGAAGATGTAACCACGCGCTTTTAACTCTTCGCGCAGCTCTTCGTGGTTTTCAATAATGCCGTTATGCACAACCGCAATATGTTCAGAAAGATGAGGATGGGCATTGCGTTCGTTTGGTTCACCGTGAGTCGCCCAACGAGTATGAGCAATCCCTGTGCCACCAATGACTGGCTGTTTATCTGCTTCATCAGCCAACATTTGTACTTTACCCACTTCACGCAGGCGGGTCATACGGTTTTCACTGTCAACGACAGCTATACCCGCAGAGTCATAACCTCGGTACTCCAGGCGACGAAGACCTTCGATCAGAATTTCTGCAATATCTCGTTGTGCTACTGCACCAACAATTCCACACATTTTGTTTTATTCCTAAGAACAGGGCAAATAAAGCCCTTTTTATGTCGCCAGCCTGATTGTGTTTCGGCTATTGCCGTCCCCGAGCTTTGTAGAGATGGGGATTATTATTATGGATATATCTTTATTTATTTTTTCTTAACAGGACGTTGCCAATTCTGAATATGGGTTTGCTTCACGCGGCTGATAACCAATTCGTTCTCAGCAACGTTTTTTGTTACTGTGGTTCCTGCACCAATAGTTGCGCCTTTCGCTACTGTAACAGGTGCAACAAGCTGGGTATCAGAACCAACAAATACATCATCGCCAATGATGGTTTTAAATTTATTGGCACCATCATAGTTGCAGGTAATTGTTCCCGCTCCAATATTCACATTATTACCGATTTCAGAATCACCAAGGTAAGTCAGGTGACCCGCCTTGGAACCTTTGCCAAGAGAGGATTTTTTCATTTCGACGAAATTGCCAACATGCGCTTTTTCCGCCAGTTTAGAACCGGGGCGTAAACGGGCAAAAGGCCCAACGGTGCACTCAGCAGCAAGTTCAGAATCTTCGATTACGGTATAAGGGCTAATTACCGTGCCATCACCAATAATGCAATTTTTCAGGATACAACCAGAACCGATATGAACATGATTTCCCAGTGTGACATGGCCTTCAATAATCACATTGGTATCAATCACTACATCACGGCCGTGTTCCAATGTTCCACGCAAATCAAAACGAGCAGGATCTAATAACATGACACCCGCCAGCAATAATTTATCTGCCTGTTCAGACTGGTAAATACGCTCCAGTGCGGAAAGTTGAAGGCGATTATTGACCCCTTCCATTTCACTCAAACGGCTTGGGTGTACTGCCTTTATTTGGCGCCCTTCTTTATGTGCGATCGCAATAACATCGGTAAGGTAATATTCGCCCTGTGCGTTGTTGTTTTCCAACTTGGATAGCCAACGTTTCAAATCACCGCCATTTGCCACCAAAATACCGGTATTAATTTCGTTGATTTTACGCTGCTCTTCCGTCGCATCTTTCTGTTCGATAATGCCCGTTACGTCGCCATTTTCGCGGATGATCCGGCCATATCCGGTTGGGTTATCCAAAATAGCCGTTAATAAACCAATACCGCCTTCTGGCTTAACGTCGATCAGACGCTCTAAGGTATCTTTGGCGATCAAAGGGACATCACCATAAAGGATCAGAATATCTTCATCATCCGAAAAATGTGGGGCGGCCTGCTGCATGGCATGACCAGTACCAAGCTGTTCAGCTTGCAGTACCCAGTTTAAATTTTGGTTGGCAAGATTTTGGTTGGAGAGTGTTTGTTTCATCAGGTCACCACCATGTCCATAAACCAGATGAACATTTTGCGTACCTAATTCCATTGCGATATCAATGACATGCTGAACCATTGGTTTACCAGCCAGCAAGTGCAGAACTTTAGGAAGATCAGAATACATGCGCGTTCCTTTACCTGCGGCAAGGATCACAACACTTTTTGCACTGATACTGTTTTCACTGGCACAGTTTTCACTAATAGACATAAGAAACCTAACAATTCCCAATTTTAAGTATGAAAGTAAACCTGTTTACGAAATAAATTGCTACATATTTCGCAATGCAAAAAAGCCAGTTAGCTTTCACTAACTGGCTTTTTATCTCACTGCCTATACCCTTAATCTTTCAAGTTGCAGCTCAGTTGGGCGCAATTCAAAATCTATCGGGTACTTATTACATCATTTTTTTTGTCAATTCGATAACGCGAAGTTTCGCGATCGCTTTCGACAATTCAGCAGATGCCTGAGCATAATCAACATCGCCGTGAGAATTACGGATATGTTCTTCCGCCTTGCGCTTGGCTTCAAGCACTTTAGCTTCGTCCAAATCCTTACCACGGATCGCTGTATCGGCCAGTACGATAACGCCGTTTGGCTGAACTTCAAGAATTCCACCTGACAGGTAGATAAATTCTTCTTCACCAAACTGTTTAACAATACGTATCATGCCCGGTTTTATGGCAGTAAGCAGTGGTGTGTGCTGAGGATAGATCCCCAATTCACCTTCACTGCCTGTCACCTGAATTTTCTGTACCAGTCCTTCAAACATCTGTTTTTCAGCACTGACTACGTTCAGGGAGAACGTCATTGCAGCCATATCAACCTCCCGTCAGCCGTATTAAAGCTTTTTCGCTTTTTCCACAGCTTCGTCGATGGTACCAACCATGTAGAACGCCTGCTCTGGCAGGTGGTCATAATCACCGTTCAGGATACCTTTGAAGCCACGGATGGTGTCTTTCAGAGAAACGAATTTACCTGGTGAGCCGGTGAAGACTTCTGCAACGAAGAATGGCTGAGACAGGAAGCGCTGGATCTTACGGGCACGTGCCACAACCAGTTTGTCATCTTCAGACAGTTCGTCCATACCCAGAATAGCGATGATGTCTTTCAGCTCCTGATAACGTTGCAGGATAGACTGAACGCCACGGGCAACATCATAGTGCTCCTGACCAACAACCAGTGGATCAAGCTGACGGCTGGTTGAATCCAGAGGGTCAACCGCAGGGTAAATACCCAGAGACGCGATCTGACGGCTCAATACGACAGTTGCATCCAAGTGAGCAAAGGTTGTCGCTGGTGATGGGTCAGTCAAGTCATCCGCAGGTACGTAAACCGCCTGTACGGAGGTGATAGAGCCAGTTTTGGTTGAAGTGATACGCTCTTGCAGAGCACCCATCTCTTCCGCCAGTGTTGGCTGGTAACCTACCGCAGATGGCATACGACCCAACAGTGCAGATACTTCTGTCCCTGCCAGGGTATAACGGTAAATGTTATCAACGAACAGCAGAACGTCACGGCCTTCATCACGGAATTTTTCCGCCATGGTCAAGCCAGTCAGTGCAACGCGCAGACGGTTTCCTGGTGGCTCATTCATCTGACCGTATACCAGAGATACTTTATCCAGTACGTTTGAATCGGTCATTTCATGATAGAAGTCGTTACCTTCACGGGTACGCTCACCAACACCAGCAAACACGGAGTAACCTGAGTGCTCGATCGCGATGTTACGGATCAGCTCCATCATGTTAACGGTTTTACCTACGCCCGCACCACCAAACAGACCCACTTTACCACCCTTAGCGAATGGGCAGATCAAGTCCATGACTTTGATACCGGTTTCCAGCAGTTCCTGAGAGTTGGACAGCTCTTCATAGGTTGGTGCTGTACGGTGAATTGACCAGCGCTCTTCTTCGCCGATCTCACCTTTCATGTCAATTGGATCACCCAATACGTTCATGATACGGCCCAGTGTAGCTTTACCCACTGGTACTTCGATTGGGTGCCCTAAATCAGTTACGTCCAAATGACGGCGCAGGCCATCGGAGGTACCCATTGCGATACAACGAACGATACCACCACCTAACTGCTGCTGAACTTCCAGCACCAATTTTTCTTCACCGTTTTTAACCTCAAGGGCATCGTATACTTTCGGTACGCTGTCCTGAGGGAATTCGACGTCCACTACGGCGCCGATTACCTGGATAATCTTTCCAGTAGCCATCTTGAATCCTCTACGTAATTCGTAAACCTAGCTGTTAAACCGCAGAAGCACCCGAAACGATTTCGGTGAGTTCCTGAGTGATGCTGGCCTGACGAGCCTTGTTGTAAACCAACTGTAACTCTTTGATCAGGTTGCCACCGTTATCGGTCGCGGCTTTCATCGCTACCATTCGTGCGGCCTGTTCACTAGCCAGGTTTTCAACGACGCCCTGATAAACTTGCGATTCTATATAGCGGCGCAGCAGGGTATCCAACAGCGCCTTAGGATCAGGTTCATACAGATAATCCCAGGACTTCTTCTTCAGTGTTTCATCGTCTCCGGCTGGCAGAGGCAATAACTGAGTGATCGTCGGAACCTGAGACATTGTATTCATGAACTTGTTTGTCACTATATACAGTTTATCCAGACGCCCTTCGTCATATGCTTGCATCATGACGTGGACTGGCCCGATCAATTCGGACAATGATGGGTTATCTCCCATCCCTGTTACTTGGGCAACAATGTTGCCTCCAACAGAAGAAAAGAAAGAAACCGCTTTCGATCCAACAAGCGCTAAGTCAACCTGAACGCTTTTATCAGACCAGTCTTTCATTTCTATCAGCAATTTTTTGAACAAGTTAATGTTCAAACCGCCACATAAACCACGGTCAGTCGAAACAACCACGTACCCAACACGCTTCACTTCGCGCTCTTCAAGGTATGGATGTTTGTACTCCAGATTACCTAACGCAAGGTGTCCAATCACACTGCGAATGGTTTCTGCATAAGGACGGCTGGCTGCCATGCGATCCTGCGTTTTACGCATTTTGGACGCGGCGACCATTTCCATCGCTTTAGTGATTTTTTGCGTGTTCTGCACACTGGCGATTTTGGTACGTATCTCTTTTGCGCCGGCCATTTCTGCTTCTCCTCATTAACCAGACGGCCCATGTTTTTTATTCATCAACAGAATCAAACAGGGCCGAATAGTGTTACCAGGACTGAGTCGCCTTGAAGGATTCCAACAGAGCTTTCAGCTTAGCTTCAATCTCTCCGTTGTAATCACCAGACTGGTCAATCTCTTTCAGAAGATCAGCATGTTCACGGCTAGCATATGCCAACAGCGCAGCTTCGAAACTGACCACTTTCGCGATTTCGACATCTTCCAGATAGCCACGCTCAGCAGCAAACAGGGACAGAGCCTGCTGTGCAATGGACATCGGCAGATACTGTTTTTGTTTCAACAGTTCAGTTACTTTCTGACCATGATCCAACTGCTTACGTGTTGCATCATCCAGATCAGAAGCAAACTGGGAGAACGCAGCCAGTTCACGGTACTGAGCCAGAGCGGTACGGATACCACCAGACAGTTTCTTGATGATCTTAGTCTGAGCAGCACCACCTACACGGGATACGGAAATCCCCGGGTTAACCGCCGGACGGATACCTGCGTTGAACAGGGAAGATTCAAGGAAGATCTGACCATCAGTAATGGAGATAACGTTTGTTGGTACGAACGCAGAAACGTCACCCGCCTGAGTTTCAATGATTGGCAGTGCAGTCAGAGAACCGGTTTGGCCTTTCACTTCGCCATTGGTGAATTTTTCAACATATTCAGCGTTAACACGCGCTGCACGCTCCAACAGGCGGGAGTGCAGATAGAAAACGTCACCAGGGAATGCTTCACGTCCAGGTGGACGACGCAGCAACAAGGAAATCTGACGATATGCAACAGCCTGTTTAGACAGGTCATCGTAAACAATCAGTGCATCTTCACCGCGATCACGGAAGTATTCACCCATCGCACAACCAGAATATGGTGCCAAATATTGCAGGGCCGCTGATTCTGAAGCGGACGCAACAACAACGATGGTGTTTTCCAGTGCACCGTGCTCTTCCAGTTTACGAACTACGTTAGCAATGGTAGAAGCTTTCTGAGCAATCGCAACATAGATACATTTGATACCAGAATTACGTTGGTTGATGATCGCATCGATAGCCAGAGCAGTTTTACCCGTCTGACGGTCACCGATTACCAGCTCACGCTGGCCACGGCCGATTGGGATCATGGCATCAACAGATTTGTAACCTGTCTGGACAGGCTGGTCAACGGATTGACGATCGATAACGCCCGGGGCAATCACTTCAACAGGTGAGAAGCCATCGTGCTCAACAGCGCCTTTACCGTCGATTGGCTCACCCAGTGTGTTAACAACACGACCAAGCAGACCACGACCAACAGGTACTTCCAAAATACGGCCGGTACATTTGACTTTCATGCCTTCGGCTAAGTCAGAATACGGACCCATGACAACCGCACCTACGGAGTCGCGCTCCAGGTTCAGTGCAATTGCGTAACGGTTGCCAGGCAGAGAGATCATTTCACCCTGCATGACATCGGCTAAACCGTGGATACGAATGATACCGTCGTTAACGGAAACAATCGTACCTTCATTGTGAGCCTCGCTCACGACATTGAACTGAGCAATACGCTGTTTGATCAGTTCGCTGATTTCGGTGGAATTCAGTTGCATATGCTCCAGTCCCCTTAAGACTGCAAGACGTCTGTTAAACGATCCAGACGGCCACGAATACTGCCATCGATCACCATGTCACCTGCGCGAATAATCACACCGGCAATAACAGACTTGTCAATTTTGCAATTCAGCTTCACTTTGCGTGACAGACGTTTTTCCATCGCCGCAGAAATTTTAGCCTGCTGCTGCTCATTCAGTTCGGACGCAGAAATCACTTCAACATCGATGGTTGATTCAAGTGACGCACGCAATTGGATAAATTGCTGGAAGACTTCTGGCAATACCAGCAAGCGACCATTTTCTGCCATTACACGAATAAAGTTCTGAGCATGCGCATCAACCTGCTCACCACAAATGGTGATAAAGGTTTTGGCTAACGTTTCCGGTGCCAATGAACCGGAAAGCAGCTCACCAACCTGCTCATTGCGAGTGACCTCGGCAGTGAACGCCAGCATGTTTTGCCAGTGTTCAAGAGATTGGTGTTCTACAGCAAAGTCAAAAGCTGCTTTGGCGTAGGGGCGAGCTACCGTAGCAAATTCAGACATGCCCCTCCCTCCTTACAGTTCAGCGACCAGTTTATCAACGATGTCGCTGTTAGCAGCTTCATCCACGGAACGTTCGATGATTTTCTCGGCACCTGCGATAGCCAGCATCGCAACTTGTTTACGTAACTCTTCACGAGCGCGCTTGCGTTCAGCTTCAATTTCAGCATGAGCTTGCGCGACAATTTTGTTACGTTCCAGCTCGGCTTCTACTTTAGCATCATCAATAATTTGGGCTTTTTGTTTATTAGCCTGCTCGATGATAACTTGTGCATCAGCTTTCGCTTTTTTCAGTTGGTCGGACGCATTGGCTTGCGCTAAGTCCAGGTTCTTTTTGGCACGCTCTGCTGAAGCCAAACCGTCAGCAATCTCTTTCTGACGTTTTTCAATGGCCGCCATGATTGGTGGCCATACATACTTCATGCAGAACAAAACAAACAGGACAAACGCGATGGCCTGGCCGAGGATTGTTGCGTTAATATTCACGGCACAATACCTCTATTTCAATTAATGAATTGGCGTAATTTGCAGTTCTGCTATTTTACTTGCCGCCAACAGCGAACATCATAAATAAGCCCAGGCCCACAGCAATCATCGGGATGGCGTCAACCAGACCCATGACGATAAAGAACTGCGTACGCAGCAGAGGAATTAAATCAGGCTGGCGTGCAGCGCCTTCCAAGAATTTACCCCCGAGGATGCCGATACCGATCGCAGCACCGATAGCCGCCAACCCCATCAGAATAGCGGCAGCTATGTACAGCAGATCCATATTCAGGTTTTCCATGACAGTCTCCAGTTTGTTTCAGTTAAAACACTATTATTGATTGATAAAAATTAATGTTCTTCAGATGCCATCGAGAGATAAACAATCGTCAGAACCATGAAAATAAAGGCTTGTAACGTAATAATCAGTATGTGGAAAATCGCCCACGGCAGGCTGAGTAACCACTGTGACCAAAACGGTAAAAGAGCCGCAATAAGAATAAAGATCAATTCACCGGCATACATATTACCAAACAGTCGCAGACCGAGTGATATAGGTTTAGACAGCAAGCTGACCCCTTCCAAAATTAAGTTAATTGGAATAAACAGTGGATGGTTGAAAGGCTGTAATGTCAGCTCCTTCGCAAAACCACGAATTCCTTTCATCTTAATGCTGTAGAACAGAATGAGGACAAAGACACCCAGAGCCATCGACAAGGTAACGCTGACATCTGCTGTTGGAACAATGCGCAGAGCAGGTAAGCCGAAGACGTGTTCACCGATTAAAGGAATAAAATCGATTGGCAGCAAATCCAATGCGTTCATCAGTAACACCCAAACGAACACAGTTAAAGCCAGTGGGGCAATGACTTTGCTCTTACCGTGATACATATCACGAACGGTGTTATCAACGAAACCGATTACCATTTCTACTGCAGTCTGGAATTTACCCGGAACGCCATCAGTGGCGCGAACCGCGACTCTTCTGAATACAAATAGAAACAACATTCCTAATACGATGGAGAAAAAAAGCGAGTCAATGTTCAACGTCCAGAACGTCGCCTCATAACCACTAGCGTGGGGATTGACCAACTCAAAGGTACGCAAGTCCAACTGAAGATTCTTCAGGTGGTGGCTTATGTACTCCGAAGTTGAAACTTCTCCTGATGCAGACATGATGCTTTTTACCCTTTTGTTGTTAAAAACGCTAACCGTTCATTACGGCAGGTGCGATGATCTGCACAATCAGCACCGCTAAATAGGCCACACCAAGTGGTGCAAATGCCGCTTTGAACACCCCTAAAGCGACTATCAGCACAGTTATCGTAATGATAACTTTAACCCCTTCGCTAATCGCGAAAAACCATGCAATCCGTACTGGAACACCTTCTTCTTTCGCTTTTTGGAAGCGGCTAAGCAACATGAAGATGACATTTGGTAGCCAACATGCTAACCCACCTGCAAAAGCAGAAGCGCCCCACTCTATACTTTTGGTACAAAAAGCTACACTGAGAATAACAAAAGTCATTAACTGCAAAAGTAACAGTTTCAGTGCCATTCTACCGCTGTAAAGGGATACAGACATGACTTTTGTTTTCTCCCTGAGGTACACCATCACATATCAGGTCTTGCTGAATGCTGTATAAAACTGGCTTTGCTTAAGAGTGTCAAGTGACAAAAACGTGCAAATTATACGGGCCGCCAAAATGAATTCAATCCATAAGTAGCGAAAAAGTGAATAATTATTTAAATTTCTAACTTTGGTGCTAGATTGCTCACAAATACCATTTAATATTCTGCAACGATTAATGGGATAAATGCGAAATTAAACGTGATGCGTATCACACCAAACAAAATTCATCAATTATTTTTATCATTAAATATATGATAAAGATTTTTTATTTTTTCCACTTAAAATCAATCAATTAATATTATACCTATAAAATTTTATCTGCTATATCGATAAAAAAGGTTAAATGTTTATTTTGCCCACTTTCCCTAAATTTTATTTATAAAGAAAATCGATAGCTGTCATCAGAAAGAAAAATCATATCAATATAAAAATAACGTTGTTTTTCTGTGAACAACCAGTAAATAAAATTAAAACAATGGAAAGGAATAATTAGTAACGCTAGCAACATCTTAAATGTGGTTAGCATCACTAATTATTTATATTTTTATTGACAAATAACAAAGTTAGTTTGACTTAAGAATAACCAGATGACGCTGTTCATCCAACTCTGCAACTTGAAGAGAAATAGCTTTCTCAAGGACGATCCCTGCGGGCAATTGAGCCAACTCATCTTACGGTAACACACCTTTCAGAGCATAAAAACGCCCTTCAAGCGGCTTAGGGAGATGATGGCACCAAGAG
>NZ_LFCV01000035.1 GCF_001037465.1 Xenorhabdus khoisanae
AGATGTTTATAAGAGACAGTAATTAAATAAGCGCATTTTTTAGTTATATATCGCGTCTCCATCTGGGAAACCGCTCCAGAACAAACTCACCGCTTTCACTGCTCCACAGCCGCCGTCAAGGATAGTGATGGAAGCGTGTGGCAGTGCCAATTACTGGAGCCAGAAAAGCAGGGCGATGTTTCTTGCGGTTGCTGTTTTCATTTACTCAGCTTGAACGTAAAGCACTCTACAAAACCGGTAACGTCATGCTAAGATCAAACGATTTTCTAACAGCTTTAATATTGTCCAATCATAGTTCACGCCAGACAAATAGGATAACTGACAGGATAAGTTACAGTATTAAGCTATGTTTCACTTAATAAAATCAATGAGATACTTACATGCTGCGGATATTGCTGAGTAACGATGATGGTGTTACCGCACCGGGTATTCAAACCTTAGCGGCTACATTGCGGGAACACTATCATGTTCAGGTGGTTGCACCTGATCGTAACCGTAGCGGTGCGTCGAACGCCTTAACACTAGATCGCCCCTTGCGCATTCATACACTGAACAATGGTGATATTGCCGTTCAGGAGGGGACACCGACGGATTGTGTCTACTTAGGCGTAAATAATCTGGTTCACCCTCGTCCTGACATTGTTGTTTCAGGAATCAATTGTGGCCCCAATCTCGGGGATGATGTGATTTATTCCGGCACGGTTGCGGCTGCGATGGAAGGACGCCATCTGGGATTACCTGGACTGGCGGTATCACTCAATGGCGATAAACATTATGAAACAGCGGCAGAAGTAACAGTACGCTTATTAACGTTGCTGCAAAAGTTTCCATTGAGAGCGGGCAATATTCTCAATATCAATGTGCCTGATATCCCTATTGAGCAAATCAAAGGGTTCCGGGTGACCCGATGTGGTAGTCGCTGTGCTGCTGAAGAAGTTTATACCTTGGAAGATCCCAAAGGAAACATGCTGTACTGGATAGGCCCTCCGGGAGAAAAGAGTGACTTTGGGCCTGAAACAGATTTTGCAGCAGTAGAGGAAGGGTTTGTCTCCATCACTCCATTACAGGTGGATTTGACGGCTTATAAAGCTCAGGAACTGATAAGCGATTGGTTGGCAAAAGTCGGGGATATTGGCGAATGTTAATCCGATCAATGAAAAATTTGCTGGCGCAATTGCGCCAGCAAGGAATACACAATGAGCATCTGTTGGAAATTATAGCCAAAGTACCCAGGGAAAGTTTTGTTGACGAAGCCCTGGCGCACAAGGCTTATGAGAATACAGCCCTGCCCATTGGGCATGGGCAGACCATATCCCAGCCTTATATTGTTGCTCGCATGACAGAGTTGCTGAATGTAACGCCAGAATCCAATGTATTGGAAATAGGCACAGGCTCTGGTTATCAGACTGCTATACTTGCCCATTTAGCCAAACATGTTTTCTCTGTGGAACGTATAAAGGGATTACAGTGGCAGGCCAAACGCAGATTGAAACAACTAGACTTACATAATATCTCAACTCGTCACGGTGATGGTTGGCATGGATGGCCATCAAAAGGGCCATTTGATGCCATCATTGTTACCGCTGCACCACCAGAAGTTCCACAGGCTTTGCTCCATCAGCTTGCCGATGGCGGTGTGATGGTTTTGCCTGTCGGTGAGCGTTCTCAGTCGTTGAAAGTGGTACATCGTTATGGGAATGATTTTCATAGCGAAGTTATCGAATCAGTCCGTTTTGTACCCCTAATTCAAGGCGAGCTAGCATAATCAGCTAATTTTTTGTGGCGATAACTTTTAAATTAGCTGTCATTTTTTCTGAAATTAAGCAAAATATTTCGCTTTAAATCTTTTGTAATTCTAAATTTCTTTATAAATCATCATTCTTTGCACTTATATTTGCCTTTATGGGGGGATAAGGTATGAATTCAGGAAACCCAGTGAAAAAAATAAAGTGGATAATTACCAGTACTGTTATGGGAATTGTGCTGGTAGGTTGTAGCAATACACCAGATCGCCCGGCACCAATAGTGAATATTGATAATAAGGAGAAAAATAGAGAAATATTCTCTAAACCGTCATCAATTTCGGCTCCATTGCCATCTTCTCCTCCTGTGATTTCAACTCATCGCGTATCAGATAATCATGCTGCCAAAAATCGTCAGTTAGTGAATCATGCTACCGATAATGGTTCATATCCGGGAAGGATTGTCTATAACCGTAACTACGAAAATATTCCCAAGGGAAGCTACAGCGGAAGCACTTATACGGTCAAACATGGCGATACTTTGTTTTATATAGCCTGGATTACAGGTAATGATTTTCGTGATCTATCTCAAAGAAATGGCATTTCAGAACCTTATGACTTAAATGTTGGGCAAGTCCTGAAAATAGATAATGTAAACTCCAAGAATGGTGTATTAATAGCATCAAATAGCACTCAATCTAAAATTAAGCAGGTTGATTTTCAAAAAATTAATGCGTATCCTGCAAATATTGATAGACCAAGCTCAGGAAAGATGTTGCCAAGAGCAACTATTTCTGGTAGTGAAAATGCCGCTCAAAAAGTATCTGCAGCAACAGATACGAATGTAAATAACACTATTAGTAGTGCTGGTAGTAGTGCTGGCATCGGCACGATTAATAGTTGGAGATGGCCGGCAGAAGGCAAAATTCTTGAAGGCTTCTCTGATTCTCAGGGGGGAAATAAAGGCATTGATATTGCGGGCAATCGTGGCCAACCCGTATTCTCAACAGCCAGTGGGAAAGTAGTTTATGCCGGTAATGCATTACGTGGATATGGAAATTTAATAATTATAAAACATAACGATGACTACCTGAGCGCCTATGCCCATAACGACACTATGTTAGTTCGTGAGCAGCAGGATGTTCAAGCGGGGCAAAAAATTGCCACCATGGGTAGTACCGGAACAAGTTCCGTAAGATTGCATTTTGAAATTCGCTATAAGGGAAAATCCGTAAACCCGCTGCGTTATCTTCCGCAGCGATAAACCGGGGCAGGATCTGAAATTCCTGCCCGCATTATCATGGGTAGGAGCAGCTGATGAGCCAAAGTACGCTTAAAGTTAATAAGTTGTATGATGATGCGGATGTAGACGAAAATAGCATGGAAGCTGATGACTTTGATGAAGCGTTGCTGAAAGACGAGGATGATGTAGCCAGTCTTGATGAAGATTTGGATGTGTTGCAAGGGGTAAACCAACGTGTTCTTGATGCAACACAGCTATATCTTGGAGAGATTGGTTTTTCTCCTCTGCTGACCGCAGAGGAAGAGGTTCTTTTCGCGAGACGGGCACTTCGAGGAGATATGGCTGCACGCCAACGCATGATTGAAAGTAACTTGCGGTTGGTTGTTAAAATATCTCGCCGATATAGCAATCGGGGATTAGCCTTACTGGATCTGATTGAAGAGGGCAACCTTGGGCTTATTCGTGCGGTAGAAAAATTTGATCCTGAAAGGGGCTTCCGTTTTTCTACTTATGCAACATGGTGGATACGTCAAACAATCGAACGTGCCATCATGAACCAAACTCGCACAATTCGTCTGCCTATTCACATAGTCAAAGAGTTAAATGTCTATTTACGTACTGCAAGAGAACTGGCACACAAATTGGATCACGAACCCAGTGTCGAAGAAATTGCGGAGAAACTGGATAAACCCGTTGAAGACGTGAGCCGTATGATGCGGCTTAACGAGCGCATTACTTCTGTCGATACGCCAATTAGTGGTGATTCAGATAAAGCATTATTGGATATTTTATCTGATGAAAACGACTCAGGGCCAGAAACAACCATCCAAGATGATGATATGAAACAGAGTATCGTTAAGTGGTTGTTTGAACTGAATGCAAAACAGCGTGAAGTTCTGGCCAGACGTTTCGGTTTGCTTGGGTATGAAGCGGAAACATTAGAGGATGTTGGGCGAGAAATAGGTTTAACAAGAGAGAGAGTTCGTCAAATTCAAGTTGAGGGATTGCGTCGTCTTAGAGATATACTGCATACCCAAGGCTTGAATATAGAATCATTATTCCGTACTTAATTATATTTATATCCATTTGATTTCAATTTACTGCGAGGTGAAAACTAAACAAATTTCCAGAGGCAGGGGTGACTGTATACCTGGAGTGCGTGGCCGTGATCCTCAAATTAGTAATTGAAAGTTAAAGTGATATATTTGGTGTTAATCCAAAGGTGGGCTTATTTAGCCCACCTTTTATTTCTCTTTCACTTATCCATTTATTCACTTATTTATAGCTTTATTATCACTTAGTCTTCTATTTATCTATTTTCAATAATAGGAACGCCACTGTGAAATTTAAAGTCATGATCCGGCGTTTGAATAAGTTCTGCTTCAATCCGGCCGAAATAAATCACCCTTTCTGTAATATCTTCTTTAGATATCAATTGAGCCAATGACAAATAGTCTTGATAGTGGCGGGCTTCTGATCGCAGCAGAGAAATATAAAACTTACCTAAATCTTCATCTAAGTGCGGAGCCAGTTTTGCGAAACGTTCACATGAACGCGCTTCAATATAAGCACCAATAATCAGCTTATCTACCAACGTATAAGGTTCATGGTTGGTAACCTGACTTTTTCCCTTTAGTGAGTGGGTGTTACCTATTTTTTTATAAGCAAAATCTTCATGGGGCTGAAACCATGCCAATAAGGTGTCAGCACTCCATCCATTCCTATGCCATTTTTATGCCATTTATTGCTATACCATATCCTTCAAGCGATAGATCCATTCCAGTGCCTGGCGTGGTGTCAACGTATCCGGATTCAGATTTTCCAATGCTTCTACTGCCGGAGAAGTTTCTTCTGTCAGCAGAGTCAACTGCGGCGTATCAACATGGCTTGCCGTCGCATGATTGGAGAGCGATTCCAGCTCTTTCAGTTTCTGCCGTGCACGTTTAATGACATCACGAGGAACACCTGCTAAGGAGGCAACCGCCAACCCATAGCTCTTGCTTGCTGCGCCTTCCTGCACACTGTGCATGAAAGCAATCGTATCGCCATGTTCGACGGCATCCAGATGAATATTGACGACACCTTCCAGTTTTTCTGGCAGGGTTGTCAGTTCGAAATAGTGAGTTGCAAACAGTGTCATCGCCTTGATGCGGTTGGCCAAACTTTCAGCACAGGCCCAGGCAAGGGATAAACCATCATAAGTGGACGTGCCGCGACCGATTTCATCCATTAATACTAAACTGTACTCAGTAGCATTATGCAAAATATTGGCAGTTTCGGTCATTTCTACCATAAAGGTAGAACGCCCTGACGCGAGATCATCAGATGCACCTACACGAGTGAAAATACGGTCTACAGGGCCAATGATCGCTTTCTCGGCAGGGACAAAGCTCCCAATATAGGCCAGTAGCGTAATCAAGGCTGCCTGACGCATATAGGTACTTTTACCGCCCATATTCGGCCCTGTGATAATCAGCAAACGACGCTGTGATGAGAGCGTTAATGGGTTAGAAATAAATGGCTCACTCAATACCTGCTCAACAACGGGATGGCGACCGCCAGTGATTTGAATACCGACCTTATCCGTCAGTGTCGGACAAGTGTAATTCAGTGTTTCAGCACGTTCAGCAAGATTTGCCAGCACATCCAGTTCTGCCAATGCTTCCGCACTGGCCTGCAACTCAGCCAGATGAGGCAACAACAAATCAAACAATTCTTCATACAGCGCTTTCTCAATGGCAAGTGCTTTGCCTTTAGAAGTCAGAACCTTGTCTTCATATTCCTTTAATTCAGGAATGATATAGCGTTCTGCATTTTTAAGTGTCTGACGACGAACATAATGGATCGGCACTAAATGGCTTTGCCCGCGGCTGACTTGAATATAGTAACCATGCACCGCATTGAAGCCGACTTTCAGGGTGTCTATGCCGAGCTTTTCACGCTCACGGATTTCCAGTCTGTCCAGATAATCACTGGCACCATCGGCCAATGCTCTCCACTCGTCTAATTCAGTATTATAGCCGGCAGCAATAACACCGCCGTCACGAACTAAAACAGGCGGTGTTTCGACAACCGCATTTTCCAACAGCGTCTGTAGTTCATCAAAATGCCCCACACGTTGCTGTAACGCCTGAATATAAGGAAAATCGGAAGATGCCATGATCTGATGAATGTCTGGCAATTGCTGGAAAGCGTGACGCATTCTGGCCAGATCACGGGGACGGGCAGAACGAAGTGCAAGGCGGGCAAGTACACGCTCTAAGTCACCGACCTGACGTAAAAATGGCTGTAACTCATAGCCAATTTCCTGCAATGCGGAAATGGCTTGCTGGCGGTTTTCCAGTATGTCTTTATTGCGAATCGGCGTATGCAGCCAGCGTTTTAGCATACGGCTGCCCATCGGTGTCACACACTGATCGAGTACCGAAGCCAGCGTGTTCTCCGTGCCACCGGATAGATTTAACGTTAGCTCAAGATTACGACGGGTTGCGGCATCCATAATGACCGTTTCCTGTTGACGTTCCATCGTAAGGTTACGGATATGGGGGAGGGCGGTGCGTTGAGTATCTTTAACATATTGCAGCAAACAACCCGCAGCACGCAGAGCCAGCGTCGCCTTTTCCACGCCGAAGCCAATCAGGTCACGAGTGCCGAATTGCAGATTCAGTTGTTGCTTTGCTGTCTCCAGTTCAAATTCCCACATTGGACGGCGACGTAAACCATGACAGCGCTCGATCAGCGCCATAGGCCCAAATGTTTCAGGGTAAAGCAATTCCGCGGGACGAGTGCGTTGCAATTCTGCGGCAATGGTATCTTCATCGGCCATTTCAGACACGCGGAAACGGCCGGAAGTGATATCCAATGTCGCATAACCAAAACCTTGGTTGTCATGCCAGATAGCCGCCAGAAGATTATCCTGACGCTCTTGCAGCAAAGCCTCATCAGTCACTGTACCGGGTGTGACAATACGTACAACTTTGCGTTCAACAGGGCCTTTGCTGCTTGCCGGATCTCCGACTTGCTCACAGAGCGCAGCGGATTCACCGAGTTGTACCAGTTTTGCCAAATAGTTTTCGATCGCGTGATAAGGAACGCCCGCCATAGGAATAGGCTGCCCAGCCGACTGCCCGCGTTTGGTCAGAGAAATATCCAGTAACTTCGCGGCCTTTTTGGCATCGTCATAGAACAACTCATAAAAATCCCCCATCCGATAAAGCAGTAGAATATCTGGGTGCTGTGATTTCAGTCGCAGATACTGCTGCATCATGGGAGTATGGCTATCTATATCTTTTGCTGGGGATTCTTTCGTATTGATGTTATTCAATTTCATTAATTCCTGTTGACTCAGTTGGGCCATCGACGCTCAGTCAACCCATCTAAATGACAAAACCTAAATATGATCAGCTAAGGATGGAACGTTAATGAACCTCATCCTGGGCGAAAAAGCTATCTTATCACTGATAATCTGTGTGATTCATCTATGGATTAGATTAGGAAGATTTGGGTGCTAGGTTAGCAGGATTACTCGCAGGAATGTATCAGATTTTTTCATTATTCAGCAGGATTGCGAAGCGGCTCGACTTAATCCCTTTCGCCTCACCGACTTCTCTGTCATAAATATTATGCTTCTTAATCTCAACTTTTAGAAAGTTAATTCTAAATTCGTGAGGGTGATAATAATTGTTGTTCACATTGCTATTTGTTGTTGTCCATTCTTGACATCTACGTAAAAAGATATAATTTTTAACAAGTTACAAAAAATTCTCTCAAATAACAGAAAATATAGATGGCAGGAAAATAGATGATAAGAAATAGTGCGCTTGTTCCTTTATCTTATTGAGTTTATAAGTATGGCACAGAAATCAATGTACCATTGAGAATCGAACGGCTTGAAGAGGAAATTATCGTGGCTGTTTACCAACCCCCTTACACTATTACACCAACCATGCTGAATCGCGTGGCAGAAATAGCTGAATTATTAGGGCGTTGGTCTGTGAGTGCAGAGTGCTCTTCGCCTTTGTTACGTAAAGAAAATCGCATTCGTACTATACAAGCATCATTGGCGATTGAGCATAATAGTTTGTCTACTGAACAAGTCACGGCAATTATTGATGGGAAACGAGTATTGGCGCCTGTAAAGGATATTCAGGAAGTGCGTAATGCTATATTGGCCTACGAGAAGTTACCGGATTGGCGTAGCTCTCGTTTGACGGATCTCTTGGCGGCACATAGGTTACTAATGACTGGATTGGTTGATTTGCCGGGGCAGTTACGTCAGGGGAATGTGGGGATCTATCGAGAAAACCAGCTAATCCATATGGCTCCACCTGCTAATCAAATATTGCGATTAATCGGGGATCTTCTGATGTGGTTGAAACACACGGATATTCATCCGCTAATTGCCAGCTCGATCTTTCATTATGAATTCGAGTTTATTCATCCATTTACTGATGGAAATGGCCGTATGGGGCGTCTATGGCAAACGTTGATTCTGAGTGAATGGCGCCCAGAGTTGGCGTGGTTACCCGTGGAAACTCTGATTCATCATCAGCAACAGGCTTATTATCAGGTTCTTAGGGAATGTGATCGGACAAGCGACTGTACGTTATTTATCGATTTTATGTTAGAAAAATTAGCTGAAGCGCTTAAAGAAAGCCTTTGTGTACAAAAGAACTCTGTCGCAATGTCGGTAAAAACGTCGGTAGAAATGTCGGTAGAAAATTTACAGCCACTCAATGCTACCTCGCAAAAAATCTTATCGGTTATTGCACTTCATCCTGTTATTACCATCACTCAATTGGCTGATGAATTAGGTGTAAGCCGTCGCACAATCGAGCGGAATATAAAGATATTACAAGATAATGGATATCTGGTTCGTATTGGCGCGAAGAAAGGGGGATATTGGCGGGTTAGCTGATTTGGTAACACCCTAAAAATTGGGGTGTTCAAACTGCCTGCAACAAAAAACGCCTATTGAGAAAGCCCTAATAGAATTAGGGTTCACAAAATGGCGAGTATAATAAAACAGTTATTCGAATAGTGACAAATAGCGATCTCTTGACCAGCGATAATATAAGGCCAGCATATTGTTTACTTCTTCCACATTAAATTTTTCAGGAGAAAAAGCGGTATCAGGGGAAATTCCGGTTTTTCCATTAACCCATTCAAACATTTCCTGATAATCTTTATGTGTTGGTTTATTGAGGATATCAACCAGTTCCATATAGCCATATACTCCACCACAATCTTCTGGCGGGCAGGCTCTTTGACCTTCACAGCAGAAAATAGGCATAGGGAGTTCATTAGGAGAATAGTTACTGTTTTCAAGTACGATTTCATGTTCCCAGTAATCGCCGAAATCATAAAGATAAGTGAATTTGCTCCCTTTTCTTTTGAGTAATGCATCCAGCCTCACTTTTCTTTCTTCTTTACCCTCTTCAGGTTCTTCAGGTCTTTCAGTGAATCGTTTGATACCAAAAGAGAATTCATGTAAATGGCTGTCATTCCAACCCATCACGATTTGTATTATATCGTGTAATCTATCCAATGAAATATTGGATGGAACAACAAAACGACGCCATATGCTTGGATTCGTTTCTATAAGTGTTATTTTCAACAGGTAGAACTTTTCCATTTATCGTCCTTCTAACTTGATGAGTTGATAGAAAAATCAGCGTACTGTTTACTTATTTTAGTCATAGTATGGTGTGGTTTGAATTGAAATACGAACTATTTTTGTACTCATAAAATAGTTAGTTACCACCCACTTGATTTAACAGATATTTTTTCTTTCCATTTTGAGATTTGTGATAAATTCTTAGGTGCAACATAAATCGTTTCCCGGCCATCTTTGTGTGTTTTTAATAAACCTAATTTTTCCAATTGGTTGAGATCATTTCGGGCTGTATTGTCTGATACCCCCATTCTGCCGCGAATTTCTGCCACAGTGAAAATATTTCCCGGTCTGGCAAAAGCAATATTTAGCAATGCGCGCTGTCTGGCATTTAATTCAGAGACGATGTTTGATTCGTAAAGGAATGTTTCTACTTCCGCCCGGGTTTTTATAATATGTTTTACATAATTAAGATATTCTTCGATTGCCCGCTCAACAATCTGGCACTGATAATCAACAAAATAAGTGAGATCAAACTGGTCAGTCTCTGTATAACAGTATGCCTTTGCATAAGCAGTTGAGGATTTTTTCAGTAGCTTACTGATGGAGATGTATTTAAATGCAGTATAACCACAGCGCAGCATGTACCAGTAAAATAAGGCTCTTGCCGTTCTGCCATTTCCATCATTAAAGGGATGAATAAATCCCATCATAAAATGGAGAACAATAGCTTTTATTAATGGGTGTAAATAATCAATACCAGCCTGTCGTTCATGGGAGGTATTTGCCCAAAGACAGAGTTCTTCTATTCTCTGTTCGATTTCTTTGTAGGAAGGTGGAGTGTGTATAATTTCACCGTCTATGCCTGCAACAACAACATCATTGGTTGTGCGGAATCGGGCTGGTTTATATTTATCATCGTTAATTCCCTCAACTGCAATAGCATGAATTTCTCTGATAAAAGCAGGGGTCAACTTATCATTGCAGTGTTCTGTAATATACGCCATCATTCGATGATTACCCATAATCATACGCTCACTTTCGTCTCTCGGAGGGCGTTGGATTTTGAGCATTTCTAAAGCGACTTGGCTGGTTGTAGCTGCGCCTTCCAACTGACTGGATGAAATTGACTCCTCAGCAATGAGTTCATCGAATAAATATCTTGAAGCATTGAGTGGTTCCAGCAACTCAGCTTGTCCGGCTGAGGAAGTTAGCCGATCTATTTTAGAACAAATTTGTTTAATAATTGGTGTTGTGAAAAGTTTAGCCAGTTGATCCGAGCTATCACCTGTCAATGACAGTTGTTGGATATTTTTATTACGCAGAAAACGCACAATTGACCAATAGGCAATGGGATCTGTTCCTACAGGTAGTCGATGACGTAATTTATCCCAAGGAAGATAGCGACCTTCATCATCAATGGCTTTTGCATTGGATATATTGATGGAAAAGACAGATGGGGCCATTTCTGCGATATCTGTAAGTGCAGGGGGACGCTTAATTTTCATCTTTCACCGCAAAATTAGAGAAATTTGAGATAAATGTTGGCTTGAGTTGTGTACTAATGCAAGTGCATTATTAAAACGGAACCTACATAACTTGAATTAAGAGAAGAACACATGACAAAAAGCAACGGAATATTGATAAAGAATGCGGAAGAGATAAAGAAAATGGAAATTGCGGGGCGTTTGACAGGTCAGGTACTTGAAGCGGTTCGCTCGATTATCGCGCCAGGTATAACGACTCTGGAAATCGATTCATTTTGCCATGATTACATCGTTAATACCCTTGATGCGATACCCGGTAGTCTGGGGCAGTATGGCTTCCCTTATACAGTCAATACCTCAGTGAATCACGTTGTTTGTCATGGCTGGCCTTCTGAGAAGAGTCTGAAAAATGGAGATATTGTTAACGTAGATGTGACAGTTAAAAAAGAGGGATATTATGGTGACAGCAGTATCACATTTTGTGTTGGCGACGTACCATCCCATGCCAAGCGTTTGGTCAATGTGACCCAAGAATGTCTATACAAAGCGATTAAGATCGTTAAGCCGGGTATCACGTTGGGGGATATCGGCCATACGATACAACAACATGCTGAAGCCAATAATTACTCTGTGGTGCGTGAATATTGTGGTCATGGCATTGGCCGCAGTATGCATGAGGAGCCACAAGTCCTGCACTATGGCCGGGCTGGTGAAGGCACATTGCTGGAGGAAGGCATGACTTTCACGATCGAGCCTATGATTAACCAAGGTAAAAAGGACGTGAAACTGCATAAAGATGGTTGGACAGTAACGACTAAAGATCGCCGGTTATCGGCTCAGTTTGAGCATACGATTTTGGTGACCCGTGATGGCTTCAAGGTACTGACTTTGCGGGATGAAGAACGTGAGGCTTTTGAGCGTTACCTGTCGATCACCCGGTAATCTGCATTCTATTGAATGATGGTAAACCCAATGCTGATTAATATGATGTTGGATATAGTATTGGGTTTTATTTTGTCATTAAGTAAACTTCTTTTCTTTTAATCTATTAGAACTCTTTCTAAGAAGAAAAAATTTTCTTTATGAAATCAGTTAGTTTACTGTTTAGCGGATTTAGGTAAACTTATCTTCATTCCCATGTTTAGCTAAAATTGCGCTATGCTGAATTTTCGAACAGCAGACGTGGATAGTGTTTGTTCAAAAAATAACGAATTTACTTAAGTGGATATTTATCTTCGCTATATAAAACTACAGGGTTACTATGTTTTCTATTTATAAAAATAAGAACGTCTCTTGTTTTATTGTTCTTTTTTTACTTATATTTCTAATACATAAATGCTTGGGCTATCAATTAAAGCTGATATATGTCTTTAGTGCATTTTCATTATTTCTATTTGTGGCTGCGGTCAGTAAACGAATATATACCGTTCTGATTGCCTTTTTTTCCCTTGTGGGAATACTCTACACTCCCATTGGTCTCAACTATGGTTATCCTGATGTTAATGCGGTAGGTTCATTACTCTACACTAATCAGAATGAAACATTGGAGTATATTAGTGGGCTTTCTCTATCGACTTATCTAACTGCCATAGCCATTTTTGTTTTGATGATGTTTGCCTTTAAATTAAACATCACCTTATCCGATAAAAGTAAGAAATGGTTACTCGCCCTATTTTTTATTTCTGCTTTCTGGTCGCCAGTTAAAGGCTACATTAAATCGGATTTTGAAGATGGTTCGGAACTTTTGAATACCAGTTTGCCTGAGGCCCGCTTTTTTAGTGACGCTTATCGGAGTTATACAGAAGTTGTGTCTGAAAATAGTCGGTTTGCCAAGATTATTAAGACTCAGGATGACTGGCAACCTGTTGTCAAAGAAGAGAAATATGACACATACATTATGGTGATTGGAGAGAGTGTCCGAAAAGACTTTTTGAGTGCTTATGGTTTTCCGGATAAAAATACCCCGTGGTTGGATAAAACCAATGCAACAATATTGACCAACTATATTTCTGCTGCTCCATCAACACAATTGTCATTGACGAACTCTCTGGCAATTCGTGAAAAAAACGAAATTCAATTGAATAACAGCCTAGTTTCATTGGCGAAAAAGGCCGGATTTGAAACTTACTGGCTTTCTAATCAAGGCATGAAAGGAGGCTTTGATTCTCCGGTGGCACTGATTGGGCAACAGGCCAAATATCATACTTTTTTAAAAGCAGGCAGCTCAGATGATCGTAGTTATATGCCGGATGAAAATTTAGTGCCTTATATCCGTAACGCGTTGATGAAAGATAAACAGAAAAAACTGGTTGTCATTCACTTAATGGGTTCGCATCCACAGCCTTGTGCCAGAACTAATGAACAATACAGCAGCTATTTTCATTCCCAAAACATCTCGTGTTATATCCAGAGTATCCAGAATACGGATAAACTTCTGGCTGAAATTGAAAATATTGCCAATCAAAACCAATTGCATTGGACGATGCTCTATTTCGCGGATCATGGATTGTCATTTGTGAATAAAAACACGGATGGTGAAAACGTGACTCATAACGACAGCCATAAACAGAACTATCAAGTTCCTTTTATCATCACCGGTTATGATTATTCCACAAAAAACGTGGCTTCCAACCAATCTGGCAAAGATAAAATCGATGCGTCACGCAGCGGTTTGTACCTTTTATCCATGCTATCCACATGGTTGGGAGTTGAAGAACCCCGTTTGATATCCGACTGTGATTGGTTTTCTAACCAAGAATGTCAGAACCAACATACCGTGATTTCATTCAGTAACGAATATAAGGACTTTAATCAACTGAAGGATGACACTATTAATTTCGGTTATAAATAGTAATTTCGGTTACAAATAGTAATTTAGCTTGTAAATAGTTAATTTTGGTTTATGAACAGTGAGTTACGTCACAAATTCAAGACGGATTTTCTAAGTCATAACCACTGATGGGGGGATTTTGACCGTTTAATGCGGTATTCAACCGCTGGCTTAGATCCTTCCAATATTGCGAGTGGGATTTTATATCATAGTGCAGTGTGGCGAGGAGTATTTACCTTTAATAGGTATTGCTTCCTTTCGGCCATCAGAGAGTTATCTCGTGGAGAAGGAAGTAAAAAATTAAATAGTGACTTGCTGTTCGTCTTACCTTGAAAAGGAAGTTTTATGAACAATAATAAATTGTTAAAACATATTCCCTGGATGATATTGGGGATAATTGGCGCATTTTGCCTTGGCGTTGTTGCGCTACGACGGGGAGAACACATTAGCGCCTTATGGATCGTTGTTGCTTCCGTAGCGGTTTATCTGGTTGCTTATCGGTATTACAGCCTTTATATCGCCGCTAAGGTGATGAAACTGGATGCGACACGGGCAACCCCTGCGGTTGTCAACAATGATGGATTGAACTATGTTCCTACCAATAAGAATGTCCTGTTTGGCCATCACTTTGCGGCCATTGCAGGAGCGGGGCCATTAGTCGGGCCAGTATTGGCGGCACAGGTAGGATATCTGCCGGGAACATTGTGGTTATTGGCCGGAGTGGTGCTCGCTGGTGCGGTACAGGACTTTATGGTGTTGTTTATCTCCTCCCGCCGCAATGGTGCATCGCTTGGTGAGATCATTAAAGAAGAAATGGGACGGGTGCCGGGAACAATCGCCCTGTTTGGTTGCTTCTTAATCATGATCATCATTCTGGCGGTACTGGCCTTGATCGTCGTGAAAGCATTGGCGGAAAGCCCGTGGGGAGTCTTTACGGTTTGTTCTACAGTGCCAATTGCGCTTTTCATGGGGATCTACATGCGATATATCCGTCCGGGGCGTGTTGGTGAAGTCTCCGTGATTGGTATTCTCATGCTGGTTGCTGCTATTTGGTTTGGCGGAGTGGTTGCGGCCGATCCTTATTGGGGACCTGCGCTGACTTTCAAAGATACTACCATCACTTATGCACTGATTGGTTATGCGTTTATCTCTGCACTATTACCCGTCTGGCTAATTTTGGCACCGCGTGATTATCTGGCAACTTTCCTGAAAATCGGGGTCATTGTTGGTCTTGCGATTGGTATCGTTATTCTGAATCCTGAACTGAAAATGCCTGCCGTCACACAATATATTGATGGTACAGGGCCAGTTTGGAAAGGTACGCTGTTCCCATTCCTGTTCATTACCATTGCTTGTGGTGCGGTATCGGGTTTCCATGCTCTGATCTCTTCGGGAACGACACCTAAATTGCTGGCAAATGAAAAAGATGCACGTTTCATTGGTTACGGCGCGATGCTGATGGAATCATTTGTTGCGATCATGGCATTGGTTGCTGCATCCATCATCGAACCGGGCCTGTACTTTGCCATGAATACGCCTCCGGCAGCGCTGGGCATTACCATGCCTGATCTGCATAACTTGGGCACGGCAGAAGCACCCATGATCATGGCTTCCTTAAAGGAAGTGACAACGCATGCGGCCGCGACCGTTAGTTCCTGGGGATTTGTAATTTCACCAGATCAGATTTTGCAAACGGCAAAAGACATTGGTGAGCCGTCTGTCCTGAACCGTGCGGGTGGCGCGCCAACTCTGGCGGTAGGTATTGCCCACGTATTCCACCAAATCATCCCTGCGGCGGATATGGGTTTCTGGTATCACTTCGGTATTCTGTTTGAAGCATTGTTTATCCTGACAGCTTTGGATGCAGGTACGCGTTCAGGGCGTTTCATGTTGCAGGATCTTTTGGGTAATTTTGTTCCATTCCTGAAAAAGACTGATTCTCTGGTTGCCGGCATTATCGGTACAGCGGGTTGTGTTGGCTTGTGGGGTTACCTGTTGTACCAAGGCGTGGTTGATCCATTGGGTGGCGTGAAGAGCCTGTGGCCACTGTTTGGTATCTCTAACCAGATGCTGGCAGCCGTTGCGTTGGTATTGGGTACAGTTGTGCTAATCAAGATGAAACGTACCAAATACATTTGGGTAACGGTGATCCCTGCGGTCTGGTTGCTGATTTGTACGACTTGGGCGCTGGGGCTGAAACTGTTTAGTGATGACCCACGGCTTGAAGGTTTCCTTTTCCTTGCGAAAGAGTATAAACAGCGGATTGCTGAAGGTGGCGCAGAATTAACGGCCCAGCAAATCAGCAACATGAACCACATTGTTGTGAACAACTATACCAATGCGGGTTTAAGTATCCTGTTCTTCGTGGTGGTGTATAGCATCATTATCTATGGCATCAAAACTGCGATAAAAGCGAGCAAAACACCAGAGCGTACCGATAACGAAACACCTTATGTTCCGATTCCAGAGGGTGGGGTAAAAGTTTCTTCTACGCACTGATGTGATACTTACGCTGATACTGACTCAATGATTCTGTATCGGTAACAGCTATATCCCTATACCCCGCATAATCGGCTTTGTATTATGTGGGGTATTTTTTTGGAGAATCATTATGTTTGGTAATCTTGGCCGGGCAGGTAAATATTTGGGGCAGGCGGCCCGTATGCTGGTGGGTGTTCCTGACTACGATACATATGTACAGCATATGAAAGAAAATCATCCTGATAAACCGTACATGACCTATGAAGAATTTTTCCGTGAACGCCAGAATGCCCGCTATGGTGGTGATGGAAAAGGGGGAATGCGCTGCTGTTAGTGAAAAGAGCTAATGAAAAGAGCTAATGAAAAATACGATGCTGTGGATAGAACACAAAACGACAAGTCAGCAAAATTATTGAGCAGTCAGCAGGAAACGAAAATGCAACCAATATCAGTCACGATCCTGACCGGTTTTTTGGGATCAGGTAAAACGACGCTATTGCGTCATATTCTCAATGCCAATCATGGTTATAAAATCGCCGTCATCGAAAATGAATTTGGTGAAGTGCCTATTGATAATGAATTGATTGGCGATCGTGCCACTCAGATTAAGACATTAAGTAACGGGTGTATCTGTTGTAGCCGCTCGAATGATTTGGAAGATGCATTGCTGGATTTATTGGATAGCATGGATAAAGGGCAAATCTATTTTGATCGCCTGATTATTGAGTGTACCGGCATGGCTGATCCCGGGCCGATTACGCAGACTTTCTTCTCCCATGAAGTCTTGTGCCAACGCTTTTTACTGGATGGCATTATTACCTTGGTTGATGCTGTTCATGCCGACCAACAGTTAGATCGCTTTTCCATTGCACAGTCTCAGGTAGGCTATGCTGACAGGGTTATTCTGACGAAAACAGATGTTGCTCCGACTCATGACGCTTTAGTCGAGCGTTTACAGCGAATTAATGCTAAGGCACCGATTCATAAAGTGATTCAGGGTGAAGCAGATTTAAGCGTGCTGTTTGATATTGAAGGTTTTATGCTGAATGACAAATTGACGGTTTCAGCACCGGTGTTCCGCTTTATTCCCAAGCAGCAAAACACGGTCCAGTCGATTGTTGTTAACTTATCACATGCGGTTGAATTATCAGATATTTCCGGCTTAATGGAAGAGTTGTTGCTGAGTTTTGCAGACAATCTGCTGCGTTACAAGGGCATTCTTGCTATTAAAGATGAATCGCGCCGATTGTTGTTTCAGGGTGTACAGCGCCTATATAGTGCGGATTGGGACAGAGAATGGCGTAATGATGAATTACGTGAAAGTGTGTTAGTTTTTATTGGAATAGATCTGCCGGAACAGAAAATTCGTGAGAAATTTTCGCAACTGTCTGTAGAATTGTAATCGGTTGTTTTTTATTCCTTATTGAGCAGTGAAATAATCTATATAAATTCGCTGCTCGTGTTTAATTAGAAGTTTATTTTATATTTTATCTTTTGAGTCTAAGGTTATGTGAAAAAATATAGCAATATATTAACAAATCTCAAACAATAAAAATAAAATCTATCCATAAACGGAGTTTATCATACGTATAAGAGAACGACTTATTTAGATGATAGTGGAATCGTTTATTTAGATTGAGTTTCCCAAATTCTGGAAAAACGTTTCACATTACTGGCTGTATAAATCACGGTATGTGAAATGTTACGATGCCCAAGATAATCCTGAATCAGACGTGTATCACGACCAAGATCGGCTAACGCATAACCACAGGCATGCCTTAACATATGGGGATGTGGAGAAACACTGACTGATGCTTGTTTTCCATAACGTTTCAGTAATCCATAGACTTGTTGCCGTGAAACGGCCCCGGATTTTTGGGAAAGGAACACCCAAGGGGAATCGGCTTCGCGCCATTTTTGGCGAACATTAAGCCATTTTTTCAATGCTTCAATTTCTTCTGGAATCAAGGGATGTGTAGTTGAAAGCCCACCCTTTAACCGCCTGATATGAATAATCGCTGAATTTAGATCGAGATCAGAAAGACATAGATTACACAGCTCACTAACCCTAAAACCGTGAATAAAACACATTAATAGCATGCAGTAATCCCGTTCTGCGTGACGTCCTTTTTTTGTTTCTGCCAAAATTGCGTCTATTTCGTATCGTGTTAAAAATTTACGTTGTTTCATGAAATTATCATTCCTATGAAATCAGAGAGATTAATTGTGAATAGCAAAGTATTCTGGCCAATCGAATACAATAAGCCACCCGTGTTTTTTGAATGTGATTGGAAAAATACCGAATTGATTTAATTGAAATACCGCAAATAAAAAATTTGCGTCTTCTGTTCGTCTTATTTTTCATGAAAATATTAATTGAAATCGTATAAATGTGTGTTATTTGATTCTTAAGTACAGAATGGAGCAATCATAAATAGAATTCCATATAAAAAAACTTTTCTATTGAATTTTACAACTAATCATTTCGCATAGTTTTTCTTTTAGTTTTTTATTCTTCTAAATTTCCTTTTAGGTGTATTGATTTTGTATTTTTACTGCATTTACTAGAAAAAGTAAATGATTTATCTAATTCGCTCATGTAATGAGCTGTTTTTGATTAAAAATTATCACCGGTGCGTGGCTTTTAGTTTAATGTTCTGATATTTATTTCAATATTGAATTTTTATTCTTCAGTTTTAAGCGGAAGTGTTAATCAAAACGAGGTTTTTGGAAATCAAAGGGATGGCGTTAAGGCTCTAAGACACTAAGAGGTGAATTAAAACGATGGGCAGGATTTAAGTCAGGATAACATCATTGGTTACTATTTCTAATGTATGTTGCTTTGGTTGGGAGGTTAAAAATCATTAATTCTTATTCAGTTTGTGAAATTTAATTAAATAGATATCCTCTATGATTATTTAAATATAGCTTCATCATTACAATGATTATTTACTGGAACGAATAGTGTAGAAGATGATTTTATTTGGACCAAAAAATACTCTCCTGAGCATTTTCTGGCCTCATCAGGTTATTTAGGCAAAGCTGGCCTTGTGCGCCATAATCTCAATGATTTGTATATCTGTTTGCTGCATGGCATGTCGTGCAAGTGAACATAAATTTGCGATGGATTGGTCTACGTCATTGGAAACAATACCATCACTGCCACTGACACAACTGTTATCCAGCGCCATCAAAACGGCTTTATAGGCAGCGCTGGCGCTGGTAGATACTTTCATTGCGCAACTGTTTGAAGCTCCGTCGCAAATCATGCCGCTGATATCACCTATCATGCTGCAAATTGCCATTGCAACAGGTTGATAGCGTTGTTCAATCAACCATGCAATTCCTGCTGCTGCCCCCATTGATGCCGTTGTTGCTGCGCAAAGAGCGGAAAGCGTTGGCAATTTGTTGTGAATGTAAATCGCCATCAGGTGTGACAGCATTAGCGCTCGTGCCAACTGTTCTTTATTGCACCCCAGATGTTCAGCTACAACAACAACGGGCATAGTTGCTGCGATCCCTTGATTGCCTGAACCGGAATTACTCATTGCCGGTAAAACAGCGCCACCCATACGGGCATCTGAAGCTGCGGAAGTGCGGATCATAATGTCGGAAAGGAGATCCCGTGCCAATAATCCTCTGTCACGTTGGCGTTGTAGAGTCATGCCAATGTGTAAGCCATACTGTGTGGTTAACCCTGCTTGAGATAGAGCATCATTCAAACGCGCGGCTTCCAGTATAAAGTGAATATCCTCATAAGGCGCTTCTATTGCAAACTCATAAACCTTAAAAGCGGTGGCTTGCTCAAGGCAATATTCAGTTTCATGATTGGCAACATATCCGTCGGTGTTATTTTCATCGGAATGACCGACCGCTGTATCGTTGGATTGAGATTGCTTATCAAATATCACACGGCCATTATGCTCAATTCTCACAATTTTGGTGTGGTTTCCCGCGATAGTGACTGTTGCCGATTCACTCTCATAAAACACTGTGGCTTCTGAATACAGAACGTCATCACACGGTTGTTGGATACTGACGCTGACAGCACCTTGCTGTAATAATGCCTTACTTTGCGCGATATCTTCAGGGGTGGCGTGCTGTAAGACTTCCAGACCCGCATCGGGGTTGCCACCCAATGCACCAAGTGCAGCAGCAACTGGCAACCCAACCATTCCCGTACCCGGCACGGTGACACCCATACCATTTTTCATCAGATTAGGTGAAACTCGTGCACTGATCCGCTGTGCAGGGCCGGATAGGTAAGATGCGGCTGTGGCCGCAGCAAGGGCCAGTGAAATGGGTTCAGTGCACCCGATGGCTGGTTTAACTTCCTTTTTGACGGCACGAATAAACTCATTCCACAACCGTGTGTGTTGTTTCTGACTCATATAAACAAACCTTAATGACAAAACTGATCGTAATTGGCCTTTCACATATAAAACTTCTTAAACATGAATTTTTTCCATGTCAGGAAAAGGCCAGAAAAGGAGAAACGCATAACAAGACCCCGGTAAAGATGATCAAAATGAGCGATGCTCCTTTATAGTGGTGCAGGCCGGGAACTTTATAGACCAGATAGGCGGGGATTAAACAACCAACGATGCCAAAGATTGGGCTACAGATGGAAGTGAAGCTCAATACCGGCGCATTCAGGATGATGGCGCTCCATGCCAATAAAATGGCAAAAACCATAATGCCATTTTGAACCCATTTTTCATTGATATTTTCGACAGGCATCAGGCGGCTAAGAATATTCATGGCAATCCCCTGACTGGCTTCGCGGAATCCGAGATAAACACCAAAAAAGGCAGTCATCACAGCGAAGATATTGAGCATGACACTGACGACAATGACCCAACCGCCGGGAAAGAACTGAGCGGCAACCGCTAGTGCAGAAATATTCTGCTCATAGGCTTTGATAGCTTCATCGTGTCCCATTGCCAGCGTAAAAGAGACGGCATAGAAAAATACGGTACAAAACAGGATGCCAAAAGCAATGTTCATGGCTCTCAATGCCTTGTGGCGGGCAACTTCACGTTTTTGTTCCCGGTTACGATAAGAGATGATCATCGGGCTTAGTGTTTGAATGAACAAGATAGAAGTGAGCGTAAAAGGCAACGTAATAATGGCTTTTTTGATTAATAAACCGAGAGGAGGTAATGCCCCGATATTGTATAAATGCCACATGCCTATCATGGAAAGCCCCAGTGCGGCAACGACAAATAATTTTGTCATCACCATCAGGCTGGATATCTTGAACAGTAATCGTTCACCACGGGATGAAATAGCGACCAGCAGGCAGATTAACACCAGCCCATAAAATGGATTTTCCGACATTAACTCATCAGTAATGCCAAAGGTTTGTAGATAAGAAGCGCTGTCATTGGTTATGGCGGTGGAATAAACAAACATCCAGATCACCAGCATAATAAAATAGAGCACTCCCAATAAAATGCCCCAGTTTTTACCAAGATAACCACTGATGACACTGGGATAATCTTTGCATTCTGGTGATTCAGCAAGCGTGTTGATAAAAAGTCGCTGAAAAAGATACATGGCAGGATAGCCAATAATGGAAGAAAGCAGGAAAACCCACAACCCCATTAATCCGACCTGGACAGGCAGAAAAACAATGCCCGCTCCGATAGCCATACCAATACTCATGATAACCCAACCGGTATCGGTATTATCGAATTTTATCGCCTTTTTCCATTCATCTTCTGTCATGTTGGCGCACTTGGCTGCCGGAGATAAGTGGGGCGTGACATCATTGTTTTTTGCTGCTGTTTTCATAATAGCACTCGCTTACATCTTTGGTATTTTAATGGGCATAGAACAGGCACAAGGGGAAATACATCACGTAAACACGATTAACCACTCTTTTAGTGACGTTATTGTCGTGTGCTGATAGTAAATGATTTCAAAGAGAAAAAATTTCCCTAAACACTCCATCTGATACGATTTCAGAGAGAACAACTTCTTCATAAAGAAGAAATGGCTACTTATTGTTTTCAATGAAAAACCGCAAAGGGAGATTGTGCAAAAAAGAAAACTGGTTTTCTTGTATCATCTTGATAAATAAAGTAATTGAATTTAAGTAAGAAGGTCTTATGAGTATTTGTGATATTAACAATTGAAACAACCAGAGGGAAAAATTGTGTACTTTATCACGCTTATTTTTGTTCAAAACACCTTGTTAGTATTAAATCCTTTTTATTGTTAATATTATGATGTAGTTCAGCATATTAATCTAGAGTTTTTTACTGGTGAAATTGTTCAGTATATGAACTTTATCTGGGTACATGGATTGGAAATAGCACCTTATCCGACGTTAATAGGCTTTCGTTTATTATGGTTAAACAGATATATCCAAGAGAGTTAAAATTTATTTTTATTTAAAGTATAATTTTTCATTGAATATCAAAGGTGATTTTGTTTGATTCAGATAATAAAATAGACTGACTGTATCACTATAAGTAATATAGCTATCTTAATTCCTTAGTTTATCAATAATAATCCGGTGGATTATAATATTATTTCCTTTAGTGGATTTTATATAATAAAAGCGATTGAATTTAACTCATCAATAAAAGATTGACATTAATACTGGGGAACTAATTCCCTCCTGAATGAGTCTTACTGAATTTGTGATTTTTAATCATTATAAAACATTAGGTTAGTGAATGGTTTGCTCTCCTGACTTTTGAATTAAATAGACTTTTCCTATAACAATATTTATTATTATTTCGTTTGATGTTAGTAGCATTGGTGTTAGTGGGACTGATGTTAGCAGCATCCGCCTGTACAAAAAATCGGGCACTTTTATTTAAACATTCATTCAGGAAGACATAATAATGAAAAGCAAACTCACATTAGCCTCGCTTTGTCTGGCTTCTCTTATGTTGGCTGGTTGTGCGACAGAATCTTCATCAACACTGCCGGTACAAAAAGTCACTTCTTATAAGACTACTTATGCAGGCATTCGCAGCCCAATCGCTGTCGGGAAATTCGAAAACCGTTCAAGCTATCAAAATGGCATTTTTTCTGACGGCATTGATCGTTTAGGAAATCAGTCAAAAACAATTCTTGTGACTCACCTACAGCAAACCGGCCGTTTTAACGTGTTGGAACGTACCAATCTGGCTGAATTGAAAGCTGAAGCCGGTTTGCAGGGCAAGGCTCAGAAACTGAAAGGGGCTAATTATATTATTACGGGTTCCGTGACTGAATTTGGCCGCAAAGAAGTCGGTGATCATCAATTATGGGGCATTTTAGGCCGTGGTAAATCACAAGTTGCTTACGCAAAAGTGATGCTGAATGTTGTGAATGTTGAAACCGCCGAAGTTGTTTTTTCTTTTGCCGGAGCAGGGGAATATAAACTTTCCAGTCGTGAAATCATTGGATTTGGCGGTACTTCCAGCTATGACTCTACCCTGAATGGCAAGGTGTTGGATTTGGCAATCCGCGAGGCGATCAATGATCTGGTAGCTGGCATTGAAAGCGGGGCATGGAAGCCAACTATCTAATTTACTTAGGTAAGTGTATTTCGGAAAGTTTATACAAGAAAGAGAGCTGTATGTTTTTGATGAAAAAGACGGGGATGTTGTTAGGCGTACTGCTATTGGTGGGATGTGCAAAAGCACCGAAAACCATGTACGTATGGGGTGATTATCAGCAAACGCTTTATCAGTATTACCAGCAGGATAAAACCGGGCCACAAGAGCAGCTTCAGGCATTGCAAAAAGTGATTGAACAGGCCAAAGCTAAAGATAAACCGGTTCCGCCTGGTTTGCATGCACAAATGGGACTGCTTTACAGCAAGGTTGGTAATATCGAAGATGCTTTCCAGCAGTTTGAAATAGAGAAAAATTTATTTCCTGAATCAGCGCCTTACATGGATTTTCTGTTAAGCAAGAATAAGGGAGTGAAATAATGAACCGTTTTCTGGGGGCAATGGGTGCCTTATTATTGCTGGTTCTGTCAGGATGTGTCCAACATAAACCGTATGACTATTCAGCACTGAGGGAAAGTAAACCTAAATCTATTCTGGTACTGCCTGCGGTCAATAAATCGGTGGAAGTACAGGCTTCCGGCAGTTTGCTGTCTCAAGTGACTTATCCGCTGGCAGAATCCGGTTATTATGTTTATCCCGTTGCTGTGGTTGAAGAAACCTTCCGTCAAAATGGCGTGACAGAAGCACAGGATATCCATAATCTCAGTTATAAAAAACTGTATGACATTTTTGGTGCGGATTCCGCTCTTTACCTGAATATCACACAGTACGGCACGCAATACCAAATTATTAACAGTGATACTCGTGTTAGTGCAACAGCCCGTTTAGTGGATTTGCGTACGGGTAAACAGCTGTGGAATGGTATTGCGACGGCATCTTCCACAGAAAATGATAATTATTCTAGTGGTGGTCTGGTTGGTATGTTGGTATCGGCTGTTATTTCTCAGATCGCGAATACCATTACGGACAGAGGCTATGATATTGCAGGCATTACCACTAATCGCCTGTTAAGTGCAGGTGGAAATGGTCATTTGCTGTATGGCCCACGCTCTGAATTCTATGGTAAAGAAAAGTTATAAGTTTTGAAATAAAAATGCCGCAACGCTATGCGGCATTTTATATTTAAATCAGATATCCAATCGCTTGGTCTGCCATTTTTTAGACTTCCAGCGCCATGCGTTAACTAACCCACGGATCCATTCATCGCAGAAGAACCCTATCCAAATTCCCAGAATTCCCATCCCCATCGTTATTCCCAGAAAATAACCGACAGGAATGGAGATGCCCCACATGAAAATTATTGCGGTACAGAGTGGAAAACGGGCATCACCGGAAGCGCGCAGGGCATTGACCATCACAATGTTGAAGGTACGTCCCGGCTCCAAAAAGACGGAGAGCAGGAATAGCGGCAGCAGAAGCTCGATAATCTTCTTATCTTCCGTCATAAGCTCAAGGAGCGGCTCCCGGAAAATCCAGAAGGCCAATACGACGCCGATTGTGACGATAACGCCGATTTTCAGGCTCTTGATACCGCGAATATAGGCATCCTCGAAGCGTTTTGCGCCAACAAGGTGACCAACCATAATCTCATTACCAATGCTGGTGGAGATACCGAACAACATAATGAACAGAGACAACTGGAAATAAAGCGTCTGTGCAGCCAGAGAAGTTTCCCCCATCAGGCCGATAAACGCTTGTGCGGTCATATATTGCAGGATCCAGACCAGATTTTCACCGGCGGCGGGTAAGCCGATATGCAGGATTTTGCTCAACATATTCTTAGACCAATGTACGAGCAACTTAGGCTCAAATTTAATTCTCAAGCCACAGAACAGTAATCCGCAGAGTAAAATAACGGCAACAGTACGACCAAATACGGTAGACCACGCCACGCCTTCCAGCCCATATTGAGGCAGCCCGAAGAACCCATACAGAACGATCATATTGCCGACAACCGTCAGCAAGTTGGCAATCAGCGTGACATACATCGCCGTTTTCGCTTTACCATAAACCCGCAAACAGGCAGCCAAAATAATCGAAATAGCTTCAGGTATCAGACAGATACCAAGAACATGCAGATAAGCAAACCCATCCTCCATCAGATTTTCGGGCAGATTCATGATATGCAGGATCTTATAACCGAAGAAAATCGTGATCAGCGCACAACTGAAACCCAGCAAAAAATTAAATGCAATAGAGATATGAATCGCTTGACTGGCTTTATCACGCTTCCCTGATCCCAGATATTGTGCGATGACAACACTGCAACCTACACTAATGAAATTGAAAATCGTAATGAAGAGATCAAAAACATGATTACCCACTCCCATCGCGGCGAGATAAGAAGAAGAAATATGGCTGACCATGTACGTATTAATTAATAACGTCGCCATATGCAGAAAGATATCAATGAAAATCGGCCAGCTTAATGAGAAAAGCGAACGATCAACAACATCAGACTGATGCATTGTAAAACCTATTTATTAGAAGTGAAATGAATGGACTTTTTGTGGTGTGACATACCCAGAAAGTGTAGAAGATTTTACAGGGTTTATTGGTGAGTTGATAGGCAGAATAGGTGATTTATCTCTATGGTTTTGTGAAGAATTTGGCCGGATAAAAAAGCGCCTGCGGTGATGACCGCAGGCGCTTTGTGTGACGGATTTTGACTCTTACCGAACACACATTTTGCTTGTAGTTACTCTTCTAAAATAAACATTCCAACAGGATGAATTTCCAGATAATAATTTTCACCAACTTTCGGTTGTAGTTGAGAGGCATTGACCTGCAACAATAATGTTTGTCCATGCCAGTCAACGGTCACTTCATATTGTGCTCCCATATAGGCAACATGGTTGATTTGGCAACGTTGACTTTCATTCCCTTGTTGGCGAAGGGTAATCGCCTCCGGGCGAACGCCAACAGTAATGGATGCCTGTGTTGTCGTGAAATTAGCCGGGCGTGGTATCCGGTATTGGAAAATCTCCACATAATCTGCATCTTGTGTGGCAGAGAAAATATTGGCATCTCCCATAAAGCTCGCCATAAATTTTGATGCAGGTTGGCAATATAAAGTTTGTGGTGAATCCATCTGCATGATCTTTCCTTTGTTCATGACCAAGACAGTATCAGATACAGCAAAGGCTTCACTCTGATCATGTGTGACATAGAGAGAAGTGATATTGAACTGTTGTTGTAATTCACGAATTTTTTCACGCATATTGCGGCGCAGGTTAGCGTCAAGGTTACTTAAGGGTTCATCAAACAGCAGAACTTTAGGTTTGAGGATGAGGGCGCGAGCTAAAGCAACACGCTGTTGTTGTCCCCCAGAAATCTGATCAACATAGCGATCTTCAAAACCACTCAAATCTACCAGTTCCAATGCCTCTCTGACACGTTCACGGATCTCTGCTTTTGGTCGCCCCAGCATTTTTAATCCATAACCAATGTTTTCCCCCAACGACATATGCGGAAAAAGGGCATAAGACTGAAATACCATGCAAATATCCCGTTGCTGGATAGAGCGATCAGTAACATCCTCTCCATCAATGAAAATGTTGCCTGAGGTCGGTTTTTCCAACCCTGCCACCAGCCTGAGTACCGTCGTCTTACCGCATCCTGATGGCCCCAATAAAGTGACCATATGCCCTTGTGGGATGGATAAATCCAGCGAGTCGATTACTGTGTTGTTACCGAACCGTTTGGTCACATTTTTTAATTCGACAAAATGTCGCAGTGTCATATCGTCACTCCATGATTACTGGGTATTTTTAGCTTTTGAGCGGGAAATACGCGCTTCGCCAACTAAATAGTCAAATAGGAAAATTACCGCCAGCATGACCACAATCAGAATGGAGCCATATGCGATAGCCAGACCATACTCGCCATCTTCAACACGATTCAGGATATAAGCTGTTGCTACACGCGTATCAGGGGTCACCAAAAATACAATGGCACTAACCGTGGTTATGGCGCGCACAAAGCTATAAACCAATGCAGATAAGATAGCAGGACGTAAGAGTGGCAGCAGAATATGCAATATTGTTCTCATCGAACCCGCCCGCAGGCTGAGAGAGGCTTCATCCAGCGATTTATCAATCTGACCAAGCCCTGCAATACCGGCTCGAATACCCACAGGTACATTTCGCATTGTCATGGAGATGATGATAATGAATGCCGTACCTGTGATATAGAATGGTGCATTATTAAAAGCCAGAAGATAAGAAATTCCCGCTACCGTACCGGGAACTGCAAAACAGAGCATCGTAGTGAATTCAATGACTTTCTTGCCCCGGAATTGCTGGCGCACCACGATATAGGCAATTAATAGCCCGAAAACGGCAGTAATTGGAGCGGCAATGCCAGCATATAGCAGCGTATCTAACAACGAAGGCCATGCGCCATCACTCATTCCTTGACCAAATAGCTTGATGAAATTATCCAGAGTCAGAGAGTAATCCACGCCCCAGTTGACGGTAAAACTGCCGTAGAAAATACTGCCATAGAGCAGGATATTGAATACCACCCAGACAAATAGCAGGGAGCAAACACCCCACACCAGTGAAACGGGCAAAGGCTGCACATCGCCACGGTAAGATTTACCGGAAACCGTGACATAAGAACGTTTGCCAATCCAGAGATATTGAACACAGAAGACCAGAAGTGAGAAAACCAACAGTGATGCGCCCAGTGTGCTGGCGGCTTGATAATCAAGCTGTGAGCCTGTGATATAGAAGTAAATTTGGGTAGCCAGTACGTCAAAGTTACCGCCCAATACCAGAGGATTACTGAAATCAGCCAGAGATTGAACAATGACGATCAGGAAAGCATTGGCAAGAGCCGGTTTGAGTAACGGTATAAAAACATGGAAGAAAGTTTGATAGCGATTGGCTCTCAGGGTATAGGCCGCTTCTTCCAAAGAAGGATGAATTGTCTTGATGGCACCATCCAAAATCATGAACGCCATTGGTGTAAACGCCAACACCTGGGCAATCCAAATCCCCGTGAAACCATATAACCAGTTTGTGTTAGTTAAACCAAACCATGTAGACAGAAACTCTGTGATATAACCGGAGCGTCCCATCATTAGAGTGACACCCAATCCGACAACAAATGGCGGTGTTACGATTGGCAAAATGGAGAACACCCGCCCAATGATGGCGGAACGTTTGGCGATTCTGGCGGTGTAAATCGCCAGCACCAATCCAAAGAATGTACAGCCAAAACCGACTGCAACAGAGAGCAGCACAGAATTGACAATAATTTTCAGTATATGGGATTGTCCGAGTATCGATAAAAACGCGAAGGGTGCGAAATGACCGGACTCATCCGTAAACATGGGAATAAAGATGGCGATACTGGGGAAAAGAATAAATACCCCAATCAACGCAATGATTGCTACCAGAGAACCAATGACGAAATTGTCACCGCCAAGCCATTCCAAGCGTGCGAGAGCCAAGGTAATAATTGCTCCCAATGCGATAAACAAAGCGATGGAGGAGTAACCTAACCCGCGTCCGGCTAATGTAGCACTGGTGATAATGAACAGTGTGCATAGCAGGGCATATCCCGCGTCAAAATAGTGACGTTGACGAGAGTTGCGATCGGCGGGAAGCCGTGGACGCAATAGCAATACTGATGGCAGCAAAAACCATAATATGCTGATATTAAAATCGTTCCAGCCATAAGCTGCCAGAATTTCTTCTTGTGTTGAATCAAAAAGGCCGTAATCCAGACTCCATGATGGCAGCAGAGCAAATGACAACCATGCCAATATAACCCACCAGAAAACAGAATCCCGCCCCTGCTTTTTCTGCAAGGTAAGGGTATGAGACATAATTCCCCCAATAAAATTTCACGAAGAGAGTACGTAAATCACATGATCAAGCAGCGAATAGATGTCTATGGCTCACTGCCTGAATAGGTATTATTTTGATTTAAAACGTTATTTTCCCATTTTAACTTCTGTGAGCCACTTATTGATCAGTTGCTTACGCATGTCATTGGAACCATATTTATCCATGTCATAATTGATAAGATTCAATTCAGTAGGATTCAGTGTAATGGGGGAGGATTCTGCCGTGGTATTGGTGAGGATCTGGTAGGATTTCCCTTGCTTCCAACTTAGCTCTTGAGCTTCTTTGGACAGTACCCAATCAACAAACAACTTGGCGTTATCCATATTGCGGGCATTTTTGATAATGCTGACACCACCGATTTCATAGCCAGTGCCTTCACAGGGGGAAATCAATTTCATTGGTGCACCATTTTCGACTTCCAGTGAATAATCATGCAGGAAGCCAATTCCAATGGCTGTTTCACCACGTGCGGTATTACGTGCAGGAGCAATGCCGGATTTGGTGTATTGGGAAATATTACTGTTAAGTTTTTTCAGATAATCAAAAGCTTCATTCTCACCCCACAATTGGATAAAAGTTGCCAATGCGGTATAGGAAGTGCCGGAACTTTGTGGATCGGCAATTTGAATTTCACCTTTATATTCTGGTTTAGTCAGATCTTTCCAGCATGTCGGGACGGGGAGATTTTTTTCTTTCAAACGTACTGTATTCACACCAAAACCCAGAATTCCCATATAGACGGCAGAAGAATAATTTCCTTTGCGTTTTGCCGGATCGCGGAACTGAGGCATGATTTGAGATAAGTTCGGTGATTGATAAGGTTGCAGGAGATCCAATTCACCGGCTTGGGAATGGGGATCAAGTGTACCGCCATACCATACATCTGCTTGTGGGTTGCGTTTTTCTGCTTCTATTTTAGCTAATGTACTACCTGTGTTATTACGAATAAATGTAGTTTTGATATTGTATTTTTCGCCAAAAGCACGCGTTTCTGTTTCACATAGGGCATTAGTACCGCTGCAATAAACAATCAGTCTGCCTGCTGCTTGGGTATTGCTGGTTATAGTAGCTGCTGTTAGCCCCAGAGTGATTAATGCGGCGATATAATTGAGTTTCATTAATGATGTCCTTACTTTCAGAATTTCTACTTTGGGTGGGTTAAGATGAATATTAATAAACGAAACTCTTATTATTAATTTTAAAATAGAGTCCTGCCGATTCATTCTTTGGACATCATGATAAGGTTAAATTTTTTATGCAAATTAATAGAGTAAATTTGCAAACCAGATAACAAAATCAATAATTTCTATTGAATTCTTTTTATTTTACAGAGTATTGGACTATGTTAAATAGGAAGCAAAACTTGTTGGTTTTATTTGTTTTTATAAAGTTTAATTAATGAGGTGTTATTATTTTTGTTAAGCGTCTAATGTTAAATAATTACTTTTAACTTTGTTTTTAGAATATTAATTTTTTATTTAACTATTTGGTCGAATGTTGACTTATAAAAGAATAAATTTTCCAACTATTATGGGCCAGTGAGATAATTTCATGTCTTATCTCTTTTCAAAGCACTCCATATTATTTACTTTATAATACTTACCACATGATAATTACCTCATAAGTAGTATTAATATCCGGATTTTTATAACAACTGATGTCGAATGTGAAAATCAACAATAGAGTGTTTAATGAACAGGCATTGTTTTGCAGTATAAAATATATTCTAGCATATTTATTTTTCTGTGAAGAAAATAAGTTTGAATGAAAATATAAAACACTTCTATTTATCATTGCTATGACTTTTTATTAACATTCAATTCATTAGGGAAATTGTAGAATACGAGTGACATTTTGTGAAGTATAAAACATATCTAGAGCGGAAACAGCCGTAGTGTATGTAGAATCGGGCTGCCTACACTCTAATGTGATAGATTCAGTAAACCTATCGGTGATCTTTTGGAATTAAATATGACTATTTTGTTAGGTTTTTTTACTGTGTTTGTTAATATCTGCGATTAATAGTGGCATTAGTAATAATCCCATCAGTGCAGCAGCTAACGTGAGCAAAGCAAACATACCAGACCAGTCGTAGTTGTTAATTATTTGACTTAGCGGCCATCCTGCGATAGCTGCGCTAAGGTAGGCATATAGACCCAAATACCCAGTGACTGTACCGGCAGCTTTCTTATGACAGTATTCCGTTGCGGCTAATCCAATTAGCATTTGCGGGCCGAAAACAAAAAAACCGATACTGAAAATACAAGTGGACAATAAAATATAGTGTTGTATAGGAACTAACCAAAGAGCGGTTACTGAAAAAAACAGTCCGATAGAAAATAGCAGAATCATTGGAGTTCGTCGGCTACGAAAGAATATGTCAGATCCCCATCCTGAACAAAGTGCACCTAACAAACCACCTAGCTCAAATAGTGAAAGGGTAACATTAGTGCTGAATAAGTTGGCTCCATGTTTTTCTGATAACCAAAGATTACCCCAGTCATGTATTGCGATCCTAATGAAATACACCAATATATAGGAACATCCAAGGATCCAAATGGTACGATTGAACAAAATTGTTTCTTGTAGGATTTTCATCATTGACATTGGTGGAGATGAGTGTTCTTGTCTTAGCTCCATTGCATCTTGCCGCCAATGTCCGATGCTAGGTAAACCGTGTTGTTGTGGAATGCCTGGTAGTTTTTGGCATAACCAGATTCCCAATATAATGCTAATAACTCCAGGGATCAGTAGAGCAGCTCGCCAGCTATAGGTTGTTGTTAACAGTGCGGATAGTAGTGTTAGAAGAATTCCACTTATATTTATAGAAATATTCCAGCATCCCCACCAGAAACCTCGTTCATTACGGGAATACCAGTGAGTTAATAGTCGTGCACAGGGAGGCCATCCCCATCCCTGAAAAAAGCCATTTAGTGTCCAGACAATCAACAAAGCGGTTAGTGATGAGCAAAAGGTGAAAATGATATTGAGTATTCCAGTTACTAATAATCCAGCTCCCATAAACCAGCTATATCCAGTATGGTCATGGAAAATTCCTGATACAAATTTTGAACAGCCATAAGCAAGATAAAAGAGACTGGCTATCCAGCCAATATCATCTTTATTTAGCATCAATTCTATCTGCATTTCAGGCATAGCAATATTCAAGCTCTTACGTGTTAATTGAAATGCGGCATAACCCACAATCATTGATATCAACAGATGGCTTCTCCAATAGCGATAATTTTGTGAAATCTGCTCATTGCTATTGGTTTGCATAATAAATCTCCATAAAAGCCTTAGAAGCTATAGTTTTAGTACGTCAGAAATGATTTCTGATGATTTAATATTCTCATCAGAATTTATAGGTAAATTAACAACAACATGAGTTCCTAGTTGAGTATTTAAGCTCCAGTTACCACCAAGGACACGAACTCGTTCTTCAATACCCTTCAAACCAAACCCTGTATTTTTCTTATCATCTATGATGCCAACTCCATTATCACTGACTTGGAGCTGAATTAAATTTTCTTTCTGTTTTAAGATGATCGTAATGGTATTAGCGTTGGCATGTTTACTGATATTGTTCAGTAATTCTTGAATAAGCCGATAAAGAGTTAAGGTGATGGTGCTATTCTTCGGCTCTTGTGGAAGTCGATAATCAAACTGGCAAATAATGTTTTGTTCCTCGAAAGCGAATTCATTTACCAAGTGACGAATGGCCTGTTCGAATGACATTTCATCTAAGGCTGGTGGGCGTAGTTCGCGTAGTAGTTGACGAGTAGATTGATGAATTTGTTGGGATAGATATTTGATCTGCTCTGCTGCTTTTATTACCAGTGGTGAGTTTGCTGTACGTTTTACCAAGGTAGATTGGATTTGAATCGCAGTGATATTTTGTCCAATTTCATCATGTAATTCTCTGGCAATATTTTTGCGGATCTCTTCTTCAATGTGTACTAGGTTTTGCATTAAGGTATAACGTGCAACTAATTCTTTTTCCAATCGTGCACGATAATGACTTAGGTTACTTGCTAGCTGTTGCTGCCGACTGATAGCTATACCAAGCCCAATACCTAATAAAGCCTGGGTAGTCAAAAAGATTTCCAATTCTTGGAGTTCACTAAATGAGCCACTGGATTGACGAGCAAAAGTTACTATCAAGCTACCTAATAATGCAGAAAAAACACCGCCTTGCCAACCATAGCGATAAGCCATAAAAACATTGGGAATAAAGACTAAAATTGATAAAAGTCCTTCAATTTTTGGGGATAAAAAGAAATGCCCACTGATCCCTAATAAACTGAATAGAAAACACCACATTAAGAAAGATGATCGTAATTGTGGATAGAATGAATCGTCTGTAATATGGTTGTTTTTTAAACTTTGCTCATATAAATAGATGTAAATCAGATAAACAAACGGAGATAAAAGAACACCTCCGGTGATTGAAGCGAGAAAAAAAAGATTTACTTTAGATGATGGTGAAAAACTTAGGCAAAAAGTTTGTAACAGGCTATTAATAATAACGCCAATTAACAGAATGGAAAGTTGTTGCCAATAAAGAGAATAGCGTTTCCAGATTTGTTGAATCATTAAGACCGTGATCAGGCTGATCCCTGGAGAAAATAATATAGCTGGGTTGGTAATTAACTGTTCGTTAATTAACCATGACAGCATACTGATTTCACTGATAATGAGGAGCGGTAAATAACGCCTCCATAACAGAATCATCAGAACCAGCCTCAATCCTTGTGGTAGGAAAAGCACTGCCTGTTGCCCATCCTCATGTAAATAAAAACTAATGATCCAAAGTGAAATCCAGCTAATTGAATAGAAAATAAATATAAATAGAGATTGTAAACCGAAACGTGCTTTCCAATTCATTTACTAACCCGTAATGATTTGATGTTGTAATGCGTAATGAACAAGCTCAATAGTGGAATCGCACTGCAATTTACTAAGAATATTAGCACGATGAACATGTACTGTTTTGGGGCTTAGCTCAAGTTGTTCAGCTATATCTTTTACGCTAACACCATTGATTAGCAATTTAAAAATTTCTTTTTCCCGTGAGGTTAGTATTTGTAATACGGTAACTTCTTGGGGTCTCTGACGCAGGGCCTTTAATGCGTCAGAGCAGAGGTAAATTTCTCCTTTATGAACAGTTCGTACAGCTTGGATTAATTCTTCTGGCCCACAGCATTTTGTCAGATAGCCGCGTGCACCTGCATCAAGTGCACTCTGTACCAGAGCCGCAGTGTCATGAATACTGAGCATGATAGTACGAAAATTAGGGCATGTGGGGCGTAACCGTGATAGAAGCTGTAAACCACTTTCAATGGGCATGGAAATATCCATGATCACGATATCAATCGTTTTTTTTAGTAAATCTGACCATGCTTCACTGGCACTGCTGTATTGACCAACGATTATAATGTCATCTTCAAGAGTCAATAATTGAGCAAAGCCTGAACGGACAACAACATGGTCATCAATAAGAGCAATTTTTATCTTCATTTTTATTGTTTATTGTAGGGTGTTTATTATAAATCTAGTTATATATCATAATGTTCATAAAATAAAAATCATGCAAATAATTAAACCAAAACTGTTAATTGGATAACAATTTTTGTTGTAAAACAACTAAATTATATTACCTTGGATTTTTTTTTATTATTTTAACTGTTGTTTTTATATGCGCCATAACATAGTAATTACTTTTTATTTAGTCGGTCGTTAGTAGGTGGAAGATCGTTCCAATTACATTAATTGGTTTTTTTGCTTTGCAAAATGAAATAAATAAATTTAAAAAACAAATTAAACTATATTTAAAGATATTTACTTTGTTTTATATGTTGTTTTTCAGTATCTGATAGCGTTAAATTTTTACCATGATTCTTTATTGGTCGGATTATGCTGAAACGAAATTACTCTTTCAATAGTCACATGCCTTTACCTTCAAGTTGGGCTTCACATCCATCACAATCCATCAACATCAGTATCGGAAAATTTTACTAGATATGTATTGTTAGGTTTTAATCATTACTGTTCCTTAATATTTATAACCGTATTTAAGTGGCCTTATGTATAGGACTACATTACTATATTATCAGCTTTTCATTTTAGTATCGTATGTATGACATGGATTAACATTATTACTTATATAAATAAATTGATTTATATCATTGAAAGTAAATCCAACTTCACATTGTAAAGTTATTTGATTAAATTGGTTGTGGTATTATTATGCATGAGGTAAGAATATCATATCATTTTGTATATTAGGGAGTTATGATTTTTTCATTTAAAGTAATTAAATATTCAATATTTTTTTACAAAATAAAACAATATAACACTATTATCAAATAAGATTTTTTTTGATTATGGTTTTTTCTGAAAAATTCCACATGCAAAAGTAAAAGAAGGTCTTACAGATGAAAGCTCTTATTGTAATCGACATGTTGAATGATTTTGTTACAGGTGCTCTCGCCAATGAAGAAAGCGCGCTGAAAATTATTCCCGTGATCCAGCGGACGATCAACTATGCCAGAAGCCGGAACGATTGGTTGGTGGTGTATGCCAATGATGCTCATTGTGCAAGTGATCAAGAAATAGATATTTGGGGAGAACATGCGTTGGCAGGAACGAGGGGCGCTGAAGTTGTCGCGGAATTAGCCCCTATCGGCGCAGCTCGTGAAATTATTTCGCCCAAGCATTTTTATAGCGCTTTTGATGGAACTGATCTGGAAGAAGTTTTAAAGCAATATGGTGTTAAAGAAGTTGTCCTGACAGGGCAACATACTCATTGTTGTGTTCAGCATACCGCTTATGGCGCATTTATCCGAGGTTATGATATTAAAGTATTGTCAGATGCTGTTTGCGTCTTTCCGGGGGTTGACCAGAATACCGCCCTTAATTATTTAAAAAATATGTATAATGCTGAAATTATAACGAGTGCTGAGTTAGGTGTTCCGTCAGAATAGGGTAACGAGACTCTCACCGAAATGGAATTTAATGACTGGCAGATTAATTTGCTGCCAGTCAAATAGGTTAGATAGAATGCAAATATTTATAGATTAGGTAAATTCCTGCCGTAATAAATTTCCTGTATCTCTTTTTTAAGTAAGCGGGTGATCTCTTTCTTTTCCATTTCGCTTAATTCTTCTGCTGTGGTATTGAATAAATACTCATTCAGATCAAATTCTTTCAACATCATTTTGGTATGGAAAAGGTTTTCCTGAAAAATATTTACATCCAGCATATGGTACTGAGATTGGATCTCTTCTGTCACATAATTCTGAATGGAATTAATTTCATGGTCTATGTAGAGTTTTACGCCACTGACATCCCGGGTAAAACCACGAACACGATAATCCATCGTCACAATGTCAGATTCCAATTCATGGATCAGATAATTTAGTGCTTTAAGAGGGGAAATTACACCACAAGTTGATACCTCAATATCTGCCCTGAAGGTACATATACCACCATCTGGGTGGCTTTCTGGGTAGGTGTGTACACAAATGTGGCTTTTGTCTAAGTGGGCGACGACAGAATCAGGAAGTGGGCCTGGATTTTCTGTATTATCCACTAAATTAGGGTCAATGGGTTCTTCACTAATCAGAATGGTAACGCTCGCTCCTTGTGGGTCATAATCTTGGCGAGCAATATTAAGAATGTTTGCACCAATGATTGAACAGGTTTCACTGAGAATCTCAGTCAGGCGGGTTGCATTATACTGTTCATCAATGTACGCGATATAACTGTCGCGATCGGCGTTTGTTTTTGCATAACAGATATCATAAATACAAAAACTTAAGCTTTTTGTGAGATTATTAAAGCCGTGCAATTTCAGTTTGAGCAATTTAATTCACCTCCCGGCTAATGGGGGATTATTGGTTTCCAGACAGTGCATTCAGTAAGTATTGTGGTAATGCAAAACTTCCTGCATGTATGGCAGGTGTATAGTAACGGCAGGCTATGGCCGCACTTTCAAAGCGCTGTTGCAGTGTTATCAAAGGAACCTGACGCAAGGCAGAGTCTTGGGTTGCCCATGCAAATGTCATGATCCCACCATAATAGGTCGGAACGGCAGCCTGATAGAAACTGCTGTCAGCAAAATAACGACTCAATTTTTTATGGCTATTGACGGCTTCATCCTGTTGCAGGAAACAGACGCCATTTTGGGCTACAAAAACACCGCCTTCGTTTAAGCAACGGGCACAGCCTTCATAAAATTCAGAGGTAAATAGGCCTTCACCTGGCCCGGCGGGATCGGTACAGTCAGAAATGATGACATCAAATTTTTCAGACGTGGTTTTGACAAAACTAACACCGTCATCAATCACCAGTTTGAAACGAGGGTCGTCATAAGCCCCTGCATTATGGTTTGGTAAGTATTGGCGGCAAAACTCAACTACACCAGCATCAATTTCTACCATTGTGATATTGTCGAGATAGTGATGACGACAGACTTCACGTAGCATTCCACCATCACCACCGCCAATGATTAAAACCTTTTTAGCTTGACCGTGGGCAAATAATGGCACATGAGCCATCATTTCATGATAGATAAATTCATCGCGCTCCGTGGTTTGAACTACACCATCAAGCGCCATAATGCGACCTAACTCTGTATTTTCGAAAATGATTAGGTCTTGGTGCTCTGTTTTGTCATGATAAAGCACATTTTCAACTGTAAAATATTGACCGAAATTGGAATGCAACGTTTCATACCAAATTTCTTTTTGTGACATGTTTAGGCATTTCTCCATTGTGATGTTCCCAGGAATTGGGCACACATAATAGCCAACTATTAACTTAGTTGCACTGCGAAATTGACCTATAGAGATATTTTGTTAGGGAACTATTTTACATAAGCGAGTAGGCTAAGAGAACGTCGTGCAAGAGAACGACATTTAACTTCATGAGGTAAGTTAATTTCCTTTAAGTCGTTATAACCTAATTGATTCAATTCCTCCATTAACTGACCATCATAGTTACTGAGATCCCAATTCTGGCGTTGGGCAAAATAGATAATTGTGCGTCTGATCTCACGATCTGGGATCTGGCTATAGCCACAGTCATATTTCAGGTAAATATAGACCGCAGTCAAATCAGCAAGATTTTCAGCTTCACTTTCAGACAGGGCTTTTGCGGGTTGCGCAAAACCGAACAGAACCAGGATGTAAGTCAATAAGGCAATTTTTTGCATAATTTCTATTATACTGATTTTCTACTGTTTTACTTAAATTATCATATTAATATCTGTGTTAGCCAAACTTAATTTACTTAATGTTGGGAAAATTGCCATTTTTTCTGCCAATAAAAAAATTTAATTGAGCATTAACGAATAGGGTTTGTTCTGATGGCATAGAGTGTTATTTTATGCGCTTGGTGAGCTTATGGTATTGAGCGGTGTATAAATAATCACATTTATCATTGGGTTTGTATTGTGATTATTTAAAACAAAATCAACTGGTTATATTGATGAAGAAACATATTGTAGATGTGATGATCTCCGAACAGGAGGTTAAGCAACGTATTGCTGAGCTGGGGCAACAGATTACAGAGCATTATCGTAAGAGCGATCGTGAACTCGTGCTGGTCGGCTTGCTGAGAGGGTCATTTATCTTTATGGCAGATTTATGCCGTGAAGTACAGGTTCCTCACGAAGTGGACTTCATGACCGCATCCAGCTATGGCAATGAGATGAGTTCTACCCGCGATGTAAAAATCCTTAAAGATCTGGATGAGGACATTCGTGGCAAAGATGTGTTGATCGTTGAAGATATTATCGATTCAGGCAATACACTGAACAAAGTTCGTGAGATTTTGGGGCTGCGTGAACCGAATTCACTGGCGATTTGTACTTTGCTGAACAAACCATCTCGTCGTGAGGTTGATGTTCCCGTTGAGTGGATTGGTTATTCGATTGAAGATAAGTTTGTCGTTGGTTACGGCATTGATTATGCCCAGCATTATCGTCACCTGCCTTATATCGGGCACGTCACCTTATTGGAAGATTGATTTTTGCGGTAATTTTAAGTAATCAGTCGAGTTATGAGCAAATGGCAGCGAAAAGCTGCCATTTGTTTTTTAGATCAGCCTGTTATTTGGCTTGAGACAATTTGGAAATAGCCTGGCGATAATTAAGTTCGAGTTTCTCGCGGCTATCCGCCGTAATATCCAGATCGTGTAATTCACCGTCTTTTAAACCATATACCCAACCGTGGATCATCACCTTCTGACCACGTTTCCACGCAGATTGCATAATGGTAGAGTGGCCGAGGTTGTAAACCTGTTCAATGACATTCAATTCACACAGGCGGTTCAGTCGATCATTAGGCGGCAATTCGCCAAGCATAGAACTGTGCTTGTACCACAAATCCCGGATGTGGAGCAGCCAGTTATTGATTAAGCCCAGTTCAGTGCCATCCACAGCAGCTTCAATACCACCACAGCCGTAGTGACCGCAGATAATGATGTGCTCAACCTGCAAGACATCAACAGCATATTGTACAACGGACAAACAGTTTAAATCGGTATGAATAACAAGGTTTGCAACGTTTCGGTGAACAAAAAGATCGCCTGGTGCAGCATCAATCAGTTTTTCAGCAGGTACTCGGCTATCAGAACAGCCTATCCACAGGAAATGGGGTTTTTGCGCCTTTGATAATTCTTTGAAAAAAAGCGGATTTTCATCGTTTACGGACTTTGACCACTGTTTGTTCCTGGCAAAAAGCTCTTCAATTTTTCTCATCATAACTAATAGCCTGACAACGTTTTTGAGATAGAATCATATACAACATTAATTGAGAATTTAATATTTAATTGAAGAATGTTTTTTATTTGATCCCTGTCATTGCTAAGAAAGGCGGGAAGAATCATGGCATAATTCCCATCTTGCACTCAAAAATAGCAAAGAATAAAGGTGTTTTTTACTTATGGCTTACGCATTAGAGTTAACGCAGCTCACTAAAACTTATGAAAGTGGAGTGAAAGCGCTGCGGGGGATTGATTTGCATGTAGAAGCTGGCGATTTTTACGCGCTTTTGGGGCCAAATGGTGCAGGGAAATCCACTACGATTGGTATTATCAGTTCTTTGGTCAATAAAAGTAGCGGTAAGGTTAAGGTATTTGACTACGATATTGATACAGATATCGTTAATGCCAAACGTCAGCTTGGTCTTGTTCCTCAGGAATTTAATTTTAATCAATTTGAGACGGTGATTCAGATAGTACTGAATCAGGCGGGATATTATGGCGTTCCGCGCGATGTTGCACAGGACAGGGCTGAAATCTATCTTAACCAACTGGATCTATGGGAAAAGCGCGACGAACGGGCTATTCGTTTGTCCGGCGGTATGAAACGTCGTTTGATGATTGCTCGTGCTTTGATGCATCAGCCGAAATTGCTCATCCTTGATGAACCTACAGCGGGAGTGGATATTGAACTGCGCCGATCTATGTGGGAATTTTTGAGAGAATTGAATGCGCAGGGAACCACGATCATTCTGACGACTCATTATCTGGAAGAAGCTGAAATGCTGTGTCGCAATATTGGTATCATCCAGCATGGTGAATTGGTAGAAAACACCAGTATGAAAAGCCTGCTCAGTCAGCTTGAACGTGAAACTTTCTTGTTTGATTTAGAGCTTAAAGGAACAGTACCTATCGTTGATGGTTATGATTATCGTCTGGTTGATGCAGCCACGTTGGAAGTTGATGTAAAACGTGGACAGGGGCTGAATGATATTTTCTCCCAGCTAAGTACACAGGGCATTCAGATTAGCAGTATGCGCAATAAAGCGAATCGCCTGGAAGAGCTGTTTGTTGGGTTGACCAATAATAATCAAGGAGATAGATAATGATCCAATTGTACTGGGTGGCCCTGAAAACCATTTGGATTAAGGAAGTCACTCGTTTTGGTCGTATTTGGGTGCAGACATTATTACCGCCTATAATCACCATGTCTCTGTATTTCGTTATATTCGGCAATCTGGTGGGTTCTCGCATTGGTGAAATGGGCGGGGTGGGTTACATGCAGTTTATTGTGCCCGGGCTGATAATGATGTCAGTAATCACCAACTCTTACGCGAATGTCTCTTCGTCCTTCTTTGGCGCCAAATTTCAGCGCAGTATCGAAGAAGTACTGGTTGCTCCGGTTCCAACCCATGTCATCATTGCTGGATTCGTTGGCGGTGGGGTAGCTCGTGGTGTATGTGTTGGCATTCTGGTGACATTGGTTTCCTTATTGTTTGTACCGTTACAGATACATTCATGGGGCATGGTAGTGATTACTTTGCTGGCAACGTCTATTTTGTTTTCTCTGGCGGGGCTGTTGAATGCCATTTTTGCGAAAACGTTCGATGATATCAGCATCATCCCAACCTTTGTTTTGACACCACTGACTTATCTGGGAGGCGTATTTTATTCCCTTACCCTGTTGCCTACCTTCTGGCAAATCGTGTCAAAGCTCAACCCGATTGTCTATATGGTTAGTGGTTTCCGCTATGGTTTTCTGGGTATTTCGGATGTCTCTCTGGCGATGACATTAGGTATGTTGAGTATCTTTATTGCTTTATTTTATTTTCTGGCTTGGTACTTAATTGAATCTGGCCGGGGGTTGAGAACGTAACAACCGAAATTAACCACTCCACCGTTGATGATGGCGGAGTGGAGTGATAATAATAGCAAGTGGCGGATTCAGATAAAAGGAAGCAGGCTTTGATATTGGTATTGGTGGCACACTGACCGTCAAAATCATGGATGGCTGTCTGGTGCTGATCCCCGACAGTGACGACACTCTTGTCATTCGGCAACAGTACCAGCGCCAGCAAGACCAGCTCAGTGAAATTAAGCTGAAAATGCGGGAACTGATTGGGGATTACAAAAGCCGCTAAGGGCAGGGACTGAGCCGCTCTTAAAAAGAATAAAGCAGGAAGATCATGGAGATCTTTCCTGCTTAATCTAAGCTCATAAATCAGTTATTTTATCGTAGCGATTCAAACCATTGAAGGTGAAATTTACCTTGTTCTTCTGGGGTAACATCAACATTTTTATCTTCAAAGTCAAATATATGAACCATATCTTGAGGTAAACCATGCTGACCTAATGTAGTCTCATAAGCCACTTTGCCTAACCCCATATCTCTCTGCATTGCAGATGGAAACACATTTATTTTTGCTCCTTTGCAAAGAAAAACTATATCTTTTAATTGGTTTCTCAAATCTATAAAGCATGAAAAATAATCGGTATCATTTGATTCTGCTAACTGATTATTATTATGAAATATTTTCAAACAACAATCTCTATTAGGAGAGGTGATCAGGTGCAATTCAGCTTCTTCCATTTTTCCATTTATTATTATTTTGATTTTTCTTTTATCAACACCTGTCATTTTCCATACCTCTTTGGATTTAAAATTGTATAGTCCCACATTTCACCGTCGGCATTAATTGGTCTTGCGCCTAATATATTTTCAGATTTGACCCCGCCGGGTATTGCAATTTCTGCTTCTCCAGGATATGGCGATTTTGAACCTAGTACCTTGTTTACATCTATACCATTATTAGTTTTCATGGTGTACACATATCCGCTTTTGCTTCCATAATCTGTTGCAAAGCCAATAGTTTTACTCGGATCAATAGTAGTACTGACAAAATTGCTCGGCGGATTTAGATTATCTAATGCATGCTTATACAAATCCATGCTTGGGCCACGGGTTTCAAATCCTTTATCAAAAATTTCAGTGAAGCTTCGTGTATCTCCGCGATACGTTATAAGGTAATCCCCTTTATTCCCCGGTCCGCCTGCCATCCACCTGAAAGGGCAATGGCTTAAGGCGGCCGGCTTTGATATTGGCGGCACACTGACGGTTAAAATCATGGAGGGCTGTCTGATGCTGATCCCCGACAGCGATGACACTCGCACCATCAAGCAACAGTACCAACGCCAGCAAGACCAGCTCAGTGACATTAAACTGAGAATGCGGGAACTGATTGGCGACTACAACAGCAACTAAGGACAGAGATTGAGCGGCTCTTAAAAAGAACAAAGCCGGAAGATCAGAGGAATCTTTCCGGCTATTAAATTTCATCAACTATAATTTATGCATTGCTGATTGAATCTTTTCTTCTAGCTCAGATAAATTTTTCGCTGAACCTAAATAAACAGGATTTTCCCAGTTAAAATCTTTAATTAACATCAAGTTAAACTGCCCATCGATATCAAATGAAGGTCTCCAGCCTATGTCTAAAAGATATCCATTAGGAAATTCTACCTGCAACATATCTTCTTTTAATTCATCAAGTTGATTCTCAAGTGGAATATCATCACTAATATAAAAGTCATTAAAAGTGATTACTCCGCTCTTTTCTGAAAAATTAATGTTCATTTTTTTGTCAGCTTCTTAAATTCGTTCTGTGATATTGGGTGTCCATGAATAGTCCCGCCGCTATACTTGTAGTGGTCAAGAAATACTGGACACATTTTTAGCCTCTTCCCACTGCTTTTCATATTCAACCGGTGAAAGTCCACCATTAAAACTATGCGGACGATCATGGTTGTAATAGCCGCCCAAATATGGCGTGATATCCCGTATGGCATCATGGATATCCAGATACCCTTCCGGGGGAACCCATTCACTCTTCAGGCTGCGAAAGACTCTTTCCATTGGGGAATTATCCCAGCAATTTCCCCGATTTGCTTTTGCTATGCTACGCACTTGGCCGAACAACTGGTTGAATGAATTCCTTCCTTGGCCTGAGAACCCATTTAGCTAAATCCCACTTTGTACCTTATCTGATAAAGCAATGTGAGATCACCGGACGCTTATCAGGGGCTGAGCCGCTCTTAAAAAAGAAGAAAGCCGGAAGATATCTGTGATCTTCCGGCTTGAATTAAAAAAATTTTAATCAGCGAAATATTCCATTACTACCCTTAAAGAACTTCAACTATGGCAACAAACTTAGGTCCCTCATAGACATTTAGAGTAAGCCCTTGAGTAAGTAAGAAATCAGGGGCATTCTCAACTAAAAAATAAGCCTTACCTAACCCTATTCTGCTGCCTCCTTCATCATGAGAGTTACTTTTTATGTCTAATACTAAGCTCCAAGATGTTGGTTCACCAACCTTGCCTCTCATTGGTTCAGTAATAACATAATATAATACATTAAGTGGTAACGTGGCTTTTCCACCCTGAGCTTCAGCAACCCAATTAACTTTGACATTAACTGTTAATTTTTCCATAAAATGTTCTCTACTTAACATGATGAGACAGAAATCAGCTTAGTCCATTGAGGTTTAGCCTGTACCTTATTAAGATCAGTTACCTCAATATATCGAGCATTACCTATATTATCTAAGTTCTTAACTGAATAAGCAGCATTCGCTACGCGGTCTGGTACATGAATTTGAACAACTTGGAAGTTACCACTATGTCCCATTCTTTTTCCCCAAGTAACAGCATCTTTATAGGATTCAGCAAACCATTTGCCTTCCATAGAACCATTCCCTCCGGCCCATTTCTCTGTTTTCATCAATTCATCATATTCATCAAGATGCATTCCTCGGTATAACATCATTAATCCAAGGGGGTCGATCCAGTTAGCCGGGTTATGCACATAACTGTAAGGATAAAAGCCGCCAAAACAGAACGTTATTACACCGTGGGATATGTGCCGCAAAACAACAAGGCCACTGCTCCGCCTGCAATCCATCTTAAAGGCCAGTGGCTTAAGGCGGCCGGGTTCGATAAGGGTTGCACCCTGACCGTGAAGATTATGGATGGCTGTCTGGTGCTTATTCCTGACAGTGACGACACCCGCACCATCAAGCAACAGTACCAGCGCCAGCAAGACCAGCTCAGTGAGATTAAGCTGAGAATGCGCGAGCTGCTTGGCGACTACACAAGCCGCTAAGGGCAGGGGCTGAGCGACTCTAAAAAAGAACAAGGCCGGAAGATCATGGGGATCTTTCCGGCTAGATTTAATTACTACAAAATATTACTCTGGGCCATGCCATTCGAGCTTTTCTTTCAAGTGCTCAGGAACGATGCTAAATAGCTTTTTTATATCATTTTCATGAGAGAAATAATTTGTACATTTTCTTTTGTCAGCATTTTCCAAATAGAATCTGGCTTGAGTATTCAGGAAATATATATCATTAGAAGTCATTTCTTCTTCGGTAATAGACATCACAACATTATGCAATAACTCCGCCTCGTAATAGCACGATTTATTAAAAGCTTTTCCAATGAAAGTCTGAGTTTGAATATTTCTTATATATGAAAGAGATCTCCATAACATATTGGAATATATATCGATTTTTCTCATAACTAAAACCCTAATTTATTTCTTAAATTACCAAAAAAACCTCTTGATGGCATTGGTCTGGATTCTATAGGTGGTAAGTCTTGTTTAGTCCATCTTCCCTCATTTAATAACTGCTTAATATATTTAGAGTCACCAGTTTCTTTATATATTTCCTGAGCAGCAGCCATTCTATGATGACCTTCCGTGACATGATAAGTCCCTTTTGAATCTAGATATCCACCAATCCTCTTTTCTATATGTTGAAAATCAAAAGATCCATTAAGCATATCTCTTTTTATGCCGTCTATTTGTTGTGGATTCCTAAATCCAGTTTGAGTGCCTCTTATTTCTGGTGGAGGGCAGCTTGTTAATCCAAATGGGTCAACCCAAGATACCGGATTATGCACATAGGAATACGGATTAAATCCCCCCGCCAGCCCAATGGGGTCAGGACTGAGATATTGCCCCGTCTCCGGCGCGTAATACCGAAAGCGGTTGTAGTATAACCCACTTTCCTAATCCGCATACTGGCCCATGAACCGCAGGTTACAGTTAACATGATAATCTGCATTATTGGAAGCGATCACCTGAAAACGATCTGCCTGTCCCCATGTTCTCAGTCGCTGCGCCCAGATGAGCTGGCCTTCCTCATTGAGCATCTCACGCGGTGTACCTTGGTGGTCGCTGACGATATAGTGGAGCTTGCCGCGTTCAAAACGGGCCGAAGGCGTTAGTGTGCCGGGTTCATATAACCAACGGATACGTTGACCTTCCGCCGATGTACCATCGGCGTAAATCGGCGTTTCCTCGATAAGTTGGTCACCGCTCCATAGGTAATCCTGCCCCATGATTGCATTGGCTCTCGGCGCTAAATCCGGTTTGCCATTCAGCCAGCGCTGGAGGTTAGCAGCAGTCAGCTTACCATCATGCACTTTCAGCTTCCGAACTCTTCGGCCAAAAGCATCGTAGCGATAATGCCAGCGCGAACCGTCCGGGGTTTCACAGTGGGTAAGCTGGTTTTGCGTATCCCAGCGATAGCGCCAGATTTGTGGACGGAAGCCATCCTGCTGTTCGGTTTTTTCCACCAAACGGCCATTGTCATCATAGCGATAACGGACATTCCCTTGCTGCACGACGCGACCGGCTTTCTGGCGTTGGTTGATTTGCGCCACCGCCCCGCGTGCATCGGCTGGTAGATGTTGGCTCAGGTTGCCATTGGCATCATAACTGAATTGCTCTTCATGGGGGCGTGCCCCCTCAAACAGGGTATGCAGTATTTGGTCGTTAGTATTGTAACGGTAACGGGTTTGCCCCCAACGACTGTCGTCTATTACCCGGACGTTATGCGCACGGTCATATTGCCAGCTCCGGTTGACGGCAGTCGCTTGCGGAGGGAAGTGCGGGTCGTTTTGTGCCAGCGTTTCCCTGAAAAATTGGGTGGCCTGTCCCGCAGACTGATGTGCCAGCAATCCGGTCGCAGTGTAGCGACTGGCGAGGATAAAACCGTTGGCACTTTCACGTACAGTTTCTCGTCCCAATGCGTCATGCTTGAGCGTCAGCGGTGTATGCTGGTTCAGCTGGAAATAGTTCAGTGCACCTATTGAGTTATAACCGAAGTGCAGGGTGTTGCCGTCCAGACTTTCACTGACCGGACGTCCGGTCAGGTTATCCCATTCGCGAGTGATTTCCCGTCCGTTGATACGCTCACAGGTCGGCAGGCCAGTGGCCTTGTCATATTCGTATTCCACCACGGCATCGGCATTAGTGGCTTTCACCAACTGATGCCGCTTGTTGTATTCATAACGAGTCGTGGCTTTCAGCACCAGTTGATTTTCTTCCGGCTGCCAGCTTTCCTGTTTGACCAGCAAACCAACCGCCGAATAGTGCCAGCGAAGCTGCTGACCGTCGGGATATTGAGTCAGTGTGCGGCGGCCCAGCTTATCGTACTGATAATCAATGGTACGCCCGGTAAAATCAGTTTCCCGGATAATCTGCCCGGCGGCATCCCGCTCATAACGGTAGGTTTCGCCGGTGGAGGCGGTCACGGAATTCAACCGGGTCAAACGGTCATACCCAAAGTACAACATGGTGCCATCGGGTCGTGTGACCTGATTGAGCAAGTCAAACGCACCGTAAGTGTAGCGAGTAGTGCGGCCTTCGCCATCAGTCACTGCCACCACACGCCGTTCACTGTCATAGGCCAGTTGCTGAGTGGTACCATCCGGCAACAGGCGCTGGCGCAATTCACCGTGGGTGCCATATTGGTATTCTTCTTTGTGCCCCAGCGGATTGGTCAGTGTCGTCAGGTTGCCCTGCTCATCATAGTGAAATTGCCAACACTCACCGGTTGGCAGGGCACTTTCGATAAGTTGCCCGTGTTCATCATAACCGTAAGCAAAGGTGTCACCGGCCGGCAGCACCATTGTAGTCAGCGCACCGTCAGGATTGTAATCGAACGTGGTGAGCCAGTGAAAATATCACCTTTATTACGATGACCAAAATTACTGTGCCATATTTGGATGATGTGGTTGCAACACATCAACACCGCTTACCATAAGCAACTAACGAGGAGTTGAACATGGCTAAGGCGCATTCTAAGCAAAACCGCGCGGTAAATAAAGCCGCCAAAACCGAACGTTATTACACCGTGGGATACGTGCCGCAAAATAACAAGACCACCGCTCCGCCTGCCATTCATCTTAAAGGCCAGTGGCTTAAGGCGGCTGGGTTCGATAAGGGTTGCACCCTGACCGTGAAGATTATGGATGGCTGTCTGGTGCTGCTCCCTGACAGCGATAACACCCGTGCTATCCGGCAACAGTACCAGCGCCAGCAAGATCAGCTCAGTGAGATTAAGCTGCGGATGCGGGAACTGCTTGGTGACTATACAAGCCGCTAAGGGCAGGGACTGAGCTGCTCTTAAAAAGAACAAAGCCGGGAGATCATGGGGATCTTTCCGGCTGATTTCAAGGTTTATTGATCACCACTTTAAGATGATATTTTATATCTGGCCTTTATCAGAAAAAGCCATAGATATAAACTCTCCAAAATCACTATTTTTATTTAACTTACCAAGGGCGAATGCTGAAGATATATAATTAGAAAAAACAAACATATATTTTGATGTTATTCTTGCAGCATCAAATCTATTATTTGCCACTTTTTCCTCATAATAAATATTCTCATGCTTTTTCTTTCCAATAAAGATAGAAATCTCAACATCATAAAAACAAGAATAATTACCTTCATAATCACTAGAATTAAACAACCTACCATGTATAGATACTACCCCTCTAATTTCATTAGTCGTAGATAATGGATAGTCAGTCCTAGCAATAAATATATCATTACGAAAGAAAGCGTCTTCTACTAAAAAACGTTCCTCCTCACAAGATATATCATCTAAGACACTTGGAGGTACATCATACATGTTGTTTTTCATAGTAAGCCAACCTGCCGGAATATGAAAGCATTCTAACGGTTTGTATTTCTGGAAAATATTAATCATCATTTAACCTTTTTCAAATAACCATAATAATCCTGAGCAGAAATAGGATGCCCATGAAATTCATTTGTACTTTTTGTCACTTCAACTCGCATATATTGAGTGGGTTTACCATTGTTATACCCAATATTTCTCCCAGAATCATAAATATAATAATCGAAACCTCCTGATTGAGGAGAATGTGTACCTTTTTGCAAAGCTTCTTTTTCTATTCTGTTTCTAAATTTAGTTACCTGATCACTTGTTGTTTTCCCACGACCGATACTCTCATCCCAATATTGAGCTGCCCCCCTTTGCTAGAAAGCCCCATTGCCTCTTCTTGAGTTCTCGCACGAGTATGTTTGGGATATTCCGCTGAACTTGAAGTATGTCTTCTTACACGGTCTTGCTTCGCTAGTCTGCTTTCTTGCTCTAACGCATTACCACAATCTTTCCCTGCTAGTCCAAATGGATCGACAAAATTGACCGGATTATCGACATAGCCGTAAGGATTCAAGCCCCCTTCGAGATTCAGAGGATCAGGCGAGATATATTGCCCCATAAAGCCGGAAGATCATGGTGATCTTTCCGGTTTATAATATCAATTTATTACCTATTTTTTCTTACTGATTCAATCCACTGATAAAAATATTCTTTTTGCTTATGAGGAGAAACTTCTACATCTTGGTCTTCGAAGTCAAAAGTACCTACTAGGTTTTCACGGCCCACTTCTTTTCCTAAAGTATATTCATAAGCAGCCAGCCCCATAGCCATATCTCTAGCCATACCTGATGGATATACGTTTAGTTTTGCTCCCTTACAAAGAAAAATAACATCTCTTAATTCTTTTCTTAAGTTTGCAAAACAATCAAAAAAATCCCTACCAGAAAACTCTCCTTGGTAGATATTAGAAATTGAAATTTGCAAAAAACACTCTCTTTTTTCGGTTGAAATTAGAGACAGTTTGGCATTTTCTTCTTTACCATTAATTATTACTTTGATTTCAGCTTTTCGCTCTTTCATTTTTTTCCATACCTGTTTGGGTTTAAAACACTATAACCTATGAAATCCCCACTTTCGCTGACAGGACTTGCACCTAATATTTTTTCTGATGTAATCCCGCCAGGATATGCAATTTCTGCTTCTTTACCAAACTCACTAGCTTTACCAAGTGTTGCATTAACATCTATTCCTACACCTTTTTTATCTTTTATTGCATATACAAAACCTTTGGATGTGTAAAATTCGGAGCCGAATTCGGCTGCAACACCCGGCGAAGTTGTAGTGCTTATAAAATAACTAGGTGGATCCTGAGCATCCAATGTATGTTTGTACAGATCTTTGCTAGTTCCCCATGGTTTAAATCCATCATTAAAAATCTCATCAGGACTTCGTGTATCACCTCTATAGGTAATAAGATCCCCTTTATTCCCCGGCCCACCTGCCAGCCCATAGGGATCAATGAAGTTAACTGGATTATGTACGTAAGCATAAGGATTCAGCCCACCTTCTAACCCAATCGGGTCAGGGCTTATATACTGCCCGGTCTTCGGCGAATAATACCGAAAGCGGTTATAGTATAACCCGCTTTCCTCATCCTCATACTGGCCCATAAAGCGCAGGTTACAGTTAACATGATAATCTGCATTATTGGAAGCGAGCACCTGAAAACGATCTACTTGTCCCCATGTTCTTAGCCGCTGCGCCCAGATGAGCTGGCCTTCCTCATTGAGCATCTCACGCGGGGTGCCCTGATGGTCGCTGACGATATAGTGGAGTTTACCTTTTTCAAAACGTGCCAAAGGCGTTAGTGTGCCGGGTTCATATAACCAACGGATACGTTGACCTTCCGCCGGTGTACCATCCGCATAAATCGGTGTTTCCTCGATAAGTTGGTCACCGCTCCATAGGTAATCCTGCCCCATGATTGCATTGGCTCTCGGCGCTAAATCCGGTTTGCCATCCAGCCAGCGCTGGAGGTTAGCAGCAGTCAGCTTACCATCATGCACTTTCAGCTTCCGAACTCTTCGGCCAAACGCATCGTAGCGATAATGCCAGCGTGAGCCATCCGGAGTTTCGCAGTGGGTCAGCTGGTTTTGCGTATCCCAGCGATAGCGCCAGATTTGCGGACGGAAACCATCACGGTGTTCGTTTTTTTCCACCAGACGCCCATTGTCATCATAGCGATAACGGACATTCCCTTGCTGCACGACGCGACCGGCTTGCTGGCATTGGTTGATTTGTGCCACCGCCCCGTGTGCATCGGTCGGTAGATGTTGGCTTAGATTGCCATTGGCATCATAGCTGAATTGCTCTTCATGCGGACGCGTACCCTCGAACAGGGTATGCAGTATTTGGTCGTTAGTATTGTAACGGTAACGGGTTTGTCCCCAGCGGCTGTCGTCAATTACCCGGACGTTATGCGCACGGTCATATTGCCAGCTCCGGTTGACGGCGGTGGCCTGTGGCGGGAAGTGCGGGTCGTTTTGCGCCAGTGTTTCCCTGAAAAATTGGGTGGCTTGCCCTGCCGACTGATGTGCCAGTAAACCGGTTGCTGTATAGCGGCTGGCAAGGATAAACCCGTTGGCACTTTCGCGCACCGTTTCCCGTCCCAGTGCATCATGCTGGAATGTCAGTGGCGCATGCTGGTTAAGCTGAAAGTGATTCAGACTCCCCGACAGGTTATAACCGAAATGCAGGGTATTGCCATCCACACTTTCGCTGACAGGACGTCCTGTCAGATTATCCCATTTGCGCGTGATTTCCCGCCCGTTGATGC